>JAJCYG010000037.1 GCA_029263055.1 Actinomycetes bacterium
GGTGACTTATATGAAGCAGATTGGGATGAATAAAATTGGGGTGGTTGGTTTTTCAATGGGAGGGGCGGTTGCGTTAATGAGTTTAGACCAGACCGATGAGATTGATGTGGTGGCGAGTGATTCTGCTTACGCGCGCCTCGATTTAATGGCAGGTGAATTGTATACACCGTTAAAAGCATTTAAAGTTCCCCTCATTTTTTTAACCGATCTTTGGAGCCGAGTGGTGATAGGAGTTTCATTAAATGCTGTTTCTCCTATTGATGCCGCATCAAAAACTCAAATCCCGATTTTGATCAGCCATGGTAAGTCAGACTCTGTTATCCCTTTTTCTCAGAGTCAGCTTTTGCAAGAAGCGTTGAAAAATAATCCACATGCAGAGTTCTATTCTCGCAATGCAGAACATGGCCAACTCGACCCTTCTTATCCCTTAGTATTGAGCCGCTTCCTCAAAAAACACCTTTAATGGTTGTAACCCCTTCTTCTAAAGGCGTTTAATCTCTCTTTTGTCTCTTGACAAAACAGGCTTTTATGTGGTATTGTATTGCCTTAAATATTTGTCTAGGAAAGAGATGTAGATGCGACGTTTTATTGCTGTAGCCTTAGTTTTAAGTATAAGTTTTTCTTCGATTTCAGGCCCATTGAATCAATTGATGGCTCCGAAAACTCGTTTTCCTTCATTGCTCACCTCTCTTTATCTCCCTGTTCCAGGAGAAGAGATAAAAGATTTTACAATTAAGCAAGAGGCGCAAGAAAGTTACTTTTTAGGGGAGTTTTTGCTTGCGTTGCACCATGATGATGAAGAAATTCGAATTGGTGCCATTGATGCGATAGGTCCTTTGGTGGCAAAGCTGATTGCTATTCGACCGGTTGATTTATTGTTAAAAATATTTTGGTTTCCCTCTTTTGATGAGGCTGTGGGGCGTTCGATTCGAGGAGAACCTAAAAATTCTGTTGTTGATGTGATGCGCCAGCTTGTTCCTATTTCTCTAGCTCTTATGGAACAAGACCCAACCGGAACGCTCTTTTTAAACACAATTTATCCTATTTTAGAGGAAGGTTTTTCTTCAGAAAATGAAGCTGTTTCTATTGCAACTCTGGCAGCTTTTCAAAGGCTTTTATCTCAATTAGAACCTTCTGCTGATTTTCTCGATATTTTCCTTCCTTTAGCCTTTGACTTATATGAGAACGCACCCCGTTTAGTTGGTTTTGAGCAAAAAGGTCTCTTAATTAAACTATTCGATTCTTTAGGACACCTAAGCTTTTATACTTCTGATAAAAGAACACACTTAACAAAATGGATGACTTATTTTGAAGAACAAAAAAATAGTAAAGAGGATGAGGTAGAGCGGGAGGTCGCTATTTCTTTTTCTGGTTTTGCTCGCTACTTTTTGATTTATCCTGATGAAGATGCCAGCTTGATCTTGTCTTGGCAAGAGACATTTCTGGGGCTGCTACGTTCTAAAAATGCTTACTTGCAAGAGGGGGCTACGATTGGGCTCTCAACTATTTTAGAAGGCATTTTTTTATCTGATCTATCTGATGAGAAGAAGGAGAACCTTTGGAGGCAATGGACAGGGTATTATGAAATGGCTTATCGTCGAAGTCCTCATCATACTGTCCGCTCTTTGATGTCTATCCGAGAAATGTTAGAAGAGAGTCCCAGCCTAATGGAGGACAATCTTTTTCTTCTAAATAAATGGACTGCTTTCTTTGAGGAAAAATTAGAACGTGGGGATCAAGATTTTCTCGACTATGTGGGCCCTTATCTTTCAGTGTATTACAAGGCGTTGAATTATTTAGGAGAAAAAAAAGTAGCTTTATTTGATCGTGCTTATGCTGTTTATTCTAGATTGAATAAAAGTACTGAAAATGATTTTTATATTGTTGCGTCGTTTGGGGCTTTTTTGGCTGTAATGGAGAAACAAGACATCTATGGTGAAGAGATTCTTTCAGAACCACTGGTGATGTTTAAGTATTTCTTAGAAAATTCGTCTGCCCGTGATCAATTAGAAGGGGCAAGAGCTTTAGCTGAATATGGAAAAGCTCTTTTTCGTTTTGATCCAACAGGAGTCCAGTTAGAACGAGATTGGATCGGTATTTGGGAGCAGTTTTTAAAAAGTGCTGATCCAGCTATACGGGTTCATGCGGCGCAAAGTTTGGGTTTTGTTGTTGAAGAGATTGGCTTGTCTGAAGCCCCAAAAATGTTGTTTTTAAAATGGTTTAAAAAAGCAACAGAGACTTATTCACAAGGAGACATGTATGTAAAGCAAGGGATTGTCAAAGCTCTAGGCCGGATGATTGCTTCAAGTCAACATGTTGACTTGAGCCTTTATGGTTTTGTTCAAAAACAAATACTCCCCTTTTACAAGACTATTTTAAGCCCTGAGGATAGTGGCCCGCTTGTTGTTAATGCCGCTGAATCCTTAGATGCCTTTGCTGATTTTCTTTTAGGTATTGATGAGACAGGAACAGCACTTCAGCAATATTGGATTCCCTTATGGAAAACTTTTTTAAATCGTCCTGAGCCTGAAATCCGTATGACAGCAAGTTATTCTGCTATGGTTTTAACAGCGTTCTTTGATGGCTCTTTTAGTTTTATCCCACAAGAGACGCTTGTTGAAGAGTTGGTCCAACGCTATCCTGATTCAAAAAAATCTCTTTTCTCGGATGTGCTTCCGCATTTAGCTTATTCAAGGCTCGCTTTTTTTAAGACGCTGCGTGGAAAAGGTTTTTCCTCACCTTGGGAGTTTGTTGTCAATGCGTTGCTTTTAGGTTTAGAAGAGCCTGGTTTTATAAATAATGATGATCTCTTAAATGACTTAGTCGATTTGTTCTTGATTGTTTTACAAGAGAAAGAGACAGGGCTCTCTTTTGATGAGGGCATAGAGATTTATTTAAATTATTTCAAAAAAAGAGGCCACGATGCTGTTCTTCCTAAGAAAAGAGTGGCTCCTAAAGATTTATTAGCATTGATATTGATTGATTTCTCTTTAGAAAATGCCGGATTGCCTGTGCTGTTTTCAGAGATGATTAGAAAAACAAAAAGGCCCCCTGCATTTCAAGATGTGATCCCTTTTATTAAGGTTTTAAAAGAGAGAGATACTCTTCTTTATGAAGCGATTCTGGGTTATTCAAAATGGTCTCAAAAATTAACAAAAAGAAATGATGTTCGTTACTACTGGGGAAGTGTGCGTGACATTCTCTTCTTTTATTCGAGAAATAAAGAGGCTTTGGTTACGCTTGGATTAGAAAAACAGACACGTAAAGCTTTAACTCTTTTTTTAGAGCCAAATAATCAGGATCTTCCTCCTTCTAAAATAAGGAAGTTATTGCAGCAAGAAGCGGCTGAATTTTCTCGATTAATTGTGGACAAAGTTTCAGATGTCTTTCACTTTTCTAAAAAAAGTAATAAGTGGAATAGTCCAGAGCAAAAAGAGCTTAATGTGTTGCTCTATGTTGCCAGAGATAAAAACCTGCAACACAAAAATAATCCCCTTAATAAGGTGTTACGAACCTATTTTAGAGAGCGTGTTTATGGTTCTAGCCGTGAAGATGCTATTGCGCGTTTTTATGAAAAATTTGTCCAGTTTAAAAAAGTCAAGAGCCTTTTAAAAGCAGCCGCTCGTTTTTTAGATGAAGACGGATATGCGCTTAAGCGCCCAGAGCCGCTTCGAGACATAGTGTTTATCAGTGGTCTAAGTCTTGCAGAAAAAAGACGATCAAGTCATTGGTTTGAAATGACTAAAAAGTTGTGGCGTCTAGGCTCTCTTTTAGGCCGAAGCTCAAAAGTTCAGAGCTTGCTTGATATTATGAAGCGTGTAACAAAAAAGAAAAATCCTTCACCTGAAGAGCAACGAACTCTTTTAACAATGCTTAAAGAGTGGTTTGATAAAAATAATCTGAACGGAGAAGCTTATGAACTAGGTGAATTGATTCAATTTGATATTCAAGAAATTGAACATTTATTAGAGCGCCATGGCGACGATGCTTTTAGTCCTACCGATGAAGCACCTGTTCTTGAGGCTGAGATTTATGTTGAGACTGATCCCATTGAAATCATGCATCTTGGATGGCCAAAATTAGGTAATAGTTGTTTTGATCTTAATTGTGGGAGTCACCAAGAGTATGTGTCTGCCCACTTAGTTCATCCTTACCTTTCTGTGGTTTATATTCGCAATCCTGAAAAATCAGAAAAGCCATTGGCCCGTTTGGTGACTTACTTAGATCCAAGCTCAAAAACACTTTTAGTTGTCAGTCCCATCAAAACATCAAACTCTTATGATTATATTCATATCGTGAGTCAGTTTCTCATTAATTGGGCAGACCTTTTAGATGTGCGTCTTCTTATTCCAGAAGAGTTAGATCCTGCTTTTGAAAACCTGGAAGAAAACCTTTTTTTACCGCAAGAAATCGATGTAGACCTAAAGCCCGGTTGGATTTCCTTTTATTCAGATGCCACCTCTCATTTAGAGGATGTTCAATCAGCAACTATATCTGGTTGGATGTACCATCCTTTAATGCGCCAAAAATTGAGTCATTTAACTCAAATCCAAACCAGCCTATAATACTGGCTATGAAAAAACTCTCTTTTGAATTCAAATACTTTGTCCAAACCTCTGTAGATGTGGCTTGGGATGTTTTTTCACATACCGATAAATTGAACCAAAGCATGGGACTTCCGCCTGTTAAATATTCTAAAGCAAAAGAAAAAAGTGCGATTCCAATTTTGGAAGCTCAAACTAAATCAATGGGCATGACTTTAAATTGGAGTGAAATTCCTTTTGAGTGGGTGCGTGAGAATTATTTTTCAGATGTAAGACGTTTTCATAATGGGCCGATGAAAGAAATCCATATGAAGTTGTTACTCGAGCCTAAAGAAAATAAAACCAGCGTGCGTGTTTGTGTTGATGTGGCTCCAAAAAACTGGTTTTATTGGCTTTTACTGAAGTCGATTTTAGGCAAAAAAATAAATCGTGATTTTAAAAGAGTGGTGGCTCATTTAAATGAGTATGCTAAGAAAAACCAAGGCTCTCTTTTGCCTCAACCTAAAGAATTCCCAATTAAAGAATCTATTTATAAGCAGCGAGTTAAAGCTGTTTTAGACGAGTATCCTGAGTACCAGTCGTTGAGTGAGTTGTTGTTTAAATTTATCAAACATGGTTTTGACAACGAAGTCTTGGGCATGCGTCCATTTGAGTTAGCTGATAACTGGGGTGAAGATCGTCGGGCTGTGCTTCAGTTTTTGCTCTGTTGTGCCCGTGTGGGAGTGCTTGATCTGAAATGGGCGGTCATGTGTCCTACGTGTAAGGTGCCCACAACCCAGCACACAACATTAAAGCAGCTTGAGCAAGATTTGCATTGTGAGGGGTGTCAGATTAAGTACGATACCGAATTTGACCGTTCAGTTGAGGTTCGGTTTGATGTGAATCAGGCGATTCGTGCTGCGAAAGCAGATGTTTATTGTGTGGGTAATCCTGGGAGTAAAGGGAAAATCTTTGCGCAGTTTATTCTGCAGCCTAATGAACAGCGGTCTTTAGATTTGACGTTGCCTGCCACCCGATGGAAAGCAATCTTATTTGGCAAAGGTGAAACAGAATTTAGCGTGAGTGAAGAACTAGAAGATAAAGACCTTCAACTTAAAGTAGGTGATGAGGGCGTCACGGTTTCAAAATCTATAATAGGTTCTTCAATCCAGTTAAGTTTAAACAATCAATTAGATCGAGAATGCTTGATCCAAATCGAAGATGACCGCTGGCGCGACCAAGCAGCCACAGCTGCATTTGTGACGTCGTTAACTCGTTTTAGAGATCTATTCTCCTCAGAAGTTTTATCACCGGGCGAAGAGATTGCCGTGCGTAACTTATCTGTGATGTTTACTGACTTAAAAGGGTCAACCGCCTTTTATCAAGAGACAGGGGATGCTAAAGCGTATCATTTAGTTCGTTCTCATTTTTCTTTTATTAATGAAGTCTTAGAAAAATATAACGGTGTGTTAGTCAAAACAATCGGTGATGCGGTCTTTGCTGTTTTCTTCACAACGGTTGAAGCGTTACAAGCTGCTATTGAAATTCAAAAAGGTCTCCCTGCATTTAATGAAAACAATCAATCTCAATTTGAGATCAAAATGGGTGTGCACACCGGTCCTTTAATTGCTGTTAATGCGAATAGCAGAATCGACTACTTTGGTTCTACCACCAACATTGGTTCCCGTTTAGAAAAAGAGAGTCAGGGTGGAGATGTGGTGGTAACTGAACAAGTGATGCAAGACCCAGACATTCAAGAGTGGCTCAAAGATCAGCCCCTAAAACAAGAAACCCAATCCACCCAACTCCGCGGCATCCAAACCCCCTTATCTCTAACCCGCCTCATCCCCTAACCAAAGTTATCCACAACCCGGGGTCAGGCCCCGTTATCCACAGGCTATTGGTTTACACCGTTGATTTTTTAGAGGGGGTGCGGTAGCATATCCCTGCTATGTTAGATATTAAGTTTATTCGAGAGAATCCAGATGTGGTGAAGCAGGCCTTAACAGCCCGTAACCAAGAAAAAGACCATTCTAAAGTGGATGAGCTGCTCCAGCTCGACCAAGAACGGCGTGCTCTCCTCACCGAAACCGAATCCCTTAAAGCTGAACAAAACAAAGTTTCCAAAGAAGTGGGGAAAATGAAGGCAAAAGGGGAGGATCCTTCCGCAATATTCAAAGAAATGAAGTCGTTGTCCCAAAAAACAACTGAGATTGATAAAAAAGTGGGTGGTTTAAGTCAAAAAATAGAGCTTATTTGGCATGCTATCCCAAATAACCCTCATGAATCAACCCCTGTAGGGGGAGAATCAGCCAATGAAATCGTCAAAGAGTGGGGGAAAGCCCCAAAATTTGACTTCAAACCAGCCCCGCATTGGGAATTGGGTGAAAAACTCGATATTTTAGATCTGCCGCGCGGAACCAAAATTTCTGGAAGTGGATTTCCTGTTTATAAAGGAAAAGGGGCTTTGTTAGAACGAGCCTTAATTGCCTTTATGCTAGACCTGCATAT
>JAJCYG010000038.1 GCA_029263055.1 Actinomycetes bacterium
CCTCGAGCGAGAATTCCGGCATCCCCTGCTCTTGCAGAAGCACATTCAGGGCATCGGCTATATCAGGCGCACTGTCTGCAAGTGTCCCGTCCAGATCGAAGAGAATGGCGCGGGGCCAGGTCATGCCGTATGCACGCCGGCCCTATTGGACCGACGTTGCCGCATTGCGGATCTCGGAAATATTGTCCGCATAATCTCCATCGCCGAAAACTGCCGACCCCGCCACCAGCACATTGGCGCCCGCATGGGAAACTAGCGGCGCCGTATCGGGATTCACACCACCATCGACCTCGAGATCGATAGGCCGGTCACCGATCATGGCTCGGAGCCGCGCAATTTTCTCACACTGCGCCTCGATGAATTTCTGCCCGCCGAAACCCGGATTGACGGTCATGACGAGTATGAGGTCCAATTTGTCGAGCACATGCTCGATTGTGCTCTCGCTGGTCGCCGGATTGAGCGACACACCGGCCTTTTTGCCCAGCCCCCTGATCACCTGCAGGGAGCGGTCGAGATGTTTGTCGGCTTCCGCGTGTACCGTGATGATGTCGGACCCGGCCTTGGCGAAGGCTTCGAGATAAGGCGCCGCCGGATCGATCATCAGATGCACATCCAGCACTTTTTTCGTATGCGGGCGGATCGCCTCCACCACGCAGGGACCGAAGGTGAGATTGGGTACGAAATGCCCGTCCATCACATCTACATGCACCCAGTCGCACCCGGCCTCGTCGATGGCGCGCACTTCCTCGCCGAGATTCGCGAAATCGGCGGAAAGAATGGATGGAGCAATGAGAATTTTTGCGGTCATAGATGTCTCCGTGACAAGGCATCTTTCTCCTACTGCGGTGCGGGTCCGGTTACAAGCGGTGTTGGGGATAAATGGTTACAGGACTGGATGAAGCCCCGGAATGGATTTTCATGACACCAAAGGCGCGGTATAGTTGAGCCTGCTTCATGGCAGTCTCCACCTTCAGCCGGTTTACGGCATACCCATAAATGGAACTTATAAAATGGTGACGAAACCCGATATCCTTGTTGTCGTGCCCACCCGGCCCGCGCAGATGAAAGTTCTCGAGGAAACCTACACCCTGCACCGCTACGACGAGGCAGACGACCGTGACGCTATGCTTGATGACGTGGGGTCAAAAATCCGCGGCGTGGTCACCATGGGTTTCAGAGGCTTCACCAGGGAAATGCTGGAGAAAATGCCTAATCTGGAGATCGTCGCCGTGGGCAGCGTGGGGTATGACGCCATCGACGTTGAAAGCTGCCGGGGGCGCTCCATCCCCGTCACAAACACGCCAGACGTGCTGACCAATGACGTCGCCGATCTTGCCATGGCGCTCACCTTCGCCACCCTGCGCGGATTTTCGCGCGGCGAGCGATATGTGCGCGAGGGCCGGTGGAGAGACGAAGGCCCCATGGAGCTGACCACGACGGTTACGGGTAAGAAGATGGGCATCATCGGTTTTGGCCGCATCGGCAAGGCCATCGCGGCGCGCGCCAAGGCGTTTGAGATGAAGATTGCCTATCATGGCCGCCGCAAGCAGGCGGATATCTCCATTCCTTACTTTGACGATCCTGTCACGCTCGCCAGGGAGAACGACGTGCTGATGCTCGCCTGTCCGGGCGGCGATCAAACGCGCAATCTCGTCTCCAGGGAGGTTCTGGAAGCGCTTGGGCCGGAGGGGTATCTGGTCAATATCTCGCGTGGCTCGGTTGTCGACGAACCGGTCCTGATCGAGTTCCTGCAGCAGAACAAAATCGCAGGAGCTGCACTTGATGTATTCGAGAACGAGCCGAAAATCGATGAGGCCTTCTTCACCCTCGACAATGTCGATCTGCAGCCCCATTGCGCAAGCGCCACGGTCGAAACACGCGGCGCCATGTCCCAGCTTGTGGTGGACAATCTGGCCGCGCATTTTGCCGGAAAGCCGCTGCTGACGCCGGTCTAGGCCTGCGCCCTAGAAAAAGATGCGCCATATGAGCGGCAGCAGAAATGCCGTCGCCACGGCGTTCAATCCCATGGCAAGGCCGGAAAAGGCCCCCGCCACCTCGTTCACCTGCAAGGCGCGCGCGGTGCCGATGCCATGGCTCGCAGTGCCGATGGCCAGGCCCCTTGCACGCCAGTCACAAATACGCAGCAGATCGAGAAGCGGCGGGCCGAACACCGCTCCGAAAATCCCGGTCATGACCACAAGCACAGCCGTCAGCGATGGCAGGCCGCCCAATTGCTCGGAGATACCCATGGCGACGGGCGCCGTAACCGACTTGGGCGCGATTGAGATCATGGTGGTGTTTGACCCGCCGAGAAACCTGACAAGAAGCACAGCCGTCAGGGCCGCCGTCAGTGAACCCAAACCAACACTCACCAGAAGTGCTGTTGCAGACTGCTTAACCGTCTCCAGTTGGCGGTAAAGCGGAATGGCCAGGGCGACCGTGGCTGGACCGAGCAGGAAATGCACGAACTGAGCGCCCTCGAAATAGCTCTCATAGTTGGTGCCGGTTATCAGCAG
>JAJCYG010000039.1 GCA_029263055.1 Actinomycetes bacterium
CGTCGTAAGTAATATTAGAACGTTGGGTTTCAGTAATCACCCCTTCTCGTTCCACCACATCTAAGTAACCTGTGATCAACCCAAGATCATTGTATTCAATGCCACTTCGCTCTTGTGTGAAGGTGAGGCCATTTTCTGTGATCTCATTTTTAAAAGAAGCAAGCCGGCCAAATTGATCATAGCTCGCCCCATCAAATTGAGTCACGCGAGTGATTCCTTGGGTTTCAACCACTTCTGTGTATGAAGTCAGCTGCCCCAAAACATTGTATTGAGCATTTTTAAACTCACGCACCGTAGTGATGCCACCTGTTTCAGTTGTTTCACGAAAACCAGTTAACTGACCGAGGTCATTGTAGCTTCCATTACGCCATTGCTTTGTGCTGCTCACCCCTAGGGTGATGCTCGTTTCGTCATAACTAACCAGTTGCTCATGTTCATTATATTGAGCATTGAAAAAATCACGTTCTGTGCTCACCCCAAGTGAGGTTGATTTTTCATGAAACGACACTAAAAGAATGTCTTCTTCTTCATCTTGGTCAAAAGTGGTTTGGGTTGCAGCCCGGCGCTCATATTGTGCATTGCTCAGTTCTGTTACTTGGATTGCAGCAGGCGCGTCATTGCCCACAGTTTCAACTCGGTATTGAGCAAGCTGGCCTGCCACATGCGTTGAATTAGCTTGCTCATCTGTTTCTGTATAATAATGAAGGTCTTGCCAGGTGCGGGTTGAAACTCGGCCTGTTGGCTCACTGATTGTTTCGATATAACCCGAAAGCTTGCCTGCCACTTTTCGAAAATCGAGTTGCTGGTCACCTGAAGTCCAATAGCTTCCTTGGCGCCACTGCACGGTGGTCAACTGGCCTGAAGAGTCTGTGGTCTTTTGGTCATAGCTAACCAATTCACCTTGATCGTTATACTGCATATCCAAGGTATCTCGGGTAGAAACATTGCCCAATTTATCAGGCACTTGCTCATTTTCTATGCGAAGGGTTCGGCCAGCTTTAAACGTGACTTTTTTTCCATCGCCATACAAGATATAGCGTTCCCCTGCTGAGTCCATCCGGCTCTGGATTTGGGCTGCTTGGGTTTGCAACTCTTGACTGGTCTGCTGCTGATTGAGCTTTTGGACCTCCATGACATTGCGCAAAAGCTGAGATTGTTGCTCAATTAAAAGCTGGTTTTGAAGGGTAGAATCGAGTTGGATTTGGTTAAGAGTTTCAGTTCGGTTATTTAAATAAAGCTCTCTTGATTCGAGATTTTTAAATTGGTCTTGTTCAATAAAAGTCTGTTCGATTAAAGAAGTATTCGGGTTATAAGGTTGAACAGATTGAGTGCCACCCGTGAGTTGAGCACGCCCCACTTCTTGAAATAAAAAGAAGAACAAAACGAGCCAAGTCAAACTACGCTTGAGTAACAACATGTTGTGTGCCCGAGAAACAAACATACTTCAACAACCTCCAAAATCGATGCTGTAAGATCCCAATGTATCAGAAAAAGAAGGATTAAACAGCAAGTATAATACCAAGAAAAAGCTCTCTACTAACACCCTAAAAACCAGTTCAAAAATTTACAAATTTGTAAATTTCAAAGATTTTATTTTCAAATTTGTAAATAATAGAGGCATCACAAAAGGGATTAAACAGGTAGAAGCCAACATCCCACCAATAATGGTCCAAGCTAAAGGAGACCACAATACCTCTTCCTGAGAAGCAAACAACCCTAATGGCAAGAGCCCAAAAATAGTGGTGAGCGAAGTCATTAATATGGGTTGCAATCGCTCTTGAACAATCTCAATCAGTTTCTCTAAAGAGAGCTCTTTCTGTTGGTTGATCGCATGGACTAACACAATCCCATTATTCACCACAATACCGGTTAAAAGGATCAATCCCAAGACCACCCCTAAGGTGATGGGCTTGCCCAAAAAGAAGAGAAGGGGGAAGATCCCAATAAAAGAGAGAGGAATGGTTACCAAAACCCAAAAAGGTTGCGTGAACGATTCAAACATGGAAGCAAGCAACATATAAATCAATACAATTGAACAAATCAGAGCAAAGAAGAGTTGCATGAATCTTTTTTTCTGGTTTAGAAAGTCTTCACCTGCCACCACACTCACGGTATCAGGCAAATTTAAGGCGTTTATTTTTTCATCGGCTTCTTTTAAGGCTTGCTGAGGAAATAAGTTTGTGGAAAAAGCACTCACTTCAATCACACGTTGTTTGTTTTTTCGCCACACTTCACTCGGGCTTGTTCCTGGTTTAAAAGAACCTAATTCAGAAAGATGGATCACATCCCCTTGCTGATTAACCACAGACCAATCTTTAATTTGTTTTAAGTTTTTGCGGTCTTCAGCTTGCAACCGAACTAACACTTCTTTTTCTTTTCCGTCTTGATAAAAACGAGTCGCTTCTACTCCTCTTAAACTCGCATGCAACAGATCTGCCAATTCTTTTGGAGAAAACCCGGCCATGGCCACTTGAGGGCGAGCCAACAGAAATTGTGATTCGGGGCGACCTGGCTTGTAACGCATTTTAACGTCGACCATACCAGAAATACCACCTAATATTTCCCCTACTTGAGCCGCTACTTTTTTTAGCTGAGCAATATTATCGCCAAAAATCTCAAAACGAATATCTTTTCCCTTACCTTCACCCTCTCCGGAAAAATAACAAAAAGCCTCTTCTGCTTGGCTAATTTGATTGATGTTGGAACGCAACTCTTGAATCACTTCCTGAACTGTCTTGTCTCTTTTTTTGGCTAATTGGATATATACTTTAGAGGACCATCCTTCAATACGAACCGTCACATTTTCGATTTCAGGAACGGTTTTTAAATACGTCTCTATTTGGCTCACCACATTATTAGAAACACCTAGCTTGGCACCTGCGGGCAATTCCACAAAAAGAGTAAAACGACCACTCCCACCCCCAGGATAAAACTGTTGTTCGAGCTGAGACATAAAAATAAGCGACACAAGAAAAGCAATTGAAAGAGACCATAAAAATGGTTTTTTAATCAGTAATAGTTTTCTGAAAGCTTGTTCATAATAATGGCTGAGTTTTTTAACCCACTTTAATGGGGCCACACTCTTCTTTTTAATGAAACGAATTGAAAGGGTGGGAATAAAAATAAGGGCAACCAGTAAAGAAGCAAAGAGAGAAAAATTAATGGTCCAAGCCAAGCCACCGTAAAGCTTTCTTAACTGGGGATCGACATAAAGCAAGGGTAAAAAGACAATCACGGTTGTGAGTGTTGAGGCAATAAGCGCAGGGATAATTTTTGAAATATCGCCGTCTCTAAAATAACGTTCAAAAACCAAAATGGCGTTGTCAATCAACAAACCAATCCCTAACGTTAACCCACTTAATGTCATGACATTTAAAGAAATGCCAAAGAGCTGCATGCCTAAAAAACTCATCATTAATGAAAAAGGGAAACTCAAGCTCAGAATCAATAAGGCCATTTTAGAACGCAGAAAAAGATAAAGAATGACCACGGCAAAAAGACCCCCGAGCAATAAAGAAGTTTTTAATTGGTTCATTGCTTTAAGAATAAATTCAGATTGATCTTGGATCACTTCTATATGAATTTGACTCTTTATTTTTTTTAATTGGTTTTTCAATATGGCACAAACAGCCATTGTGTTTGCAGTCGATTCTTTTTGAATATAAAGAGTCACCACATTTTGTTGATTCATTCTCGATAAAGACTGCCATTGCAAATAATCTTCTTTCACCGTGGCCAGCTCGCTTAATCGAAACCAAGTTTCTTTGTCAGAGGAATGAGCAGCAATCATTAAGTTTTCAATATCTTCAATTTCTGTTAAAGAACTGAGCCCCCGAATCACAAACGAACTCTCTTTTTCTTTTAAGTCTCCCATCACAGCATTAAAATTATTTAGGCTAATGGTTTCAATTACTTTTTGCAGCGACAACCCCATAGCTTGAAGACGCTCTAAATCAACCTCCACTAAAACCCGTTGTTCTCGACCGCCAACCACTTCAATATTAGCCACACCT
>JAJCYG010000040.1 GCA_029263055.1 Actinomycetes bacterium
CTTTCGTCTTGCGTTTCAGGCTCAAGATCTTTTTGGCCGTTTGCTTGCGTTGGGTTTGATCTCCATTTTAGGGTTACAAGCTTTAATTAACATTGGAGTGGTGACCGGTGCATTGCCTACTAAAGGATTGGCCCTTCCTTTTATTAGTTATGGTGGATCCAATTTAATTATCAGTTTGATGATGGTGGGTATTTTGATCAATATTGCAAAGTTTGGTGGAAAACGAAAAAAGAGTCACGCTGCGACTCGCTCGTTTGATTTAACACCTCATATTTAAAAATAGAATGATGACTTATGAAATTAATTATTGCTGGAGGCGGGACTGGCGGCCATCTTTATCCGGGGATAGCTGTTGCCAAACTTCTTTTAAAAGAACAACCTGATTCAAAAATATTGTTTATTGGTTCTTCTAAAGAACTTGATTCAGAGTTATTAGACTATGCTGGTTTTGAATTTGATTCTCTTCCACAAAAACCATTTCCTTCAATTAAAAATCCTTTATTGATTCTTAAGTTTATTTGGAGTTGTTTGCAAAGTTTTTTTCAAGCTCTTCCAAAGATCCGTCGGTTTTCACCTGATGTGATATTGGGAATGGGAGGGTTTAGTTCAGTCCCGACTGTTTTAGCGGCTAAGTTCTTAGGCATTGCTTCTGTTTTGTTTGAGCCTAATATCTATCCTGGAAAAGCGAATCGCTTTTTAGCCCCTTTTGCTCGAAAAGTTGCGGTTGGCTTTGAATCTCATGAAAAAAGATTTTCTCCTAAGAAAGCGGTTTGTGTGGGAATTCCGGTTCGAGAAGAGATTTCAGCTTTGGCTTCTCGTCGAGAGCCTTATAAAAAGAAGGATCTCTTTACATTGCTTGTCATGGGAGGATCAGGTGGGGCAAGAAAGATCAATCAGATGGTGGCAGAGGCGGTTTCTCTTTTTAAAAAGGGGGGGTCCAGGATAAAATGCCTTCATATCACGGGGAAGAAGTTGTTTAGCGAAGTAGAACAGGCCTATTCAGAGTCTCAGGAGGGGGTCGAGCTCTTTCCTTATGTGCAAGAGATAGATCGTCTTTTTGGACAAGCTGATTTGGTTGTGGCACGAAGTGGTGCTTCAAGCATTGCTGAGTTTGCTGCCTCAGGTCTTCCTTCTATTTTAGTTCCTTATCCTTTTAGTACAGAAGATCATCAAGTGTGGAATGCACGTTATTTTGAAAAAGCAGGGGCTGCTATTACTGTGTTAGAAAAAGATTTAACGGCCACACATTTAGTTGAAGCAATTGAGTCTTTAATAGAGAGTAAAGAAAAACTTAATCTTATGAGTCAAGCGGCTCAAGGTTTGTCACAAAAAGAATCGTCAAAAAAACTTTTAGATTGTTTAACAGAGGTTGGTTTGTAAAGTGGACATGACTCAAAAAAAAATTCATTTAATGGGGATTGGTGGCGCAGGGATGAGCGCGCTGGCAACTTATTTATTGGAGCAAGGAATCGCTGTGTCAGGTTGTGATGTTGCTGTTTCTTGCGTGACCGATCGTTTGCAACAGAGTGGCGCTCAAATTAATTTTGAACATCATGCGGATCATATTCAATCAATTGATTGGCTTGTTTATTCAGGTGCGATTAAGTGCACTCATCCTGAGTTAGAGCAAGCAAAGAAAGAGAATAAAAAAATCTTTTCACGATCGGCATTTTTAGCTGAATGTGTGAAACCGTATAAAGGTATTTCCGTGGCTGGAAGCCATGGCAAAAGCACCACTTCAGCCATGCTGGCATGGCTTTTAAAGGATGGGGGGCTTGACCCCTCTATTGCCATTGGGGCGGAGATGGTTGATTTGGGTTGTAATGCTGCGTTTGGCAAAGGGGAGTACTTTGTTTACGAAGCAGATGAAAGTGATGGGTCATTTAAAACTTTTTCACCTGCTTATTTTGTGCTCAATAATTTAGATGATGACCATATTGATTTTTATCAGACCTTTGAAGAATTAAAACTATTTTTTCAAGGTTATCTTAAAGAAAATTTAAATAAACAAATAGTGGTCTATGGAAAAGATGACTCTGTTTTAACGGAGTGGGAATATTTTTTTAATTTAGAAACAGCGATTAGTTTTGGATTGACTGATGGGGCTGATGTTCAAGCCATTGATCTAAACTTTTTACCTGACAAAACTCAGTTTATGCTTGTGCAAAAAGGAAAACAATTAGGAATAATGCAACTTGCTCTTCCAGGAAAACATAATGTGCTTAATGCGCTTTCTGCTTTAGCTGTTGCCTTATCTGTGGGCATTTCTTTTGAATCGTGTCAAAAATCATTAGCTCTATTTAAAGGGATTCATCGCCGGTTTCAATATAAGGGGAAAGAAAATCAAATCACAGTGATTGATGATTACGCACACCATCCTACAGAAATTGCGGCGACGATTGAAGCCGCGCAGCATCTTACGCAAGGGCGGATTTTTTGTGTGTTTCAGCCTCATCGTTATACGCGCACACGTGATTTGAGTGCTGCTTTTCCGGCTGCCTTGTCTTTAGCAGATGAAATTGTTTTGACTGATATTTATCCTGCGAGTGAAATACCTATTAAAGGCGTGAACGGGGAGTTGGTTTATAAAGAGAGTCTTAAGGCTGGCTATAAACATTTTTCGTATGAGTCTGATTTGAACAAAATCCCCGATCTTTTAATGGCTCGAGCCAAACAAGGTGATTTGATTTTAACTGTTGGGGCTGGGAATGTGAATGAGGTTGGCGAACGTTTAATGGAGAAATTAAAATCAAGTGAATGCCACGTTTGAACATTTAATTCAAGAACAAGTCTCTTTGGGACAACTTTACTTTGATCATGTGATTAAGGAAAAGCTGACTTTGAAAGTAGGAGGTAAAACAAAGATTTATTTTGAACCTGGCTCCATTGAAGAATTGTCTAAAGTTGTTCAAGTCTGTTCACAAGAAAATGTTCCTTACTATTTAGTTGGGAATGGAAGTAACCTTTTATTAAAAGACAATGGGTATGCAGGTGTTTTGATCCGCTTAACAGCAGGCTTGTTTAAAAAAATAATGAGAAAAGATTTTGCTGTAACTTGTGGTGCAGGTTTGGGTTTGCTTGATCTTATTCAGTATTTGAAGAAAGAAGAATTGAGCGGGGGCGAGTTTTTTACTGGTATTCCAGGGACGGTAGGTGGGGCTTTAAGAATGAATGCCGGTGCCCATGGAGAATCTGTTGCTGACATTTTAAAAAAAGTGACTGTGATGTTGTCTGATGGAACTGTTGTTGAAAAAACAAGGGAAGAGCTTGAGTGCTTTTATCGTCAAATCCCTTATCTATTAGACAAAGTAGTGTTGTCTGCGACGTTTCAGTTTGAGTCAGGTACAAAAGAATGTATTCAACAAAAGATTCGTGAATTAAATCAGAAGAGAGCGGCTGTAACGCCACCTCATTTTAGTGCAGGGTGTATTTTTAAAAATCCTGAAGAAAATTCTGCAGGCAAGTTAATTGATCAAGCAGGATTAAAGGGATTGCAAGTTGGAAAAGCCAAGGTCTCATTAGAGCATGGTAACTACTTTGTTAATTTAGGTGGAGCCACTTCAGAAGATATGTTGAGTTTAATTAAACAAGTTCAGCAAAAGGTTCAAGACCAGTTTGGTATTTTATTAGAAACAGAAATTCAGATTGTAGGAGATTGATTTTGGACGCAAAAGCATTTGGCAAAATAGGTGTGTTGATGGGTGGAGATTCTTCAGAACGTGAGATTTCTCTGCGTTCAGGTAAAGCCATTGCTGAAGCCTTGCGCTCATCGGGTGTGAATGTGGTTGAGATTGGAGAAAAGGGAGATATTTATGAGCAGACCCTTTCTGAAGGGATTGATTTGGCCTTTATTGCTCTGCATGGCAAAGAAGGGGAAGATGGAACCATCCAACGGTTTTTAGAAGAGCATCAAATTACTTATACGGGATCAGGTGTTGAATCAAGTCAATTAGCCATGGATAAGGTGCTTTCGAAAAAAAAATTAAAGGAAAATGGATTTTTAACTCCCCTGTTTGAGGTGTTTTGCGGTAAAATGGATAGGAATTTAAGAGTTGAGAAGTTTCCTGTTGTTGTGAAGCCGAGTGCAGAAGGTTCTAGCTTTGGGATCAGTGTGGTCCAGAATGAATCAGACCTGCCTCAAGCAATGAAAAAAGCCTTTTCGTTTGATGAGAATATACTAGTAGAAGAATTTGTATCCGGGCGCGAAATCACGGTTGGCATCTTGGGGGATCAAGTCTTACCTCCTTTAGAAATAAAGCCCAAAAGTGGGATTTACGATTTTTATTCCAAATATACAGTAGGGGCCACAGAATATATTGTGCCGGCTCCTTTAAAAGAATCGGTCTCTAAAGCACTTAAGGAAATTGCTTTAGAGGTGCACACTCTATTTGGGTGTCGTGATTTTTCTCGGGTTGATTTTATATTAGATCGTTCTGACAATGCTTTTGTGCTAGAGCTAAACACAATTCCAGGGTTTACACAGACAAGCTTACTGCCAAAGTCAGCTCAAGCAATTGGAATAGCATTTGAACAACTCTGCTTTCGAATCTTAGAGATGGCTGCAAGGAGAAATGGGATCAATGCCGCGAAAGTCGAAAAATAAAAAACGTTATAACCGCAAGCCATCTGGAATTTTCCTGAATGTAAAAGTCTCTAAATCCCGAAAAGTAAAAAAATTCGTTTCTAGTTCTTTCTTCAAAAAAGCAGTGGTTCTTGTTTCTTTCTCTGCAATCGGTGTTTTTAGCACAATTGTGGGCGCCATGGGCTTAGAGTCTTTCTTTAAAGATCCTCGCTATCAAATCACAGAGATTCAGGTCTATAATCAAAATTTATTTTCAAAGCAAGAAGTGGTGGCTATGTCTGGGCTTTCTCCTGGAATGTTTTGGTTTGATTTTTCTGTGGCCAAAGCTGCTAACGAAATCGAGCGCAATCCTAATATCAAGCGGGCTCAAGTAGAACGATCTTTGCCTAACAAAGTGGTGTTAAAAGTGGTTGAGCGCCGTCCCGTGGCTCTTTTAAAAGGGAAGCGCCAAGATTTTTTATTAGATGAAGAAGGAGTGGTTTTGCCCATGCGGTTTGATGTGTCAGGAACGTTGCCTCTTTTCTTAGGATTAAATATTCGAGAAGATAATGTGGGCAAGACATTGGAAAACCAACAAGTGCAAAATGCACTTAATTTTTTAGAAGCCACATGGGATTCAAATCTGTCGCTTGATTTAGAAGTGGTTAAAATAGATCTCTCACATAAGAATCGTTTAGATGTTTTGACTCAAGAAGGATTAAAAGTTTGGGTCGGCGATGGCGACTATTTTCAAAAATTAGAACGATTGGGTCGAGTGGTGGCTGATTTACAAAAAAAAGGGGAGTCTGCTGACTTAATTGATTTGCGCTTCAAAGATGTGGTGGTAAAACCAACTGAATATAAAAGTGGTGTGCGAGCTAGAAGAGTTGTGAAAGACTCGATTCCTGTGATCCGGAGATAAGTGACATGGCTTTTCGAAGTGGAAAAAACATTGTGGTGGGCTTAGATGTAGGGACCACTAAAATTTGCGCAGCTGTTGCTGAGATTGACCAAGACAACCGAATCCGAGTGATTGGGATTGGAAGCTCTCCTTCGCATGGATTGCGTAAAGGGGTTGTGGTTAATGTTGAGAGCACGGTTGATAGTATTGGGCGCGCCATTGATGAAGCTGAAGAAATGTCGGGTGTTGAAATTCATTCTGTCTTTGCTGGGATAGCGGGTGGCCACATCAAAAGTATGAACAGTCGTGGAGTGATCCCTATTTCACGCGACACCCATGAGATCACTCAAGAAGATATTGATCGAGCTGTGAATGCTGCCAAAGCGATTTCCATTCCAATGGACCGAGAAGTGATTCATACCATTCCTCAAGGATTTATTGTGGATGGACAAGATGGAATTAAAGATCCACGTGGGATGAGTGGTGTTCGTTTAGAAGTTGAGGTTCATATTATTACTGGAGCGGTTACTTCAGCTCAAAATATTGTTAATTGTGTGAACCGTGCTGGTTTTGAAGTTGAAGACATTGTGCTAGAGCCTCTTGCTTCATCTATTGCCACTTTAACTCAAGAAGAAAAAGACTCGGGTGTGATCCTGATTGATATTGGGGGCGGAACAACCGACTTTGTTATTTTTACAGATGGGGCGATTCGCCATACAGATATTCTTGCTGTTGGGGGAGACCATGTGACCAATGATATCTCCATTGGTTTAAAAATTCCTTTAGGTAAGGCTGAAGCCATTAAAAAGAAATTTGGTTGTGCGGTTTCGCAAAACGTAAAAAAAGAAGAAGAGTTTGTGGTACCTGGAGTTGTGGGCCGTTCAGCAAGTAGCATGTGTCGCCGTGATTTGGCTGAAATTATTGAAATGCGTATGGAAGAGATGTTTACTTTGGTCAACAGAGAGATTGAAAAAACAGATTTATTGGACCGTATTGGTTCGGGTGTGGTTTTAACAGGTGGGGCTTCTCTGATGCCGGGTGCTTTAGAATTAGCCAGTAAAGTATTTAAATTACCGACTCGTTTAGGAAAACCAAGAGATGTTTCAGGGTTGGTAGAAGTATTAGACAGTCCTATTTTTGCCACAGGAGTGGGACTCACGCAATATGGTTTTCGTTATCGAGAAATTGGGGGCAATGCTCAACTCAAAGGCCGAAAAATGTTCACAAACATAGTGGACCGTATGAAGAGTTGGGTGGGGGACTACTTCTAAAATGATTCATTTTGATGATTCTATTGAAAATTTAACCACGATTAAAGTGATGGGTATTGGTGGTGGGGGTTGTAACGCGGTTGATCGCATGATTGAATCGGGTTTTGATGCGGTGCAATATGCGTGCGTGAACACTGATGTGCAAGCGCTCATTTCAAATAAGGCATTAGAAAAAATTCAGATTGGTCCTGAAAAAACTCAAGGTTTGGGTGCAGGTGGAAATCCTGAAATTGGTCGTGTCTCTGCGCAAGAGAGTCGCGAGGAAATTAGAGAATCTTTAGAAGATACAGACATTCTTTTTTTATTAGCTGGTTTTGGGGGTGGGACGGGAACAGGTGCTCTGCCTGTTATTACTGAAGTGGCCAAAGAGCTCGATATTTTGACCATTCCTGTTGTGACCAAACCGTTTCAATTTGAAGGCCGCAAACGGACTCATGCTGCAGAAGAGGGAATAGCCGTTCTTTCTGAAAAAGGGGTCTCTATCATTGTTGTGCCAAATGAAAAGCTACTTGGCATTATTGCTGAGGATACTTCGGTTCAAGATGCTTTTTTATTAACAGATCGTTATTTGATGAGTTGTGTGGAATCGCTCTATTGCCTTCTTTCTCAACCAGGATTGATCAATGTTGATTTTGCTGATGTGAACTCTGTGATGCGTCATCCTGGGAACGCTGTTTTAGGTCAAGGTACAGGTGAAGGAAATCAAAAAGTGAGTGAGGCGGTTAACAAGGCGCTATCAAGTCCTATTCTTGAAAGACAAAGTTTAGGAGGAGCTAAAGGATTGCTGGTTCACATTCGTGGGGGCAAAGATGTGGGATTAATGGAAGTGAACAAAGCAATGACTGAAGTCGAAGCATTGACTGACCCTGAAGCCAATATTATTTTTGGAACGACATTAGATGAAAAAGCTGAAAACAAAGCTCATGTCACTATTATTGCCACTGGTTTAACAGAAAAAGAAGTTGAAGAGGAAAAGGTTGTGGTTCAAGAAGAGTTGGTGGCTCCTGAGGAACCAGAAGTAGAACCTGAAAAGACAGAGCAAGAACTTAAACCTATCCCTGCAGCGTCTATCCGACCAGAAAAAATAAAAGGGCCGCGACAGCATGATGAAGAACCGCCTGTTCCTGTTGTAGAACAACCTGAATTAACAGTGGTTGAAGAAAATGTTGAGGTGCCTGAAGAACAGCCTCTTATTCTTGAATTCCCTGTTGAAGAAGAACCTGTTGAAGAGTCTGTGGAAGAACTTGTTGAGGAACCAGTAGAGAAACCTACTGTCGAGAAGCCATCTAAAGAAAAACAAATTGTGCTTAATTTTAAACCTGAACAAAAAGGGCGTTTCGATAAAATGGAACCGACTCTTTATGATGGAGAAGATCTAGATATTCCTACCTTTATCCGCAAGAAAAAGTTGTTTGGTGGACCAGCTGAAAATGAAGTTTAAAGCAGGTGATCTGGTGTCGTGCTCAGATCCTCATTATTTTGAACAACTTGGCGTTGAAACAAATTGCGGCCTTGTCTTAGAAAATAAAAAATCAACATACAAAATCATGTTTGATAATTTTTCAAAAGGGTATTGGCTTTCCGGAGATAAACTTAAAAAAGAAGAGACTAAAGGGTCGCTTCTTGAAAAAGAAGTGAGTCACCTTGTGGGATCGCTTGAGGCTGAAGCCTTTGATTTTGAGCGGAGTCGATCGGCAGAAGAGGTCTCTTTGCAGCTTTATTTAGACAAAGTAGGGGTTGATCAGCTTGAATGGGTACAAAAAGAGCTTGGCGAGAGATTAAACCGCTTAGAGTGTTTGCCACACCTAATGGCTGTGGTTAAGTTAGAGATTGATTTTCAAGAACCGTCATAGAGTAGAATTCTGTGTTAATCTTAAAGTAGGGCTGAAACAGGAGGAAAAATGGATCGAACTTATAAGGTAATTGAACTCGTTGGTATTTCAGAAAAGTCTTCAGATGACGCCATTAAAAATGCCATTGGTAAAGCTGCTCAAACATTAAAAGAGCTTTCTTGGTATGAGGTGGTAGAACACCGCGGACATATTAACGAAGGCAACATTCAAGAATTTCAAGTGACGATTAAAGTCTCTTTTAAAATTCAGGCGTAAAAAGTTATTTGAGGGCACAATATTTTATAGCTGTTAAATATTGTGCTCTTTTATTTTGACTTTGAAAGGAGAGGTTAATCATGAGTAAGAAAGCGATTATTTTAATTGATGATTTTTATCAAGATATGGAAGTGTGGTATCCCTATTATCGTTTAGTTGAAGCAGGGCTAGATGTCCAGATCGTAGGAAAAGAAGCCAATCAAACTTATAGAGGAAAATGTGGTTACCCTGCTGTATCACATTCCGCTGCCAAAGATGTTAAGGGAACAGACTTTGATTTAGTGGTGATTCCTGGAGGATGGGCACCTGATAAAATGCGTTTGTGCAAAGAGATGGTCGCCATTGTTAAAGATGCACATGATGCGGGTAAAGTGATTGCCTCGATCTGCCACGGGGGATGGATGCTTGCTTCAGCAGATATTTTAAAAGGCAAAACAGCCACTTCTTATATTGCGATTAAAGATGACGTGGTTAATGCTGGGGCGACCTACGTGGACGCCGAAGTTCATGTGGATGGCAATCTTGTCACCTCTCGAAAACCAGATGATCTTCCTGCCTTTATGCGAGAAATCCTTTCCTTAATGGGTGTTTAAATAGAAAATGTCTATTTGACAAGTATGTATAGATCATGCATACTTATATGTATGAGAACGACATTGAATATTGATGATGAGATATTAAAGGAAGCCGCCAAATTGACGGGGATTTCTGAAAAAACATCGCTTGTGAAAATGGGTTTAAAAGCTTTGATTTCTAAAGCAAGTAGCCAAAGATTAGCTGACTTAGGTGGCACAGAGAAGTTAGCACGTCCTGTTAGACGTAAAAGAGACTAAGGCAAGAGATGTTGTTATGATTTTAATTGATACTTCTGTCTGGATCCATCATCTTAGAAAATCCACTCCACAATTACAAAGATTACTTCTTGAAGAACAAGTGATGTGTCATCCCTTTGTAATTGGAGAAGTTGCTTGTGGCAATCTTAAAAATCGGGGTGAAATTCTTTCTTTAATGCGAGCGTTACCCAAAGCCGAAGTGGCTGAACATGAAGAAGTCTTACGCTTTATAAATAACAAAAGCCTTTTTGGAGTGGGGATTGGTTTGATTGATGTGCATTTGTTGGCATCAACTTTTTTATCAAAGTCAAAAATTTTGACAGAAGACAAAAAACTTCAACGGATTGCATCTAAACTTGGCGTTCTTTATAAACAAGCTTAGAATAAAGACATTCCGCCATCAGCTATGAGGGTTTGGCCGACGATCCATTTAGATTGTTCGCTGCAGAGAAAAGCAATCACGCGTGCAATGTCTTCGGGCTGGCCTAAACGGCCGGCAGGTGTGCGGCGCAAGCAATCTGCAACCATCTCATCATACTTTGGAAACATTTTGAGTGCATCAGTATCAATCGGGCCACCTGAAACCGCATTCACACGAATCTTTTTTGGAGCTAATTCAACAGCTAAATAACGAATCAAATTTTCCATGGCTGATTTTGAAATTCCAATAGCACCATAGTCAGGAATATAGCTGATAGAACCTAAACTTGAGATCGATAAGATTTTACTGTTTCGGCCTTCCATCATAGGTACAAGTTTCTTAGCTGCGAGATAGAGGGCTTTAACATTGATATTAAACGACATGTCCCATTGGTTGGGTTTTAAATCAAGGACAGGTTTAAAGGCGCCGAGTGCGGCGTTGTGCACAAAAATATCTAGTTCGCCGTCAAAAAAATCAGAGGTCTCTTGAACCATTTTTTTGATTTCATCTCCGTCTCCAACATTGCCTTGAACAAGGTGAACTTTAACCCCTTTATCTTCAAGTTCGGCTTTGACTTCAGCGGCTGCTTCTTCATTGCGCAAATAATTGATCACGCAATCAACTCCATTTGAGGCCAATTCTAAAGCAATGGCTCGGCCAATACCGCGAGAGCCTCCGGTAATCAGGGCTTTTTTTCCTTTGAATTCTTGGGCATAAAGGGCGGGATTGGCTGAAACGGCTGATGTTGTTGAACTCATAATAACCTCTTTGTTTCTAAGTGCTTAAATGAATAGTTTAAATTTATTTTCTTGGCAAATCATGTTCAAAATGGTACAACTTGACCTTCATTTTAACAACAAAAGGACTTTATTGCATTAGATGAATTCCGCCTTGTTTTTAGCTGTTTTTTTGCTCTCACCTTTTTCTTTTTCTAAATCAATTCCCATTGAATTAAACAATCAGACTATCTATGTGAATAGAGCTGTTTATGAGCGAATTGAAAGACCTGATACCTCTGAAGATTCTATTGATGTCAACCAAATTGAGGCTCTCTCGTATCAGATGCCTTTCTTATATGAGAAAAAGATAGGCTTAAACCATCTTCCATTTAGAACCTTGGATGCATACAGAAGACTTTTAAATAAAACAGATATTCAGTCAAATCTTTTTGAACAGAAACATACTTTTTTTATTTTTAGGGATAATGACGGTGAGGTTCAAGGGTATGTCCATGGATGGGTTGATAAAAAGAGCCGGGTCGCTATGATTGATGAGCTTGTTGTTGAAAAATCATTTCAGGAAAGGGGTGTTGCTAAAGCTTTGTTAGTTCGATTGCTTAAACAGTATCACTCAGAAGGAATTCCTTCCAAGATAATGGCTCGGTCTTCTTATTTAAAAGAGGTGGCAGATCGTTTTAACCTTGAATTGGTTGACTCTGATTTTGAAACAACGTTTATAGTGGATCATTTATTAGCTCGGTTTTCTGTTAATTATTTTAAATACAGAGGAAGAAGAGTGGCCCCAAAACATCAAACAGTTGCTGAGGAATTGGAACTTATTATTTCTAGAGCCCGAGAACGGGATTCTTTCTCTGTCAATGAAGCGATGGAATATCTTGATAGATTGGCAAGTCAATTAGAGGTTGAAATTGAACGAAAGAAAGGGGGAGAAAATTATTATTATGGGATTCAATTTGATCAGTCAGATTTAGCCAATATTTACTTTATGATGACTGTTTTGAGCGTTCTTTCCAAAGAGGATATGAAGAGAAGCTCTGTTTATTATGAATATAGAGGAACATACCTTGCTCTTACTGTGAAGGCGATCAGAGAAGCTCAAATAGAAGGGGGGTTATATCCCCTAGACTTACAGCTCTCTATTGCTCGACTTTATGCGTTTATTCGATTTTTATATCAGAATGAAAAAGGGTCTGCTGAAGAAATTCGATGGGTGCAGAGGTCAATAGGAGAATATCTCAAAATGATCACTTTGAATGAAAATCGCCCTAAAGGGACTCGAGGTGTTTTCCTCTCTCCTGGTTATGTTGAGGTTTTGGTAAGAGAAATTTTATGGTTTCAGTATGAGTATCGCGTTGCAAATGAACTTGCGAAAATGTTTATGAAAAAAAAGCAGTTAGCCTCTACCTTTCTTAGAAAAGAAGAGAATAAAACTCTTTCTGAAGAAGATAAAGAGCTTCGAGTGATTCAATATTTTTCTGGATTACAAAAAGAGGTTTGGGAGAAAAAACAAATTGAACTAAGTGGTGAATTTGGACTTTTGTTTTTATATCTAACAGACTTTTACTCTTTAGACGAAAGAGTGATGCGTGACAGATTAGGAGAGGTTTTTTCTTTGGCTACATTTTATAATACGAAGCAACAGTTAGAATTTGCTTATATCTCAATTTTAGAAGCTTCTGCTCAAAATATTTTAAATGCAGCGCAAGTTTTACGTTTAGAAGAGTTGATTCGTTATTTTACAAGACCTTTTGATAAAGTGAATTTTTTAACAAAGCAAACAGTTGTTAGTACATCTATTTGAATTATTTTTTGAGAATCTTCTTATAAGAATAGAAAAGTAGGCTTAAGACAACAGACCAGCCAAAAAGCATAAGAATCCAGCCACCTGCGTTCATTATTGAGTTGCTCCTTTATGGCGACGTCGGTTTTTCCCTATAATAACAGCCATTCCTGCAATGAGTAAGAGCATCATGCCTCGGGCAAACCAAAGATAAGGCACATTTTTATCTGCAACCCCATCCATCATTAAAATGCCAATCCCATCTTTGATGGTCCAATAACCGAGCAATATGATGAGATAAGCTGGGGTGACATATTTGATAATAAAGTAAAAGATTTTAGGGATTTTTAGATCCGCTCCGATGTCGAGTTCTTTCCATAATTTTTTACCATCTTCAAGCCAGAGAAAGAGAATGATTTCGATTAGAGCCATGACCACTAAGAGCAGAGTGCCGACCCAATAATCGATCTCGTCTAAAACACCATGGCCAATCCAAAAGATAACCGGTTGTGCGCAAAGGAAAAGAACCGTGCCAATGGCAACGGTTGATTTTTGTCGGGTCCAATTTAATTCGTTTTCAAAAAAAGCTATTGCGGGTTGGAGTAAGGCGACTGAAGACGTTAAGCCGGCAATAAATAAAAGTAAAAACCAAATAAAACCAAAAAGTTCTCCAATAGGTAGTTTTTGAAAAATAATAGGAAGAGATTGAAAGCCTAGATCAAACGCGCCACCTTGGGCAATGGCAATGGTTTCTGTGAGGCCAAAAAAGGCAAAGGCAACTGGAATGGCAATGGAGCCTCCTAAAACAACTTCTGCTGTCTCGTTGGTGGCCGCAGTGGCAACAGCATTTAAAGCAATGTCATCGTCTTTTTTGACATAGCTGGCAAATGTGGGAATCGCTCCCATACCTAAGCTCAAGGTGAAAAAGACTTGGCCTGCTGCAGCGAGCCAAATTTTGGCATTGTTGAGCTCAGCAAAATTGGGATTCCATAAAAAACCAAATCCATTACTAATGTTTTGATCGGGATAGGCTGGATCAGGTGTGCCGAGTGTGATGACGCGAACCAGTAAAATCACGGCAAAGATGGCAATTAAGGGGAGGCAAACGCGGGCTAAGAGTTCAATGCCTCGAGCAATTCCTTTAGATAGAACAAACATGTTTAAAGCAAATGTGATCAGAAAAAAGAAATAAGCAAGACCCAATCCTGAAAAATGAGAATTCTCTGCTTTACCTTGAAAGCTTCCTAAAAATTCACTCATTTCTGGGCGAGAGAGAATGCCGAAATATTTTCCTGTGATAGAGAAGAAGGAGTAGCCCAAACACCATGACTCAATGTACATGTAATAAACAATAATGGTGAAGGGAATAAAGACACCGAGAATACCGAGGTACTTGGCAATCCGAAAACGAGAGAGTTTGTCAAAGATACCGACTGTGGAATTTTGACCGTGCAAACCGCCTTGACGGCCAATGGCCCATTCCAGCCACATTAAAGGAAATCCCATCACAAGAAGTGCAATGAGATAAGGGATCATAAAGGCGCCGCCACCATTTTGTGCGGCTTGAACAGGGAAGCGGAGAAAATTACCAAGGCCGACAGCATTACCTGCCATGGCAAGGACTAAACCTATTCTTGTGGCCCAACGTTGTTGCTCAACGGTCATAGGAAAATTAGTTCCAATTGAAATACTCAGCCTTTTCAGGTTGAGCATAGATTCCTCGGGTATAACCTTGGTGGAGCATCAATTCAATTGCTTGTATCACTTCATCAGGCATCTTAACCGTATGATCATTTACATACATACCGACAAATTTATCAGCTAAATCAGGTGGAGTGTCTTTAGAATATTGCATGGCAAATTCCATCGCTTCAGCACGATTTTTTAAAGCATAGTCAATTGATTGACTTAAAAGTGTGATCAATTTGTTGGCCAAATCTTCTGGCACGTCTCGTTTCATCACATTGACTCCAAGTGGAAGAGGGAGGTTGTGCTTTTGATACCACCACTCACCTAAATCAACGATCTTCTTTAATTTGGTGCGCAAGTAGGTGAGCTGTCCTTCGTGAATGATTAGGCCTGCATCGACTTTGCCATCTAAAACAGCAGGAATAATTTCGTTAAATGGGATCACTTCATAATCAAAATCATTTAAAAGAAACTTTAATGCGAGAAATGCGCTTGTATTTTCTCCAGGGACAGCAATTTTTGTTTTTTTAAGGTCACTGATGGAGAGGTCTTTTTCACTGACCACGAGAGGGCCGTAATTGTCCCCAACACTGGCGCCAACAGGGCTGATCAGATATTTCTCTTTGACCTTAGGGTAGTTGGCCACTGAAATGGCAGTAAAATCATAGGTTCCATTAAAAGCATCTTGGTTTAATGTTTCAATGTCGCAGAGAACATTTTCAATCTCAATTCCCTCAGTAGGAATCTTCCCCTGGGTGAGGGCATAAAACATAAAAGCGTCATCTGCATCTGGACTGTGGGCTATCGATATCTTTTTCATGCCCCGGATTGTGCCAGAAATCTTAAAAGATCTCAAGCCTAGATTTGGCGGCCCTTCCAGGTGACTGATTTGAAGATTTTGTGGCGGCAAAAGGAGTGGATCTGTAGGGCGCAAAAAAGGGCAAATGAGACTGGGGTGAGCAGCACAGGCCAGAGTGGGAGTGAGAACTGCTGGTTCTGGAGTGTACGGATCAAAATGCCACAGACAACTTGCAGCATAGGAAGAAAGGTCCATGTGAAAGAGCTTTTGTCGCAGATAAATCCAATAATAAAGAAAATGGCAGGTAAAACAAAAAGAGCAAAGTGCCACACAATGTTAAGAAGAAAAATAGGGAAGTTGATCCCGCTGTAAAAACTACGCGAAAGGCCATTCCAAGCTGTTTTAAAGCTGGTGTACATACGACAGGAGACTAATTTTTGCCCATCAAATAAGTTGATTCGTTTGCCCTGTTTTTTTAATAATCCTGGAAATTTAGGGCCATCGTGCAAGGTTGCTTGGATTTGTTTGAATCCGCCGACTTCTTGAAACGCTGTTTTTCTCGCAAATAAAAATTGGCCACAGCCTGCTGAAAACGCAGGATTGGGATTGTTGAGCACTTCTTTAATAGGAAGGTAACTTGTTAAAATAAAGTAAATCAAAGGAATGGTCAGTTTTTCTCCGGTTGTTTCCATTGTTTGAAGAGGGAAAAGGGAAAGACCATCTAGATTTTGGTCTTGAGCTTGATTTAAAACAGTCTCCACACAGATAGGGCTGAACTTTGTGTCAGCATCACAAAAGAGGATCCATTCACCTTGAGCCATTTGCCCGAGTTGTTGCATGGCAAAGGTTTTTCCTGACCAGCCCTTTTGCAAATCTTGACCTTTTATACATTTGATTCGAGAGTCTTCCCGTGAGAGATGTTTTACATATTCAGCTGTTTGATCGGTTGAGTGGTCATCTAAAACTAAAATTTCTAGCTGAGTGTATGACTGGTTCATGATTGAGCGAAGTAGGGTGCGGATATTTTTTTCTTCGTCTCGAGCTGGAATACAAATGGAGACAAGAGGCTTTTCTTTTCTAGGAAGTTGTAAATGAAGAGAAGGCTTTTTAAAATCTTTTAAATTTTTGCGTGTGAAACCAAAGAGAGCAATGAGTAAGAATGTGACGATTATCTGGTAGATGAGCATTATTTTAAGGTTTCCGTATAGCTGCCATGTGTTTTGTGAAACTTCTTACCTTGTATTATAAAACGCAATCGTGTAAACGCATCATAAATTTTATGGATTCCTTGTTTGCCTGAAATCAATGGCTCAAATTGAGAAAAATCGCGTGTTTGGGTCATCCCTTTGAGTTTGTCTAAAAGGCGAGTGGTCTCATCTTCCAACTGCTTGTTGATCGCTTCGGTGCTGGTTTGTGCATTGGATTCAAACAGGATGGGTTTGCCTAAAAGCGCAAAGGCTTCAGGTTGAGGTTCGATACAAAACTCATAATCTAAGGCTAAAGGAAGGACTTGGCAGCGCCCTAAATGTTTGACTAAGTGAGCCACTCCAGGAAAAAAGGTGATCGGTCTTAAATCATTGGAAACTAAATCACCTTGAGGGCAAATCCAGATAGATCGGTTTGGTTTTTCTGTGAGCAGTTTTTTGCTGTAGGATAAAAATTCTTTAACCCCTTTAAGGCCTGATTCTCGATCAACAGAATAAATTCCTACTTTGGCGAAAAAACGATAACGCTTTAATTGGGCTTCATCCATTACGCCATAAATATCAGAGTTGATGTGATGGTTGGTGAAATAAAAACTAGTGAGTACGTCCCACCAGCTGCTGTGATTCATAATGCCAATGGTTGGAATGGAACCGTCAAATTTTAAGGAATCATTTTCGTTGGCAAAATTAAAACGAAAAAAGTTTTTACCAAGATAGCGTTTGGTATAAGCTTTGAACCCTTTCATCCAATATTTGTTTTTTTTAGCTTCAATCATCTGTAGAACCATCCCATCCATTTTGGAATTTTCGATGTCCACTTACTTGCTGGTTGAAAGTAATGAGGGCGAAAACCATCTTTTGCTGATCGAGCAAATAAGGTTTTAGTATAAACCATTTCACGTAATCCTTCTAATCCTCGAGTGCGGCCAAATCCACTTGCTTTGGTGCCCCCAAAAGGGAGCATGGGAAGGGAAATAGGCCAAATCACTTCATTGATGGTGACCATGCCGCTTTCGAGCTGAAGGGCCATTTGTTCGGCTCTCTTTTGGTCTTTTGAAAAGATCGCTCCACCTAGGCCAAAGGAATTGGAATTGGCTTTTTTAATGGCTTCTTCATCGGTTTCAAACGAATCTAAAAGGGCAATTGGGCCAAAATAGTCTTCGTTCCACAAGCGCATGTCATTATTGATGTTTTCTATTAAAGTCGGTTCAAAAAAATGGCCCGCATAAGAGGTTTGTGCACGTTTGCCTCCTAATAAAATGTGGGCTCCTTTTTGTGTTGCTTCTTGGATCAGCTCTTCACAACGAATTAATTCTTTCTCTCTTCTTAATGGACCTATTGTAGTAGACCAATCTTGCCCAGGGCCCATTTTTAATTTCTTAAGTTCTGCAATCATCTTTTCTTTAAAAGAAGTGTAAATAGATTGATGAACTAAAATGCGTTTGGTGCCGATGCAGTTTTGACCTGAGTTGAGCATAGACCCCCAGACAGCAGCAGCTGCCGCAATAGAAAGCGGGGCATCATGGCGGACAATGAAGGGATCATTACCTGAAAGTTCTAAAACAGCGGGTTTGCCTTGTTCGGCACATTGTGTTTGAACTTGCCGGCCGACTTCAACGCTTCCTGTAAAAAAGAGTTTGTTGATTTGTGATTTGATTAACGATTGACCTGTTTCAGCTCCACCATAAACGGTTTGAAAAATTCCTTTTGGCAACTCTGCTTGGTCAAAGAGTTGCTGAATCTTTTGAGCCACCATCCAAGAGAGTTCTGAAGGTTTAAAGACAACACTATTACCAGCGATTAAAGCTTCTATAATAGTCGATAAATTTAAAAGAAGAGGATAGTTCCAGGTCCCAATAATTCCAATGACTCCATAAGGAAGAAAGGTCACTTTAGCCAGCGTTGCTTTGGTGATAAAAGGAGTCTCTTCGTTTCGGCTTTCTAACATCGATTCACTATTTTTGATCAAGTATTTTAAATTAGCTAAGCTAGGATAGAGCTCAGCCATGTAAGACTGCAAAATCGGTTTTCCAATTTCTTGAGTGATGAGTTGAGCGATTTCATCGCGGGATGCAAATAACTTTTTTCTAAATTTCTCTAAAAGAGTTGCACGTTCTTTTATGGATAGTTGCTGCCACTGTTTTGAGGCTGCTTGAGCTGTTAGGCAAATCTGTTCAACTTCAGATGTTGAGTGGGCATTAATTTCAGCAAGTTTATCTAATCCAATAGGGGAATGAGCTGTCAGGTTTGTTGACATAGATTAAAGTTTATCTAATAGCTTTTCAGAAGCAAGCTTCCACTGATTTCCGGAGTCAGCAGCAATAGATTTTTTGAGTAGGTTGCTTGCTTTCTCTTTGTTGTTGTCTTTAATATAAGCTTGTGCCGCGTGATAGTAAACCATGGCGCCATTCATGTCTTTGTTTTGAGATGATTCATAGGTTGTGATTAAAAAATTAAAATCATCAATCGACTCATCTAAGCGTTTGAAAAATTTGGGAACACTGAGGCCGCACATGCCTCGAATAAATCGAACTTCTAAATTGTTAGGCGCTTGTTCAGCTGCTTTGTCCATCAGACCAAATCCTTCGCGTGCAAAATCGAGTTTTTTAGGAGGCCAGAAGGCGTCACGTGCTTTGAGGGTAAGGCAACTCCCTTTATAAACGAGCAAGACTGGGTTATTGGGTTCGGATTCTATTAATTTTTCAAGAATTTCATAGGCTTGGTTAACTGCTTTTTTATTCCCTTCAACTCCTTTATTGTGTAGGGAGATAAAGGAGGCTGATGAAGGGGGGGCTTCTGGTGTTGGAATTTGGACGTCTGGATCTATATCAGCTGTAAGTATGCTTAAAATAGGTATGATAAATAAATAAGTTAATGTAAATAAGGTTAGCTTTAAAATTTTTAGTTTCATTTGTTGGGTCCCGATTGATTCTTTAGAGACGATAGTATACAATATGCTCTTTTCCATCGCTAGGGGAGAATTTATGAAACACAAAGTAATTGTTGTTGGAGCTGGATTGGGTGGCCTTTCTACGGCTATTCGTTTGCAAGCCCAAGGGTGGGATGTACACATTTTTGAAAAGAATAATTGTCCTGGCGGACGCATGAATCAGATCCAAGAAAAAGGCTTTAAGATTGATATGGGGCCTACTTTGGTGATGATGCCTGAAATGTTACAAGAGGTCTTTCAGGTTGCTGGGAAAAGAATGGAAGACTACATTCAGTTAAAACCGCTTTCTCCATCTTATGAAGTTCATTTAGGCGATGGAACCCGTTTTAACATGACCTCTAACTTGCATGAATTGATGGATCAATTTGAGCAACGAAGCCCTAAAGATGCAAAACGTTTTTTTCGTTATCTTGAGCAGGCACATCAAAAATATCGCTTGTCTCGGAAACACTTTATTGAACGTTCTTTTAATAAAATTACCGATTTATTCAACTTCTCGACTTTAATCGGTATGTTGGGTATCAAACCTTATGGATCAGTAACCTCTTTTACTAAAAAATATATTAAAGATCCGTTTTTGCGAGCTGCGTTTACATTTCAAACTCTTTACCTCGGTGTCTCGCCTCATAAGTGTCCATCGATCTATTCTTTATTACTTTATATTGAATTAGCTGAAGGGGTTTGGTTTCCAAAAGGGGGGATTTTTAAAATCGCCGAAGGTTTGGAAAAACTCTTTTTAGATTTAGGTGGAAAGATTCATTACAACCAACCGATTGATTCATTTGAATATGAAGGTAAAAAAATCAAAGGGGTGCATTCAAAAGGGGAATATTTTGATGCGGATGTTGTGGTTTGTAACCAAGACACTGGTGCGGCCCTTAAAAAGTTTTTACCTGAAAACTTGCGTCCAAGCGCGCCGACAAAAAAGATTGATAAACTAGATTATGGTTGTTCTTCTTTTATGGTCTATTTAGGTGTGGATAAGAAATACGATCATATGTATCACCACACGGTGATCTTGCCTAAACATTTTGATGATGTTTTGGATGATTTGTTTAAACGAGGCGTGCCTCCTCAAGAACCTGCTTACTATTTATGCCGTCCAACAGCAACAGACCCGAGTCTGGCTCCAGAAGGGCATGACGCCATTTACTTGCTTTTTCCTGTTCCTCATTTGCAGCAGTATGATAAATGGGATGAGGCTGCAATCGAGGAATATAAAAATACTTTGTTAAAGCAGGTTGAAGAGACTTATTTGCCTGATTTAAGAAAACATATTGTGTTAGAGAAAATCTTTACGCCAAAAGATTTTCAATCTGAATATGGTGTGTTGCATGGTTCGGCTTTTGGATTAGCCCCTAACTTTTTTCAATCAGCTTATTTCAGACCCCGTAATGTGAGTCCTGATATTGAAAATCTTTTCTTTGTCGGTTCTAGTTCTCATCCTGGGGGAGGGATTCCTGTGGTGATGTTGGGAGGCCGATTGACTGCCAATGAGATTGCCTTGCGTTATCCAAAACCAAAGAAAAGAAATGTGGTTCTGCCATCTTTTTCAAAAGAACCTGAACCCACATTAGTTGCCTCTGAGTAAAAATGGATTTAAAGAGAAGCGTCTTTTTTATCTTTCTGGTAGGTTTTTCTCTTTTCTTTGCTTCATCTTTACAGGCGCAATTAGCTGAAGAGCTTTATCAAAATCATTGCCTTCGTTGTCATGGCGTTGAGGGCAATGGTAAAGGTCCGGCTCATACTAATCTTCGTCCCTGGCCCCGAAATTTTCAAAAAGGATCGTTTAAATTTCGTTCGACGCCTATTGGCACCCTTCCTACCGTTGCAGATTTAGAAAGAGTGATTAGCAAAGGGATTTTGCGCAGTTCCATGCCGCCATTTGAAAATCTTTTAACAGAAGAAGAGATCCGTGTTCTCGCTCTTTATACATTAAACCTCGCTAAACGCTCTGAAAAGAAAGAGGGGAAGCCTGTCCCATTATCACGACATCAGAATCGAGAGAGTGATGTTAAGAATGGTGAAGTGGCTTATCACAAATTAGGTTGCGTGCAGTGTCATGGTTATCACGGGCAAGGTTTGGGGCCTGCAGCAGGCAATACACGTGATGAAGATGGGTGGTGGATGCAACCGACTGATCTGACCGATTCCATGGCTTATGGTGGGGGGAGTGAGACCCAACAAATTTATAAACATCTAAAAACAGGTTTAGGGTCTTCGAGTATGCCCCATTATGGTGAGACCGTTGCAGATCAAACATTGTGGCAGTTGGCGCGTTATTTAAAAACACTTCAAGTTTCAAGCGATCAAAGAGAGCCGGTTTCTCGTGAAAAGTGGAATCAAGTTTTGCCTGAAGAAGTACGGGGTGAGTATCTCACCCGATCTATGGCATGTGGCTTATGTCACACAAACTACCGTCGAGACGGTTCGTATCGTGAACAATATTATTTAGCAGGTGGAGTTCGTTTTTATATCCCAGGTTATGGCACGATTTATATGCGCAATCTAACAAGTGATAAAGAGACAGGGATTGGAAATTGGACCAAACAACAAATTATCGATTCTATTAAGCAAGGTCAAGCCCCTGATCGTCAACTCGATGCTTTAGGGATGCCGTGGCCTTTCTTTTATCATTTAAACGATTCAGATGTTTCCGCGATTGCTGCGTATTTACAAACATTGGAACCGATTAAAAACAAAGTACCAGACCGGAAAATGGATCCGATTTGGTCTCGCTTATATCACCGGGTCAAACAGTTGCTTGGTTTAGAATATGGTCATTTAGAATATTGGGCAGGTAATGCAGGAAAAGATGAAGTGAATGAAAAAGATTATTAAACGAATTATAATCATACTTTTGCTAGGTGTTGTTGGCTTTAGCATTTATATATGGTCTATTTGGCCGCCCACAAAAATTATGTCTGAAAAGATGGTGTTGTGGCGTTTAAATGGGGCGTTGCCTGAGCCTGTAAAGACTGAAGACCTTTGGGTAGAACGTGGAGAATATTTGGTTAAGACAGCACCTTGTGCCATTTGTCATACCGAATATCGCTGGGTAGGGCCCAATAACTTTCGTCCATTGCAAGGGGGCATGCGCGCCCGTTGGGACGTTTATGGCGAAGCTGTCAGCCTAAATCTAACCCCTGATAAAGAGACAGGGATTGGTAACTGGTCTGAAAAGGATTGGATTGTTGCCATGAAAACAGGGATTTATCCGAATGGCCGAGTGGCGCATTGGCAAGCCATGCCATGGGATATGCATTCAAATTACTCTTTAGATGATATGCGTTCAATCTACCGTTATTTGAAATCATTGCCTGCAGTCAAACAGCCTAAGTCGACTCCGGTTAAAGAACCGCTTCCAGAGCCTGATATTTTTTATTATGGTCGGTAGAATTTAAATCGAATCAGCTGTGGTTCCTGTATAACGTTCTTGCTCGAGTTTGAGGTATTCAGGAAGTTCTTTTTCAGATTCTGCTTGGGGATAAGGGAGAATAAAAGCAATCGTTCCTTCATAACCGTGTTCTTGATATAAAAAATCTCCGTTTAAATACTTAGCGACTTGTTTGGCAAAAAGAATGTTTTCTTGATTTGATGCTGTTCTTGCCTGAGTCGAGTCGACTTTAAATTTGATTTCAATATGGAGTTTTTTCTTCTCTTTTTTTACTGTGATTTGAAGAGGAGATAAATTAGTGTCTCTATTTGGAGCGATGGCATTTTCTTTAGCAATAAAAAATAGAGAATAGAGCATGGTTCGAAAGATTTCTAAATCAAAAGGAAGCATGTCCTCTTCTAGTTTCCATTTATAGCTGAAGGGGTGTCCTGTTTGAAAATCAGGATGATGCTTCATCCAGCCAAACTGTTCCTGTGTTGATTCCCCAATTGTTTTTTTAAAGAAATTTTTATGAGACCACATTTCTAAAGCAGCATCTTCTTTATCAAAATAGCGAGTGAAGTCTCTTTTTGTTCTGGCTAAAGGTTTTAAAGGTTTTAAAAGTTCCTCTAAGTCGGAGTTTGAATGTTTTTTTTCTTTGACTTCGTTAAAAACTTCATCTACGAGATCAATATAATCCATTTTAAAAAATAAATAACTTTCTGATAAAGCGGTTAATTCAGAAATTGAGAAGGGAGAGTCTTGAGGTCTGTCGTCCCATTGAATGATAAAGGAGGTTAATTTTTTTAAGCTATAAATGTCTCTCTTAAAACTTTCTAATTTTTCTAGCAACTCCTTTGAAAAGAGGTGGTCTAGTTTTTTTATTTGCATAAATGTGTAAAAATTAAGAATGTTCCAAATCAGTTTATTGGCTCGGTCTTGCATGCCCAGAAACATTTGTGTGTCTAACTTTTGTTTGCCCTGGCGGTATTCATAAGAGTCAAACCAGTTTCTGTTAGGTCCATCAACTGTTTTAAGTGTAGGAGTAAAATCTTTTTTAGGGGTTAAAGAGCCTTTTGTGGCTAAAAATCCAGTGAATTGCCAAGGGGTGTAAGGAAGGCCTTCTATTGTTTGTGCACGAACTCTTTCGTTAATGTAATCGGTATGTGTGTGTTCTCGAATTTGAAGGCTAAAAATAGGTTGGAATTCATTTTCGCTTAATTGCTCAACCATTTCTTCGAATGTGGCAAAGCTACTTACTTGAGCCAGTTCGTGCTGAGCATGGTCTTGAATTCCTTTATCTTGACTTGATTCAGCAAGATACCATGCTTTAGTTAGAAAATGAGTATAGAGCCGTTTACTCACAATATAGCTAAAAGGTTCCATGCCTAATCCTACTTTTTCATCAGCAAGTCCAAGTTGTTCTTTGATTTTTAAAAAGTCAAACCAGGCGACTTCTAAAGAAGGGGTTTTATTTTGTTTAAACGTAATGGTGATTTGTTCATCTCCATCTTCAGGTAAAATACCATCTTGAATATGAACGATGGACTGTTTATTAGTGAGTTCACTGACAATAAAAAAAGCATTTCCCACAGCATTTAAACCTGCTTCATGATCTCTTTCTTTTTTAAAAGCATCTGTATAGATTTCATGTAAAGAGTGTTGAAAAAGGACTAAGTCAAAGGTAAAGGGCAAGGCTTCGTTTATTTCTGATCCTTCAAAATAAGTATCTAACCATTGCGGAGAGTCGACTGGTTGACTGAAATAAAAGTCAGTTGGAATATCAGGATGGAGTTCCTTGCTAAGAGTTCTTTTCTTTTCAGAAGGTTCAACAACCACAACTTTGTGTTGAGGGAGGCCAATGGCGGTTAATGTTTGTCTTAATAACCACAAAATAGAACCATTACCACTTCCTATATCTAAAATTTCAATGGTCTTATTTTCGATCTCTTTATGTCGTTCTTTTAAAAGCATGGCTTCTTCTTTTAGAATAAGAGGAATAAAAAAGCGATTTCTTACAAACTGATACGAGTCTTGTGTGAGTGGGTTTGCAGGGGAAAGCTTTAAAACAGATTCAAAGAGATCAATTTTTTGTTCATCAGTCAGTACATAGGCTGGAACAGCACCTAGGTTTTGGGCTAATATTTCAAGTGAGCGTCGGCTTGTAATGGTTGGGGCTAAAAGAACGAGATTTTCGCTTATTTGCTGAGCAGTAGTGTCTTGATAAAAAAGATGTTCCCAGCCGTAAGTAATAATGGGCGCAAAGGTTCTGGGAGACAACATCTCCTGGACAACGGGTTTTTCAATGTTATAACCTATTGCCATTACTGCAATTAAAATTGTGGCTAAGCTCTTTTTTAGTAATATTTTCATTTTGATTACGGCGTATTTATTAAGAATATAGTGTAAAACAGAAGCTACTTATACCATTTTGATGTATTTCTGTCAACCTGACAGCGTCGACAGGTTATTAGGCCAAAATTGACAATCGGGCTATATGTGGTAGGTTGATTGTAGAGGGAAAACAATAAAATGAGCGTAAAAACAAGTGTCAAAAGAGCACATATAACGATTCATGGTAAGGTCCAAGAAGTGTTCTTTCGTGCCTATATGGAAGATAAAGCTCAGTCTCACAATTTAACAGGTTGGATTAAAAACTGTTTTGATGGGACTGTTGAAGTTGTTTTAGAAGGAAATGAAGACGATGTGAAGCAAGTTGTGGAATGGGCTCACACAGGACCTTCTAATGCTGAAGTTAAAAAAGTTGATGTCTCTTGGGAAAAACCTACCAACGAATTTTCTGAATTTTCAATTCAGTACGCCTAGCTTAAAGCAGGGGCGACATTCACAATTTCATTTTGTTGATTCAACAAAATGTTGGTGTGGATAAAATCCTTTGATTCTTCGGGAGTGCAGTAGGCAAAAGCCATGATGGTGATGGTGTCACCTACGGTGGCCAGCTTTGACGCGGCACCATTCAAGCAGATCACATGCGATCCTTTTTCCCCTTCAATGGCATAGGTTTCAAACCGTTGACCGGTCTCAAAACTTGCAATCAATACCTTTTCATAGGGGACAATCCCAGCCGCATCCATTAGTTCTCGATCAACAGTAATCGAGCCCTCATACTTGATGTTGGCTTCAGTCACAACCGCTTGGTGAATTTTAGATTTGCATAATTGTAAAAACATAATTCTTTTCCTAAAAATGTCTGAATACTGTAGCAAAACCGACTTTTAAATTCAATAAAAGGCTAGGGGAGTTGAAGTAGCTCGATTAAAGCTCCAGAGCTAGATTTAGGGTGGAGAAAGGCGATTTGTTTGTTTTGGGCTCCGGTTCGGGGGCATTTGTCGATCAGTTGGATCCCATTCTTTTCTAATGATTTAAGAGAATCTTTGAGGTTTTTTACTTCAAAGGCAATATGGTGAATCCCTTCCCCTTGCTTCTCAATAAACTTGGCAATAGGAGAATTCTTAGACGTGGGCTCTAAAAGCTCTAGCTCAGAGTCACCCACCGGCAGAAAAGCAATCCGCACCTGTTGATCTGCCACTTCTTCAAAATGCACCTCTTTGACTCCAAGCTGCTGCTGATAAAAGGGGAGCGCCTCTGTGATTTTCTTTACTGCAATACCAATGTGGTCAATTTTTTGAATCATAGTTTTGTTGATAATTTTTTTGTGATTTGATTAGGGTTCTTCTTTTTTTGAAGCAGTCTGTCGATTTCTAGTTGAATCTTTTTATCTTTCCAGAATTGATTGAAATTAGATAGGAGTGTTTCTTCTAGTTTTTCTCGGATGGCGGCTTTTTGTTGGTTGGTGCGTCGAAAATCGAGCACCTTACTTTTTTTCAAGGCGTCATATTGCTGAATTATTTTTTTATAGAGGACTGAAATTTGAGTTCCTTTTTTTGAGGAGACGCCAAGTACCGGAAGATAAGTCATTTCTTTTAATGTGGCTAAGGCTTGTTTTGATTTGGGTAAATCGATTTTGTTCACGACTAATAAGTCACATGTTTCAGTTAAGCCTGATTTGAGTGCTTGAAATTTGTCGCCGAAATCAGGGGAGAGAACAAGCATGGAAAGATCAGTTAATTGTGAAATGGCAATTTCATCTTGGCCAATCCCAATGGTTTCAATAAAGATGACGTCGCATCCAAAAGCATCCAAGGCGGTCATGGCATCGTGCAGGGCAGACGAAAGCCCTTTGTGGTTGTGGCGTGTGGCCATGCTGCGAATAAAAACATTTTTGTTGAGTGTGTGACTTTGCATGCGGATGCGATCCCCTAAAAAAGCACCTCCATGTAAGGCGCTACTGGGATCAATGGCTAGGACACCCACTTTTTTCTTTTGTTTTGTTACTTCTTTAATCAATTGATTTAACAGAGAGCTTTTGCCGACTCCTTGAGGGCCTGTGATGCCGATTCGAATTGCCTTACCGGTTTTAGGATAAAGGTCTCCAAGAGCTTCGATTGCTTTTGTGTCTCTATTTTCTAGAAGAGTGATAAAGCGAGCTAAAGAAAGTCGGTCTTTTTTTAATATTTTTTGAGTTAGTTGTTTGGGTGTCATTTTTTTTGTGCCGACTTTTGAATAAAACTGACAATCTCTGAAAGAGGCGATCCTGGTGGAAAGACTTGTTTGATTCCCATTTTTTTTATTTTTGGGATGTCGTCATCTGGAATAATCCCACCGGCAAAAATAAGGAGGCCTTTGACTTTATTTTTCTTAAGAAGAGAGGTGACCTCTTTAAATAGAGACATGTGGGCTCCTGAAAGACAAGAGAGACCTAGTACATCTACATCTTCTTGAATGGCTGTTTCGACAATGTGTTGAGGGGTTTGCCGGATACCGGTATAAAGGACTTCCATTCCTGCATCTCGAAGCGCTTGAGAAACCGCAATCGCTCCTCGGTCGTGGCCATCTAGCCCTGGCTTGGCAATGAGTGCTTTGATTTTTTTAGCCTGCATATTCACCCCATACGGTTTTTAATGTTGCGCAGATCTCACCCACAGTCGCTCCTTTTTCAACCAGCTCAATCAAAAGAGGCATTAAATTGGTTGATTGGCTTGCCTTATCTTCTAATTTTTTGAGCAGAGTTTCAATTTTTTTATGATTTCTTTTTGATTTGACCTGTTTGACCTGTTTGCTTTGTTCTCTTTCTAGCTGTTTGAAAAAAGTAGAAGAGGGGACTTTGAACTTGGAATCTGATTCTTTATAACAATTGACTCCCACAATCTTTTTCTCTTGGCACTCTATTTTTTGTTGGGTTTTAAGAAAAGAGTCTTCGATTAAACGGCGACTTAATCCTGATTCTAAAGCAGCTAAAGTGCCGCCAGCTTGATCAATCTTTTTTAAGATTTGAAGGACTTCTTTTTCAAGCTGTTTGGTTTTTTGCTCAAGAAATTCACTTCCACCGAGGGGATCGGCAACTGCAGGGATGCCTGATTCAGATGAAATAATTTGTTGAGTGCGTAAAGCCAGCTTGGCTGATTCTTCTGAAGGAAGCGCGAGTGCTTCATCCATGGCATTGGTGTGCAAGCTTTGGGCTCCCCCTAAGACAGCGGCTAAGGCTTGATAGGTGACACGCACAAGGTTGTTTTCAGGTTGTTGGGCGGTTAAAGAAGCGCCGCTGGTTTGAGCATGAAAACGGAGTTGTTGAGATTTTTTTTGTTTGGCTCGGTATTTCTTTTTTAGAATTTCTGCCCACAGTTTTCTGGCCGTTCGAAACTTGGAAATCTCTTCGAAAAAGTTATTGTCGACTGAAAAGAAAAAAGAGATTTTTGAAGCAAACTGGTCAATGCTCAATTTTCGTTTTAAACAATCATCAAGGGTTGTTTGAGCATGAGCTAAAGTCAAAGCAAGTTCTTGAGCGGCTGTAGCACCTGCTTCGCGAATGTGATAACCACTCACACTAATAGGGTTCCAATTAGGCACTTTTTTAACGCTGAATTCAATTAAATCAGTGGCAAGTCTCAGTGATTCTTTTGCTGGAAAAATATAAGTACCGCGTGCCAAGTATTCTTTTAAAATATCGTTTTGAACCGTGCCTCTTAGTTTGGACCAAGGAATTTTTCTCTTTTTTGCAATCGCGAGTACCATGGCAAATAAAATAGCTGCTGGGGCATTGATGGTCATTGAAAGGCTGACTTTGTCTAAAGGGATGTTGTGTAAAAGTGCTTCCATATCTTTAATATGGCTGATGGCCACACCGACTCGACCGACTTCATTTTTTGCTTCAGTTTGGTTGCTATCAAATCCAAGTTGAGTGGGGAGGTCAAAGGCTGTAGAGAGGCCGGTTTGGCCTTGTTTGAGTAAGTAATGAAAGCGGTGGTTGGTCTCTTTAGCAGAGCCATAGCCAGAGTATTGGCGCATAGTCCAAAGGCGCTGACGGTACATCTCTTTATGAATGCCGCGTGTGTAAGGATAAATCCCTGGCTTGCTTGTCATTATTTGTAGTCTACCATAGATTGTGGTTGGATTGAGTATATACTATATATGGTATGCCTAGCAACAAGGGATACAAAATATTTGACATATCGTGGGTGAAGGACTATTCTGAGGACAGGTTCAGCGTATTATTCCTCCCGAGAAATAAAGGACGTGATCATGGAAGAGCAGGTTAGAAATCGTGGTTTAGAAGATATTTCCCATTACTTTTTAACAGAAGAAAAAGAAGCTTCTGTTGAAACAGTTGATTCACCTCCTGTTCAATCAACATCCAATCCATCGTCTTCTTCAGCAGTTAAAAAAAATCTTTTTATTTTAGGATCTGATTCAAAAGAAGGACGTGCTGTTTTAGCGAGTAATTTAGCTTGTGAATGGAGTTTGCAACATAAAGAAGTTGAATTGATTGAAGAAGAAAAAGATATTCACAATTCTCATTTTTTTGTTGGAGGTGTTTCTACTGAAAATGGAAATGCGATTCGTTTGCGTTTGAATGGTTCTGGTTCGATTGAACTGACAAAGTGGGATAATAAAACAAACCTTTTTTTAGGTAAAAAAGAATGGGTTGTTTGGAATGTTGGTATGGAGTCGATTTCAAAATTAGTCGGGCAGTTTGATCAAGTGCCAACATTTGTTGTGCTTCTTGAAGATGATCGCAAAAAAATGATGCAAGCTTATTTAGATGTGAGAAGAGTTTTGGCCTTTCAACCAGCGTCGCAGTTTCATGCGATTCGTTATTCAAATCATTCAGAAAAAGAGACCCGTTCGAGTATTGGTTTTTTTCAGCAGATTGCTCGAAAGTTTTTGAACATTGAAGTAGCTGATGGGGGGCAAATTACTAAAGACCTCTTTTTGGCGAAATCTATTTTAAGACGTTATCCGGTAGTGCTCTTTCCTGAAGAGCATATCTCCGCAAAGAATGTGCTCAAACAGTTTGCCCGAACATTAATACAAGACAAATAGGAGTAGAATTATGAGTTTGGCTTTAAAACCTTTAACCATTGATAATAAAAAAGAACTGCTTTCTTTAGCTTCTCATCAGCTGAAAGAAGATCCGCATTCATTTACTATTTTAGATGAACAAGTTGGTACCAAAGAGAGTGGGTATGCTGATTTGATTGGTGTGGATAAAGAAGGGGCATTGGTTCTTTTTTACTTATTGTCTGCAAATAAAGAGTCGACTCAAATTGCTCAATCATTATCAAACTATTACTGGGCATGTGAAAACATTTTAAATATTAAAAAAATGTATCCTCAATCCAATCTTGATGCCGGTTCTTCACCTAAAGTGGTGTACATCGCGCGTCAGTTTGCCCGTCAAACCAAGAAATCGCTTTCATTGTTGGGTGTTGAAATTCAAGCGTATCAATATCAAGCTTTTGATGTGAATGCGATACCATGCTTGTACTTAGAGAAAGTCTGCTTAAAAGAGAGCGGTCAATCTATGTGGGATGTGGAGCTTGAAAAATTGAAAAAAGAATTTTCAGGAAAAGATGCGCTTTCTGAAGATGAATTGTCTGAGTTTCTTAATTATGACTCAGAGCAAAAACCTGAATAATCACTCCAACCGCAACACTGATACAGGTTCCAACAACGATTTCTGGAATCGATTTGAGCCATTTCACAGGGTGTCCATTGCTGCTAAGCCATTGATGAATGGGGAGGCGAAGAGCCACAATGAGTGGAACAGCGATCGCTCCTAATAAGCTGCAGTAAGCAACCAGAGTCATAATTGTTCCTCTTTCAAGAATGCCATAAAGTTTTTGCAATGGCGTTAAGTGATAGCCATCATCATGTTCTAATTGTTTGTTGGCCCAATACCAACAAGCTAAAAAGTAGGTGGTGAAAAAAGTGCAAAAAATAAATCCAATCAGATAAACAATTACCTGATCATTCCAATACCAATTAAATAAAGTGGAGCTAGACGCTGTCGGTATACTCTTTGAAATAGGGAGTAGAAAGATGACTGAAGCTGCAGCAATGTGTCCTATCTGATCTGCCGTATAGGTGATGACCGGGTGCAGCTTTGTTTTATCAATAGCTTTAACTTTGAGAATGTCGAGGGTTAAGTGGGAGCCGGTAATCCAAGCTAAATAAAGCCATGTACTGGATTGATTCCAAAATGGAATTAAGAATAGGGCAAAGACAAGGGTGTGAATGCTGGCATGAATCAGTTGACCTTTAAAGCTCTGTATCTTAAGACAATAAACCTTATTCGTCTGAAGGGGATAATCCGCAATAAAATGAGCTAGAACCATTCTTAGAAAAAGAAACATGATTATATTTTTTCGAGCTCTTTATAGGTTTCAAAATCATCCACAATAATGCGAGTAGGGGATGACATGTAGTTTGACCCGAGCACATCTCCCATCACTTGAGTTAAGGCTCCTTTGATTTGTTTGCCTGGAGCTTGTAGTTGAACAGAAACAGAACCATCGGAAAAATAGGTTTCGCTGATGATCTCAGCCCCTTGCACAATTCCTTTAACCACTGTTGTGATTTGGTCATTACTTGCTTCAAAATCTTTTACAGTGGTGTCTGTTTCAATCACAGAACCATAAATCTTTTGAGCTAATTTGCGTAAGGCATCCACTTGAGCGGCTCGGCGTGTGGTGACTCGAGCTAAGGGACCAAATTTTTGACCATACTCAGCTAAATTAATGGGGCGAATGGTTTGGCTTACGCTCGTGATGGTCTGTCCAATCGCATTCTGAATTGCAGTGAGTGAGACTTCAAGTTCTTCTTGAAACGTTCCATTAGGGAGTGTTTCTTTTTGAAGGACGTTTGCGTTAAATAAAACGTCATATACTTTTTCACTCACGCTGACATCCTCTTCCATCAAATCTCCGAACTTGTATTCAGGAGAAAGCGTTGTGTCTAAAATGCGGTCTGAAAGATTACGGAGCGCTTCAATGTGTGCGGCTTCTTCGGTGTTGCCTAGGCCTGATCCAATGAAAACAATTTTGTTTTGTGATTGTTGAACAAACTTATTACCCAAAATCTTTTTAGAGAGAATGCCGGTTCCTTTGGCTTGGAGTAGGGCCACATCCCAAGGAGCAATATCGACTTTTTGAAAGGGAGCAACCATGACTAATTGATTGGGATTGCTTGAGCTGACAACTTGAACCTTACTCTCTAAAACCGCAATGTGAGTTTGACCGGCTGATTCAACCACCACAGCAAACTCTGTTCCGGTTGCTCCAGCCACAGCAGTGGGAGAACCAATGGAAAGTTTGACTCCTTTAGGAAGTTTGTCTAGCTTAGCCAGCATAGAACCTGACTTTAAGTTAAATTGAACCAGTTTGACGATTCCATCAGTAGGGTGGGGATTGCCTTCAAAAATTTTATCTAGTTCCACTTCAGAGTCTTCTTTAATACGGAAGCGGTTTTCTGGATTTAGAGCCAGCTCGGCATAAGAGTCGAGACCGGTTTTAATCATGTCTCCCTTATATAAAGAAGAGTTGGACTTTGCTTTTTTCCATTGAGAACCTTGGTTGGTTTCAACGTCACCCGCTTTTTTGGTCAGTTCTATGGAGTTGTTTTCTTTGGAGGAGAGCTGACTGCTCATCCCTAATGTCAGTACTAATAAAGAAGCCAATGCAATTTTTTTCATTTTATCCCTACTTCGTCTTTAAATTGACAATCAAACGAGTACCAGCTTAACATAGAACAAACTTATGCAGAAAAAAAATCTCCTAGCCCACATGGGCCTCACATTACTCGCACTTCTTTTGACGTTTTGTGCCTCTAAATCTTCCCTTTTCCAGCAATTTGAGCTGAAATCGCTTGATTTTCGCTTCTTAATAAGGGGAGAGCAGCCAGCCCATCCAGATGTCGTAGTCGTGGGGATTGATGATGCGTCTATTTCTCGTTTTGGGCGTTGGCCTTGGCCGCGTTCTTATCATGGGGAATTGCTGAATGTGTTGTCACAAAATCCACCTAGAACAGTTGGGTTTGATTTTTTATTTCATGAAAAAGATGAAGCCAATCCTGAATATGATCAAGCCTTAATTTATTATTCTCAGCTTTTAGAAAAAGTTGTTTTTGCTAGTTATTTTGAATTACCTCAAGAAGCGCAAAAGAAAGTCAGCTATCTTGAAAAAGAGGCTGAGAAAAAAGCACAAGACGAATACTTACTTGCTTCTTTAGCTTTAGGAAATGTTGAAGGGGATGTTGCTCAATTATCTCAAGCTGTTAATGTGAGCTTGCCCTTTAGCGATTTGTTGCAGGCTGGCGGTGCTGGTTTTATTAATTCTCCTCGAGATGAAGATGGGGTAGTGCGTCGAGTTCCTTTAGTGTTGGCCTATAAAGGAAATGTTTATCCTTCATTTACTCTTCAACTTTTAATGAATTATTGGAAGGTTAAAAGTAAAGATGTCAGTGTGATCGTAGGTAAGGGAGTTAAAGTCAAAAAACGAGATGGAAAAGAGTCTCTTATTCCTACAGATGAAAAAGGAAACTTAGTCATTAACTTTATTGGAGATCACTCTAGTTTTAATGAAGCTTTGTTTGTGCAGGTGCTTAATTCAGCAGAACAGGTTCAAGCAGGTGAAACACCTGACATTGAGTTAGAACAGTTTTGGAAAAAGATTGTGTTGGTTGCTCTCACAGCCACTGGAACAACGGATATGGGGGCTTTTCCGCTCTCAGGGCATAGTCCGCTTATATCGATTCATGCTAATGCGCTTGATACTATATTAAAAGAAGACTACCTAACAGAGTCTTCACCTCTACTTAATGGTTTGATCTTAGTCTCTCTAGCACTCATTGTTTTTCTTTTAAGTTCATTTTTATCTCCACTTAAGAGTGCAATGACAGCTAGTTTTCTTTTAATGGGATTTGTGGTTGGGAATTATTTTTTATTCTTAAAAGGATTTTGTCTGCCGATTGTGTTGCCGATTCTGTTGTGGGTTTTGACGAACTTGTTGATCACAACCTTTCGTTATTTTACTGAAGAAAAAGAAAAGAAATATGTACGTAAAGCTTTTGGTCAATATGTCTCTGCCAATATTCTTGAAGAGTTATTAAGAGATCCTAAAAAATTAAAATTAGGTGGAGAGCGACGAGAACTGACTGTTTTATTTTCTGATATACGAGGATTCACAACTTTTTGTGAATCAAGAGAACCTGAAGAAGTGGTTGAAATGTTAAATGAATATTTAGATAAAATGACAGAAGTTATTTTTAAAAATAATGGGACGTTGGATAAATATGTTGGCGATGCCATTGTTGCTTTTTTTGGAGCCCCTTCAGCCAAAGAAGAAACAGAACATCCCTTTGACGCTTGTCGCGCCGCATTAGAGATGATCCAAGAATTAAAAGTGTTACAGCAGAAGTGGAAAGATGAAGGAAAAGAACCTTTAGATATTGGCATTGGCTTAAACACAGGTCCTGTTCTTGTCGGTAATATGGGTTCCAATCGCAAATTTGATTACACTGTTATCGGAGATAATGTCAACTTAGGGGCCCGATTAGAGGGGCTTACCCGAAAATATGAGTGTGACATTGTGATCTCTGAGTTTACCTACCAAGTGGTCCATAATACCTTCTTAACTCGTCGGTTAGATGAGGTGACAGTTAAAGGGAAAAACAAGCCTGTTGTGGTCTACGAACTCCTTCCCTGATTTTTTGTAACTCCTTGACAGATAGCCTCTTTTCAGTTATACTTTAGTTAACAAAAGAGGAAGTTGTATGAGCAACATTAAGTTGTTTAAAACCTTTTGCAAAACAAGTCTTGGGGTAGGTTCCCTGCTCCTAATTTTCTTTTCTTCTCAAGTTTTTTCCGCACCATTCCAATTAAATACCACCACTGCTTTTAATCAACGCGATGCTAATTTAGCAATCAATTCAGATGGTGATTTTATTTTTGTTTGGACCAGTGAAGTGGACAATCAAGAACCGGCTACAGGTTCTGGTACACCTACAGCTTCAATTATTGCGCGTCGTTATGATACTTCGACAACTAGTTTTTTAGATGCAGAGACTGTCATTGATGGGCCGAAATCAACGGCGGTTGATGGGACTAGTTCTGAAGTCGGAATGAATAGTAATGGGAGTTTTATTATTGGTTGGTCTGCAGATGATGCGTTTAGTGGAACCGGTATTTTCTCGCGAACAGGTAGTTTTGGAACAGGACTTGGAGCAGGCTCCACTTCTTTATCTGCGGCTGCAATGGGCCAACAAAGTCCTGCTGTTGATATTAACAGTTCAGGCTCAAACGTAGTCAGTTGGAGCTCTTTTGAATCGGGTAATTATGATATTGAGCAAAAGAGAAATGCAGGGGCTTTAATTGATGTGGCGGGAACCGCAACAGCTGAGAGTCCAAGTGATACTGCTATTGCCAATAATGGAAATATTGTGACGGTGTGGCGAGAAGGAAATGATCTTTACGCCAGAGTTTATAATGGTGCTGATGGGGACATTAAAACCCGGTTTCAAATAGCCACAGGTGTGAGTAGTACAACTGAACGTGATTTTTCTGTGGATGCTGATGGGAATGGGAATTTTGTCGTGGTTTGGTCTGATGGAGATGATATTAAAGCTCAAGAATATGATTCAACAGGGACGAGTTCAGGAAGTCAAATCACAATTAATGACACAACAGCTGGCACACAAGTCGCTCCTGATGTTTCTATGGATTCATTTGGGAATTATGCGGTTGCTTGGATGACTTATGACGATGGTGGGACCAATACCATTTATTCCAAAGTTTACGATGCGGGTGGGGTTGTGATTGACGCAGAAACATCTGTTGCCACCACAACAGATGATCCCAGAATCAATAATTTACATAACCATGTAGAACCTCGAATTGCATTAAATAATTTTGGAGACTTTGGTTTGGCTTGGACCACCTATGATGGTGGAACAACTAGCAATGAAGTCTTTGCCGATATTACAGCAGATATTATTGCCACACCCAATACAACTGCGACATGGGGAGGGGGCACAGGTAATTGGAATGTTGATTTGAATTGGGATGAAGGAGCTTTTCCTCGAAATGGAACACCCGGCGGTTCATTATATGATGTGATTATTGATGGTGGCAAAGGGGCTTCGCATGTTGATTTAACGGCGGGATCTAATTACAGCATCACACGTCTTAAAGTGGAATCAGGTGATGTTTTAGATATGAACGATAATTCTGTCTTAAACTTATCAGGTCCTACCAGTATTAATAATGCCGGTGAAATCCAATTAAACTCGGTGGGTAATGTCACTAGTCTTTCTATTATTGGTGGTGACTTAACTCTTTCTGGGGGTGGAGTGATTAGTATGGGAACGCACACCCAGAATAGAATCGAGTCAAATACATCCTCGTATCGCTTAACAAACGTTGACAACACGATTCAAGGTGGCGGAGCTTTATTATTCAATGAATTAAGACTGACAAACAGTGGTTTGGTTCAAGCAAATATAAGTGGAATACGCATGCTCGTTGATCCTATAAATGGTTCTAATGGTGTGATAAATAATGGCACTATGCAGGCAGCTAACGGCGGGTCTTTGAGATTAAATGCAGGGACGTTTAATAATGCGAATGGTTTGATTCAAGCATTAGCAGGTTCTACCGTTGAATTAGTGACAGCTACGATTCAAGGTGGAACTTTGGGAGTTGGAGGTGCAGGAACCATTCAATCTTTAGCTGGAACTCAAATATTTGATGGGAGCGCGAGTGGGATTACATTAAACGGAAATTTTGTTTCTAATGATAATACTACTGTGAGTGTAACAGGCACTTTGACACATACCGGTGCATGGAATATGAATTCTGTAGGGAATGCCACTAATTTTAATTTGATTGCAGATACAACCTTGGGTGGTGTTGGGACTATTTTTATGAATACCAATGAACAAAACCGTATTGTGGGAAATATTAATACACGTCGATTAACTTTAACTTCAGACCGAGTGATTGAAGGACGCGGTCAAGTAGGAGTTAATTCTTTAAGAGTCACCAATGATGGTTTGATTCATGCTAATGACAGTGGCGCAAGAATTACAATAGATCCTACAGATGGAGCCGATGGTTTTATTAATACAGGGACCTTGAGAGCGAGTAGTAGTGGAACCATGCGTTTGAACACAGGTTCTTATAATAATGTAGGTGGTTTGATTGAGGCTTTAGCTGGTTCGCAAGTTGAGTTGGTTGGATCTGTGATTCAAGGAGGAACGCTTTCAACAACCGGTTCTGGTGTTTTTGAAGCAATAGGAGCTTCTCAAACATTAGATGGAAGTGCGAATGCGATTACGTTTAATGGAAATATGGTACAAGTCGACAATGCAGATGTGTTTCTGAATGGGAGTTTGACTCATAACGGAACGTGGAATTTAAATTCTATAGGGAATGCCACTGATATTCGTTTAAGTGGAGATACGACAGTGGATGGAACAGGAACATTTGATTTTAATAATAACACACAAAATAGAATTCGTGCCTCGAGTTCTTTAAGTCGATTAATATTAGAATCGGGTCGAGTGATTGAAGGAGCGGGTCAAATAGGGGTTAATTCTCTAAAGTTAACCAACCGTGGCTTGATTGATGCTAATGAAACAAATAGTTTAACGTTTGATCCTACTAATGGCGATGCCCAAGCCTTTATTAATGCTGGAACTTTTAGGGCCACAAGTGGACCTTTAATTTTAAATCAAGGTACGTATCAAAATTTTGAAGGAATAACTAATGGTTTGATTCAAGCTAATGCTGCTCGAGTTGAGGTGAACTCTTCATTGGTAAATGGGGGATCCGTTAGTCTGGTGGGTGCCGGAACCGTAGAGTTAAATACAGGTACGATTAGTGGGGGGACTGTGACCAATTCTTCAACCGGTGTTATTCGTGCAGATAGTGGTACAAGTTTACTGAGTGGAACGGTGACCAATGTTGCTGGAGGACAGATTATTATCAATCAAAATAGCACACTTAGATTTGATAATACCGGAACCTATGTGAATGCTGGCACCATTTCATTTGATTCAAACGGGAATGCGAGTCGTCTAGATATTACAGGTGGAGATGTTTCTCTTAGTGGTGGAGGAACCCTTACTTTTGATAGCGATCAAAATAATACCTCAATTCGTGGAACTACCAATACCTTTCGTTTTACAAACGTGGATCAAACCATTAATGGTCGTGGATCTATTGGTGTGAATACGATGCGGTTTACAAACCAGTCGCTGGTTGATGCCAATGTGAGTGCTCAACGTCTTTATATTGATCCAACAGATGGAGCTGATGGGGTGATTAATACCGGAACCTTGCAATCAAGTGGTGGGGGTTTTCTTCGGTTGGTTACAGGAACTTATAATAATGTAGGTGGTTTGATTCAAGCTTTAGCAAGTTCAGAGGTGGAATTGTCTGGATCCACAATTCAAGGGGGTACTTTAGGGGTTGCTAGCGCCGGAACGATTCGAACGATAGGTGCAACACAAACATTAGATGCAAGTAGTAATGCCATTACATTAAATGGAAACATTGCTCAAAATAATAATACTGATTTTAATGTGACAGGTACTTTGACCCATACTGGTGCTTGGAGTTTAAATTCTATAGGAAATCAGACAGACATTAATTTGACTGCAGACACAACATTAAATGGTGTCGGTACTATTTTTATGAATACTAATCAACAAAATCGTATTAAATCAAGTAGTGCTCATCGTTTGACATTAAGTTCAGATCGAGTGATTGAAGGTCAAGGTCTGCTTGGTTTTAATTCATTAAAGGTTACAAATGCTGGTTTGGTTCATGCGAATGATTCAGGAAAACGAATTACTGTTGATCCAAGTGCTGGAACAGATAGCTTTATTAATACAGGGACGTTAAGAGCAAGTAGTAGTGGAACGTTGTTATTGAATGCAGGAACCATTGAAAATAATGGGGGTTTGATCGAGGCTTTAGCCGGCTCTCAAGTAGAATTGTCAGGATTTAGGATTCAGGGTGGAACTCTTTCAACAACAGGGACTGGAATTATCGAAGGTGTGGGTGGAACCAATAGGTTAGATGGAAGTATAAACACTGTTCTGATAAATGGAAATGTGGTCTCTAACAATAATATTGATTTTGATGTGCTTGGAACAATTACTCATAACGGATTATGGACAATGAGCTCTGTAGGAAATCAGACTGATTTTAGAGTTGTGGGTGATACCACTTTAAATGGAACAGGGACCCATGATTTGAGTAACAACATACAAAACCGTTTTAATGGCTCTGCAAGCTCACGCTTAACTTTGGAATCAGGACGTGTGATTGAAGGAGCGGGGCAAATTGGTGTTAATAATATGAGATTAACCAATCGTGGTTTAATCGATGCGGATAATACTCTTAGTTTAACCATTGATCCAATTAATGGAGTCAATGGTGTGGTTAACAGTGGAACCATGCGTTCCACAAATGGTCCTTTAATTTTTAATGCAGGGACTATTGAAAATTTTGAAGGACTGACTAATGGTTTGGTACAAGCGAACGTAGGGAGAGTGGAGATTAACTCTTCAACAGTCAATGGTGGCTCAATCACTGTTGTGGGAGCTGGAACGGTTGAGCTCAACACTGCAACAATTCAAAGTGGAACGGTGACTAATAGTTCCACAGGTGTGATTCGAGCAGATAGTGGAACGAGTTTATTAACAGGTACTGTGACTAATGTTGCTGGCGGACAGATTATTATCAATCAAAATAGTACACTTAGATTTGATAATAATGGAACCTATGTCAATGCTGGCACCATTTCATTTGACTCAAATGGGAATGCGAGTCGTTTAGATATTACAGGTGGAGATGTTTACATAAGTGGTGGAGGAACCCATACTTTTGACAGTTATCAAAATAATACATCAATTCGCGCAACGACCAATACCTTTCGTTTCACTAATGTGGATCAAACCATTAATGGCCGTGGATCTATTGGTGTCAATACTATGCGGTTTACAAACCAATCCTTGGTTGATGCTAATGTGAGTGGTCAACGTCTTTATATTAATCCAACAGATGGAGTTAATGGAGTGATTAATACAGGAACACTGCAAGCAAGTAACAATGGAACTCTTTATTTGGAGCAAGGAACCTATAATAATGCGGGCGGTTTGATCCAGGCAGCAGCGGGATCAGAAGTGGAGTTAACGACAGCTACAATTCAGGGAGGAACCTTAGGGGTTGCCAGTGGGGGAACCGTTCAATTGTTATCAGGAACACAAACATTTGATGGAAGTTCTGGTGGAATTATTTTGAATGGTAATTTTGCCCAAAACGATAATGCTGACGTGAATGTGGTGGGGACTTTAACGCATACCGGGGCGTGGAATATGAATTCTGTTGGAAATTCAACTGAATTTAATTTAACAGGAGATACCACGTTAAATGGAGTTGGAACTATTTTAATGAATATTAATGAACAAAATAAAATTAAAGGTTCTAGTAGTCATCGCTTAACTTTAAGTTCAGATCGAGTCTTTGAAGGGCGTGGGACTTTTGGTAATAACCAAATAAAAGTAACCAATGATGGGTTGATTCATGCCAATGATTTAGGTGCCAGAATAACCTTTGATCCTGTTACAGGTGCTGATGGATTGATTAATACCGGAACGATTCAAGCAAGTGGAGGTGGGATCGCTCGTTTGGGTGTAGGAACTTTCAATAATGCGGGTGGTTTGATACAGGCATTAACAGGGTCTGAAGTGGAGTTAAGTTCAGCAAGAATCGAAGGGGGAACCCTTTCATCTTCAGGGACAGGTTTTATAGAGGCTCTTTCAGGAACAACCATATTAGATGGGAGTACAAATGCAATTGTCGTCAATGGGAGTATGAATCAAAATGACAATGTTGACTTTTCAGTGATGGGAACATTGACCAATAATGCAGATTGGGACATGAAGTCTGTCGGAAATGCGACAGATATTTCCATTGCTGCAGATTCTACATTAGATGGAACCGGAACCATCACAATGGGAACAAGTCACGCGACACAGAACCGTTTTGAAGCGAGTACAGGGGGTGTTCGTCTTACGATTGGTGCCAGTCAGACTATACAGGGACGAGGACAAATGAGTGTCAACGATTTAAAGATAACTAATAATGGCTTAATTAGTGCGACAACAGGAGCCATTACTATTGATCCTCCAACAGGTGCTGATGGGTTTATTAATAATGGAACGTTACAAGCAAATGGTGGAGCAGTTACATTTAATGCAGGAACCTACACAAACAATGGACTCTTTAAAGCAACAGGGACAAGCACTTTAGATTTGACGGCTCGAGCCATTGATGGAACGGGTGGCTATACTGCGGATAATGGAACAATCAATTTTGGTGCGTTTACTTATGGTGATACAGGGGCTACAGGTGATTTAATTGGCCAAAATGGGGGCTCGATTACATTAACAGGATCGACGGTGAATGTGAATGACGTGACCTTGGATACGACTTCTTCATTAACAGTAAATAGTGAGATTGTGGCTACGGGTAATTTTCTTTATCAAATTACCACTCCAGGTGATTTTGATTTAGATGGCGCTTCTTCTGGTTTAGTGATGAATGGCGTCGCTGCAGGCCCAACAGACTTTGCTAATTTCAAACAATTAGAAATCGGGGGATCTGATTTAGGGAACACGCCATTTAACAAATCGTCACAACCCGTTCCTGATGTGAACGCCGCTGGTTTTACAAATAATTTTAGTATCACGAATTTAACCATTGGTCCAGGAGCGCATGTTCAATTAGTAGATCTTTACAATAATGCCACAGGGGGTGGCTTAGGCGACGAAGCTTTATACGTTGATACCTTAACCATTCAAGACTCTGACAGTCGTTTATTATTAAATGGAAATTCACTTTATTTTAATACATTGGTATTAAACGGCGGGGCTGTATTAAATGATTCGTTTGTTACATCCGTATTAAATACACGCAGTGGTGAACATGATAACAATACAAATTGGCAATCAGATGCAGTGACAAATGCTCCTAATTTACTTTGGGCTGACATCACTCAAGATGGTGACACATCTCTGACTCAGTTAACAACAGCAGATGGTGAGTATGCTTTAGTTGAAGCCGCTGACATTACTATTGTTGAAACAACGGCGGGTGATCTTTCTCTTTTTGATGTGAGTACAACCGCTCTTTTTAATGGAAATGTTTTAGTGCGCATTCCTTTAGCTGATTTAGGTGTGATTCCAAATAATTTATCTGTAAATGAACTTTTTGGTATCCACGTAACAGGGGGCCAAGCTCTTCGTGTTGCGGGTGCTATTAATGGTGGTTTCTTCGAATTTAGCGTCCCTAACTTTTCAGGTGTTGGCGTGGGTGTCAATCCTGAGCCTTCCACGATAATTATGCTTCTCTTATCCTCTCTGGGGCTTGCCTTTAGGAAAATCAAAAAGTAACTCTGTTTTATTGTAACTGCTTGACAATACCATGTTTAAGTGTTATAATTAAGCTGTAAGAACAAAGGAAATCTTAATGTATGAAAAGTAAGGTTTTAAAATTTAGTTTATCTTTTTATGCGGTGTGGAGTTTCTTATTTTTCTTTTCTCTTCAAGTTTATTCAGCCCCTATTCAAGTCAATACCACAACAGCTTTTAATCAACGCGATGCCGACATTGCTATTAATAGTGTCGGCCAAGTTGTGATTGTTTGGACCAACGAACAAGATGGGCAAGAACCTGCTACAGGAAGTGGAACTCCGATCGGTGACATTGTAGGACGTCGTTATAATACGGGCACACCGTATACACCTGTTGCTGGTGTTGAGGTGATTCATGCCAATGGGAGTTTAACGTTTGATTCTACTTCACCTACTATTTCTATGAATTCGGGTGGGGATGGGGCCATTATTTATTCATTGAGTCATGCAGGTGATAGTGGAACAGATATTCGCGGAAAGAATTTTAATTTTGGAACAGGTATTGCCGGTTCAGGTGTTGACGTAGATCGTTCGGCACTCGGTCAAATATATCCTAACTCTGCAATTAATGACAGTGGGACGGTTGCGGCGACATGGAGTTCTTATACAGGGACGAACTATGACGTTCGTTCTGACAATCCTTATTCAGGATTGGATTATGTTGCCAATGCTTCGACAGCAAATACAGAATGGAAAAGTGCCATTGCCATTGACGAGGGTGGAAACACCGTCACAGTTTGGCAAGAAGATGATGGAAAAATTTATGCTGAAAACCGCAATCCTGCTCAAGGTGTTGTGAAGTCTCGTTACCAAATCAATTCAAATAGTGCGATCACCGCAACCAATCCTGAAATAGCTATGGGAGACGATGGCTATTTTACCGTAGCGTGGCAAGGAAGCGATGGTAATGTTTACATGCGTAGTTTTACTCCAGGGGGTGAAGGTTTTAGTGTGGATAGAATGGTGAATACCACCACAGCAAACACACAAGTCACGCCTGACATTGCTAAAGATTCAGATGGAAACTTTGTGGTGACTTGGGTTTCCATTGATGGAGCCAATAACAATATTTATTCAGCAACCTATGATCGATTAGGCACTTCGATTACAGGAGAAACATTACGCGCAACCACAACAGATGATCCCCGTACAAATGGTTTGCAAAACCTTCCTGATGCTAAAGTTGATGTGAATGACAGTGGAACATTTGCCATTGCTTGGACTGATTATGATGCGGTCGACAAAAATGATGTTTACTTCGATGTTTTTACAGAAGCAAGTTTTTCAACAAATGTCACAACAGCGACTGCAGTTTGGACAGGGGGAACAGGTAATTGGAACGTTGGAACAAACTGGGATATTGATCCTACTGTGCCTCAAAATGGAGTTGAAACCTATCTTGTGAAAATTGATGACGCTAGCCCAACTGCTTCGGTGGTGACGATGACAGCTGCTCAGACGATTACAGATTTAGTGGTTGATGCTAACGACACACTGAGTCTGAATAATGGTGTGATCTTACTCTTTGCTGGAAGTAGCAGTATTATTAACAATAGTGGGAATATTAATTTGAATTCAACAGGCGGTACAACCGGTCTGCGAATTGATTCACAAAATGCTCTTTTGGTGGGTGGGGGAAATGTAACATTGGGTGCTACTAGCCAAAATGATTATATTTATGGTTTTAATAATACAGAACATTTTATTAATGCAGACAATATGATTCAAGGAAGAGGATATATAGGAAATAATGGCCTGAGTTTTGCTAATAGTGGAACTGTAGATGCTAATACAGGTTTAATCGTTGTTGATTTACTCGCTACTGGAAATTCAAATACGGGAATTATGCAAGCAAGCAGTACGGGAACACTGCAACTCAATTCTGCCACTATTGATAATAATGGTGGAACAGTACAGGCATTAACAGGGGCTCTTGTGACATTAAATGGTGTCAATCTCTCAGGTGGAACGATAACCACAGTAGGGACTGGCGTGGTTAAAAATATTTCAGCATCGTCTACTGTAGATGGATCAACCAATGCTGTGACCATAGAAGGGAGTTTCACACAAGAATCAGGTGGGCTTCTTAATATTAATGGAACGATCATTAATGATGCGACATGGAGTGTGAATACAACAGGGCCTAATTCAGAAGTTAAATTAATAGGAGATACAACTCTGAATGGTTCAGGATCTCTCATTTTTGGATTGGGACAAATTTCAAATAACACGATTATGCGTGGTTTAACTTCAACTCGTCGTTTGACAATTGGTGCAAGCCAAACAGTTGAAGGACAAGGTCAGATTGGATTGAACACAGCTTTAAATGTAACAAATAATGGTTTAATAGATGCCAACCGGTCGACTTTAAGGTTTATCTTTGATCCAACAACTGATGTAACAAACACCACAACCATGCAGGCAACGAGTGGTGGGATATTGGAGCTTAGAGGAGGAACGTTTGCGAATGTGGGTGGTTTGATACAGGCATTAGATCCAAGTTCGCGTGTTGATTTAAATGCAGCGACTATTCAAGGAGGAACGTTAAGTAGCACAGGGAGTGGTAAGGTGAAAGTGATTGGAACATCCACTTTAGATGGTTCAACAAATGCTATCACACTTAATGGTAATTTTGAGCAGACAACAAGTATACGTACTGATATTAATGGAACTATTACGAATAATGCAACATGGAATGCAAATACAACAGGTTCTAATACCGAAGTTAAATTGATAGGAGATACAATTCTGAATGGTTCAGGATCTCTCATTTTTGGATTGGGGCAAACTTCAAATAATACGATCATGCGTGGTTCTGGAGCGACTCGTCGTTTGACAATTGGTGCAAGTCAAACAGTTGAAGGTCAAGGTCAGATTGGATTGAACACAGCTTTAAATGTAACAAATAATGGTTTAATAGATGCCAACCGGTCGACTTTAAGGTTTATCTTTGATCCAACAACTGATGTAACAAACACCACAACCATGCAGGCATCTAGTGGCGGGATTTTGGAGCTTCGAACCGGGACATATAATAATGTGGGTGGCTTGATTCAAGCTTTAACTTTTAGCTCTCGTGTTGATTTAAATGGAGCCACGATTGATGGAGGAATCTTATCAAGTACAGGGAGTGGCGTGATTAGAAATATTTCAACAACGAGTTACTTAGATGGAACAACCAATGCTGTGACACTTGCTGGAAATTTTGATCAAGCAAATACAACCATTACGAATGTGAAAGGGACAATAATAAACAATGGAACGTGGGATATTAAGAATGGAAATAACAATACTGAATTTAAATTAAGAAGTGATGTGTCTTTAAATGGAACAGGTACAGTTGTGATGGGAAGTGGAACGACAGCTAATACAAGTCTCATACGTGGTGCTGGAGGAACTTGGCGCTTAACAATTGGGGTTAATCAAACGATAGAAGGTCAAGGTCAAATAGGGGTTAACACGGCGGCAAATTTTACTAACAATGGTTTGATTGATGCGAATCGGTCTACGTTGAGAATGAAAGTTGATCCAACTACAGATGTGGTTAATACATCAACCATGCAAGCTAGTAGCGGTGGTATTTTAGAATTGCTTGCTGGAACGTTTAATAATGTGGGTGGTTTGATTCAAGCATTAGATACTTCTCGAGTTGAATTGGCTGGTGCTGTGGTTCAAGGAGGAACATTGTCTAGTTCTGGGAGTGGGCTTATTCGAAATACGGTAAATAGTTCTACTATTGATGGGTCGACTAATGCTGTGACAATAAGTGGAAATTTTGAAATGACTAATGCTACGTTGACAAATGTAAATGGTGAGATTATCAATAATGGAACATGGGATATAAAAAGTTCAGGTAGCAATACTGAGGTTAAGTTAATAGGAGATACAACCTTAAATGGATTAGGTGTTTTTGAGTTTGGAACTGGAGCCACAACAAGTCACAGTATTATGCGAGGTTCAGGCGCTATTCGTACTTTGACTGTAGGTGCTAATCAAACAGTAAAAGGACAAGGGCAGATTGGAATTGGTACTAACGTTAATTTGACTAACAATGGAGTTGTTGAAGCGAGTCGGTCTGGATATACATTAGATATTAATACAAGTACTGGTTTAGTAAACAATGGAACATTTAAAGCAAGTGGTGGTGGACGTCTGCTCGTTCAAGATGCTGTTACTGGAACGGGTGGAATTGTGGTGGATGCGGGGAGTGAGATTGAGTTTGGTGCTTTCACAATTGGGAATACCGATGGAACTGCGGGGAATGCGACGATTAACGGGACCTTAGATTTAAATGGAACCACGTTGTATGCTGAAAATGTTTCGATTGGTTCCACAGCTGATTTGCAAATTGCCAGTGGAGTGGTTGCGGATGGCAATTTTACTTTTGCGTTAACCGATGAAACTAAATGGGGTTTTGATGGTGCTTCAGCCTTTTTAACTATGACCGGGGGTGTGGGGCAAACCATTCCAGCCAATTACGCTCAATTAGAAATTGGAGGGAGTGATTTTGGAACTGATCCGCATCCAGCACCAGTAACACCTGCAGCAGCTGGTTTTGTTGATAACTTTGATATTACGACCTTAACCATTGATGCTAATTCTAATGTCTTGTTAGTTGACAGTGTGAATAACGGAAACCGCAATGGAACATTTGGTGCGGACGAAGCGTTGTATGTCGACACATTAAATATTGGAGCTAACGCCACATTGAATTTAAATGGATTGAATTTGTATTATAACAGTTTGATTTCTGATCCAAGTAGTACGATTACCTTAAGTGCTTTTAATACTTTAGACGGTGTGCATGATGCAGGAACCAAACTGGATTTAGGGGGTCCAACACTTGAATGGGGTGACATCACTGCAGATGGAGATACCACGGTTGTTTTAGGATCGCCTGCAGCTGAATTAGAAGCAGCAGATGTGAATGTTCTTTTAGATGCGGGTGGCAATCCTCACTATTTTGATATTACAACCACAGCTCTTTTTTCAGGTAACTTTACGGTTGAGTTTGACTTAACCAATGCACAAATCCCATTTGGTTTTTCATTGGCTGATGTTTTTGGCGTGCACTACATTGGACCTGGTAACTTTGAAATCATCCCATTAACATTTAATGGCAATTTAGCCTCTTTTTCAGCTAGTTCTTTCTCAGGATTCGGGGTAGGGGTCAATCCTGAGCCCGCCACCATCATAATGCTTCTCTTATCCTTTGTAGGCCTTGGCTTTAGACGTTTTAAAGGCCAAATTTAGCCTCCCCTTACGTATTGACGGAATGTCATGTATACTGTTGTTAGGTTTGAAAGAAGTTTATTTAGAGAAGAGACTTTAAAATGGGACAAAGCGAAAAGTCGTCTGCCAAATATTTGAAATTAAAACAAGAGCATACACGTGCCTTTGCTGAACTGAATGTGGCTCAAAACAAAATCAGTGATCTTAAGGGGCTTCTCCAAGTTTCTTCATTAATTAACTCTTCCATTGATTCGCATGAATTATTAGAGACCATAGTGTCTCAAGCTCGATCTGTTTTACAAGCAGAGGGAGCAGCTCTTCTTATTTATCATCCGATCAATAAAAGTTTAATGTATGAAGCGATTGTCACAGAAAATAAAGTGATGGAAGATCCAGGTCTTAAAATGGCATCAAGGGAGTCGCTTCCAGGTTGGGTTGCAGAGCATCAAGCCCCTGTTTATGTTGCAGATATTGATAATGATTCTCGATTTGAGAATTTGCCGCATCAAGATTTAGGTTTGGAAGTTCGTTCTATTTTAGTGGTACCCATGCTTTTTCAAGGTAAGTTGTTAGGTGTTTTAGAGGCTGTGAACCCTTCTTTAAAACGTTTTATTGTCGATGAAGCCTTAGAATTATTTGGCTTTTTTGCCAATCAAGCCGCATCAGCCATTTCTAATGCCAAACTCTTTGGTGATTTTAAAGATCTTTTTGTGAATACTGTTCGATCGTTGTCTCATGCGTTAGAAGCTAAAGATGAATACACCAGTGGGCATGCACATCGTGTTGCGGCGTTTTCAATTGGCTTAGCCAAAGAGATGGGAATGTCGCTTAAGGATATTGAAAATGTGGAGCTCTCAGCTTTATTGCATGACATTGGAAAGATTGGGGTGCCTGAAGGGATTTTAACTAAGCCAGCTAAAGTGACTGAAGCTGAATTTGAAGAGATTAAGAAACATCCCGTGCATGGCTTTAAAATTTTAGAACCGTTAGAGCATTTAGAAGAAGTGCTTCCTGGAATCATGCATCATCATGAACGTTGGGATGGAAAAGGTTATCCTGATGGTTTAAAAGGAGGCGACATTCCTTTGGCTGCTCGGATTGTGTGTGTGGCTGATGCGTTTGATGCCATGACTTCGACTCGACCTTATCGCAAAGCCCTTCCTGATGATGAAGCGCTCAAACGTTTGAAAGAATCTTCAGGGACTCAGTTTGACCCTGATGTGGTTGATGCTTGTTTTCGTGCCTACGAAAAAGGGCTGCTCGTCACCACTAACAAAGATGACGAAAACGCGGCTTAACCTGCTATAATAATCGCTTATGAAATCCCAATCTGAATTCAAACAAGAGAACAAAAATCTTCGTTCGTTGTTAGATACCAATCGTTTAATTAATTCTCCGATGCCTCTTCATAAGTTGTTGAGTGTGATTATGAAGGTCTCTAAAAAAGTGATGCGAGCCGATGCGGCGACATTGATGTTGATTGATGAAGCGACAAAAGAATTGGTCTACGAAGTTGCTTTGGGAGACAAAGGTCAAAAAATTAAAAAGATGTTTCGATTGCAGATAGGCCAGGGGGTTGCGGGTTGGGTGGCTCAGCATGGCAAGTCTGCACTTATTGAAGATGCGACTAAGGATGCTCGTTTTTTTTCAAAGGTAGATAAAAAATCAGGGTTTAAAACAAAGTCAATGGTTTGTGTGCCACTTATTGTGGATGAAAAAGTGATTGGTATTTTGCAGGCGCTTAATCCTTTGCGAAAAAACTTTTTTGACGAGGATGATTTAGAGTTATTTGAAGATTTTGCGTCTCAAGTTTCTGTGGCTGTGGCTAAAGCAAAGTGGCAAGAGAAGCGACTTCAAGATCAAAAGTTGCAACAAGATTTAGATGTGGCCCGAGATATTCAAAAAAATTTATTGAGTAAAGATTCAATTACTTTAGATGGTTTGCGTTTTAGTGCGCGTTATAAACCTGCCAATACAGTGGGGGGAGATTTTTACGACTGTGTGGTGTTAGACCCGAATAAAGCCGTGGTTATTTTGGGGGATGTTTCGGGTAAAGGGGTTTCTGCCGCTCTTTATATGGTTAAAGCAATTACGGAGTTTCGTAATTTGGTTGGGCGTTATTACCCTGATATGAAGTTGGTTGCGGCTGCATTGAATAAAGTTCTTAATGAACATTCAACATTTGGCATGTTTGTGACGGCAGCTATTTTGGCGATTGATGCCGAAAATAAAGAGCTTACTTTGATTAATGCCGGGCATTTGCCTCCGCTAGTTTATCAGCCTAAAAAGGGGAATGTTGTGGCCCTTGATAAGGGGGGAGAACCTCCTCTGGGCATTTTAAAGGGGATTAATTATACTTCTTTAAAGATTGATTTGGAAAAAGGGACTCAAATTTTGCTCTATTCAGATGGGCTGACCGAAGCAAGGAATGGCAGGAAAGCGGAATTTGGGATCAGTCGTTTGAAAAAGTGTTTTCGCCAAGGAGCAGAGACCTTGCCCCATAGCCGGTTGACTCCTTTTGTGATGGATAAAATTGCTGATTTTAGTGAGGGAGAAGATCGAGATGATCAGACCTCTGTTTTGATAGGAATCCTTTGAAATGAATCAACTTGAGGTTTTGGCTGATCCAGCTAATTTGTGCCATATTCGAAAATTTGTTGAAGCATTGATTCAAGAATCTTCATTAAATGAAGAGCAGCGCTATCATGTGTTGTTGGCTGTGGATGAGGCTTGTTCTAATGTGATTAAGCATGCTTATAAGGGAGAAGTTAAGCCAGATAACAAAATTAAGCTCAATATAGAGGTATCTGATAATAAATTAAAGATTATGATAAGGGATTATGGTATAACAGTTGATTCTTCAGTTATTTGTGGAAGAGATCTGAATGAGGTGAAGCCAGGTGGATTAGGGGTTCATTTGATCCATGGGTGCATGGATAATGTTTACTTTAATTGCGATATAAAAGAAGGTAATGAATTAATTCTAGAGAAAAACTTTAACTAGTTTTTATTTGAATTTGGAGGAATAAAAATGGATATTTTAATTGAACAGCAAAACGGAACATCGGTCTTAAAATTATCAGGTGAAGTTGATTTGAATACGTCTCCAGAACTGAGAAGTCAAATCAAAGGGGTGCTTCAAGAAAACAATAAATCTGTTTGTGTCGACCTTTCTGCTGTAAAATATATCGATTCTTCAGGTATTGCTACATTAATCGAAGCGCAACAAAAGCTGTTTGATACCAGTGGGGAGCTGAGCTTGTGCGGGATCCCTCAAAAAATCTATTCTGTATTTGAAATTGCCAAATTAGATCAGGTCTTTCGTATTTATCCTGATTTGGATGCTGCTTTAAAGGGATAAAATGAATTCTTTTTTTGGTTGGATTGGCCGAGGCCTTATCTTGTGGTTGGAAGAGACAAGCCGTCTGTGGTCCTTAATCTGTTCCTCACTCTACTGGGCTTTTATTGCTCCTTTTAGAGGAAAAGGGGTTAAGCGCCACTATGTGAGTAATCAGATGGTGGAAATCGGGGTTAATTCCCTTGGTATTGTTTTTTTGATGTCCTTTTTTATGGGGATGGTGCTGGCACTTCAAACAGCTTACCAGCTTAAAAAATTTGGAGCGTTAGTCTATGTGGCCTCGCTTCTTTCTATTTCGTTTGTGCGTGAAATTGGGCCCTTATTGACAGCCATTGTGGTGGCAGGTCGGTCGGGTTCGGCTATGGCTGCTGAGCTGGGAACCATGAAGGTCTCAGAAGAAGTGCAAGCTTTAGAAACAATGGGGGTTAATCCTGTTCGTTTTTTAGTTATTCCTCGACTGATTGCCATGTTAGTGATGCTTCCTTGTCTGACTATTTTTGCTGATGTGATGGGAATGTTAGGCGGCGGGGTTGTTGGAACCAACTTTTTAGGTATTCCTGCGGGGCTCTATTTTCAAAAATCTATTGAGATGCTTGTGATGAAAGATTTGGTCACAGGCCTATTAAAGGCATTTGTTTTTGCCGGTATTATTGCTTGGATTGGTTGTTATCAAGGTTTGATGGTGAGTGGCGGAGCTGAAGGAGTGGGAAAAGCAACCACGAAGTCAGTGGTGATGGCTATTATCTCGATTATTATTGCTGACTGTTTTTTCACCGGCTTATTTTATTTTGTTTGGGAATAAGGCATGATCACTGTTAAAAATTTAGTCAAATCGTTTAAAGGGCGCCGTGTTTTGGATGATGTCACGCTTGAAGTAAAGCGGGGCGAGACCATGGTGATCATGGGGGGCTCGGGTTGTGGTAAATCAACCTTGCTTCAGCATATTGTAGGGGCCATTCAGCCAGATGAAGGCGAAATTTGGTTGGATGGAACCAATATTATTGGCTTAAAAGAAGATCGGATGAATGAAATTCGCCGAAAATTTGGTATTCTCTTTCAAAGCGGTGCGTTGTTTAACTCTATGACAGTGGCTGAAAATGTGGCGTTTCCTTTAAAAGAACACACAGAGTTGAGCGAAGAAGTGATTGATATCATCGTAAAGATGAAACTCGATCTAGTCGGTCTTAAAGGGTTTGGCCATCTCATGCCTTCTGAGATTAGCGGAGGGATGAAAAAGCGTGTTGGATTGGCTCGTGCTATTGCCATGGACCCGCAAATTGTTTTTTATGATGAACCAGGAGCTGGTTTAGACCCGATTGTCTTGGCAATCATTGATAAATTGATTGTTGATTTGAGTAAAAAATTAGGGATTACTTCTGTTGTGGTGACCCATGAAATGGGATCCGCATTTCGGATTGCAGATAGAATGGCGATGCTGCATGAAGGAAAAATTTTACAGATAGGAACACCCGAAGAGATGAAGAACTCAAAACATGAATATGTGCACAATTTTATTAATGGCCTTATTCCAGAAGAGAGTCGCACTTAAAAAAGGAGAGTTGTTGGTTACAAACAACTCGTAAAAATTATGGCAGATTACTTAAAATCAGACATTAGAGCTGGCGCAGTGATTGTTTTTTGTGTGGGCTTGTTGACAGCATTAGTTTTTTACGTCGGTGGGTTTAAAAACTTTGAGACTTCTTATAAACTGCGTGTGTTGACTGACTCTGCTTATGGAGTGGGGCAAAGTTCTATTGTCACTTACTCAGGAGTGAAAGTGGGAGAGGTTAAAAATCTTCGCATTCTTTCAGATGAAGAGATTAAAAAAGAATTAGAAAAGGTTAATGAAAAAGATTGGGGTGTGGACGATCTGCGTGTTGAGATGTTGTTGGAAGTCTCTTCAAATGTAAAATTGCGTACTGATTCTAAAGCTCAAATTGTGGGCTCTGGATTAGTTGGAGACCAAACTGTGAATTTAACACCTGGCACACCGACTAAAGAGCGCCTTAAAAGTGGGAAGCCTATTTTTCATGTGGAATTAACAGGGCTAGGAAAACTGCAGCAAGGGATTGGTGAGATTAACTTTGATGTGTTGATTCCCAATGTGCGCAAGATTGTGATGAATTTGACTGAAGCTTCAGATCGAATCAAAGCAACCACAGTAAAAGTGGATGAGCTGTTAGGGGACCTGGACCGTAAAAATCAAATCAGTGGTATGCTCGATAAAATGGATCATGTTGTGACTGAAGTTGATGGATTGGTCACAGATACTTCGGGCGATATTCGCAATGCGACAGCTAATTTTAGTCAAGCCACAGAAGATTTAAAAAATGAATTAGGGCCTATTTTGACTTCTTTGCGTAGTTCTGCAGATAGTGTGGAAGAGGTTTTAAAGGAGAACAGAGAAGAAATTAATTTGATAGTGGATGAGTTTAAAGCAACAGCAATCAATTTTAATCAATTTTCTAAGAAGGTGAAAAAGTATCCTTGGACGTTGATACGTAAAACAAAAATTGAAAAGAATGATCAAGCTCTTTTTGCTCAGCCAGCAGATATAAATATGCCGACTGAGACAAAGGAAGAGAAGAAAAAGTTGTTTTTATTCTTTTAGTTTAGTAATAATATCTGCCGCGGTTCACGCGGATGAAATAACCACCCCGTCTGCTAAAACGTGACAGTTGAAAACTAGCAAACGAACGTAAATGAGAGCGAGATAAAGAATGTCGACCGAAACCATGGAGCCCAAAATTGTTGATCCCGAAGTAACGACCGGGGTGACCATAATATCCGGAGTAATAGAGATAAGCCTCGGCTAATCTTGTTCTATTTCTTTCCTTTTCTGCCTTTAATCTTTCCTGTTCTTTAATATAGGCCATTTTATTGTCGATATCTTTGTCGACAGAGGCACGGTTCAAACGCTGTGCTTGTTCTGGAACATCCTCTGCATCGCGAACGGATTTGCCTGTTGCGGACCAGCCTGGTGGTGGAGGGGTTTTGACTCCACGTACGTCGCCTCCATCTTGGCGACTTAAATAGTTTGCCAAATCTTGTGCACGAGCTGATTGTGCGCGATTGCCCATTGTTTGAAAGGCGCTGGCCAATGCCATGGCTGCTTCAGCATCTTGGGTTTCTTCAGCCAAAGTATAAGTGTTATTTAAAATGCGATTTGCTTTAGCTTGATTGCCTACCACATTAAATCCTTTTGCTGATTCAATCAATCCACGCCAATCTTGATTTTGTGAGGCTAATTGCTCAGCTTGAATAAAAGCTTCGTTAGATTGAGTGAGCCCGGCTACTTCTTTGGGTAGACTTGATATGCCATATCCTGCGGCAATCAAACCTTGCCATGACTTTTTGTCGCGAGCAATTTGAAAGGCTTGCTGAAATAGAGCTAGAGCTTGATCTGGTTTGCCTAAAGCAGCAATTCCATAAGCCGCATCAGTCAAACCTTGCCAGTCTTGAATTTTTTGAGCTTGTTTGGCTGCTTGAGAAAACCCAGACTCCGCTCCTGCGCTATCTTCATTTTGAATCGCTTGATACGCATTAGCCAAAGAGGTGTCGACTTCTTCTAAAGGTTTATTACCTTGAGCAGCTAAAGGGTTGGTTCCTAATAGGGTGAAAGCAATCATTAAAACGCCACATTTTTTACCACTAAAACTCATAACATCCTCCTTATAGTGCATTTAGGCAGTGGGGCTATTCTAGCACAAATTCCACCCCTAAATCATTGGACGTTTTAACCCCAACCTTATTCCCAAAGTAAACGCCGGTACCCGGTACCGGCGTTTACTTTTTAGTGGTCGTTAATTGACAGTGGAATGGGGGCTTTGATAAGCTCATCCCGATTTGTTTAACCTCTTAATAGAGAATGGGAAATGAGTTCAGGGAATCCGGAAAAAACAGCTCTTTATGCGGTTCATGAAAAGTCAGGGGGTAAGATCGTTGACTTTCATGGGTGGCTCATGCCAATTCAATATGAAGGGATTGTGAAAGAGCACCAAGCTGTGCGTGAACGTGTGGGACTGTTTGATGTGTCGCACATGGGCGAGTTTACTATTAAGGGAAACGAATCGAAAAAATTTCTTCAAAAAATGCTCACTAATGATTTGAATAAAATTAAAGATGGGCAATGTTTGTATTCCCCAATCTGTTACGCCAATGGCGGAATTGTGGATGACTCCATTGCATATAAAATTAATGACAACGAATGGATGTTAGTGGTTAATGCCAGTAACATTGAAAAAGATTTTGCTTGGTTTGAAGAAAATAAAACAGAAGATTGCGTGTTAGAAAATATCAGTGCGCAGACTGGTTTGATTGCGTTGCAAGGACCTGAGTCTGAAAAAGTGTTTCAAAAATTGTTTGGTCAGTCGATTGATTCGATTGAGTATTATCATTTTGCTCCTGCAGAATTAGAGGGTGTGGCGGTTACGGTTTCTCGAACAGGCTATACAGGTGAGCGGGGGGTTGAAATTTTTTGCCAAGCTGAGAATGTGGTTTGGTTGTGGGAAAAACTGATAGAAGCAGGTCAAGAGTTTGGGATTGCGCCGATTGGATTAGGGGCACGTGACACACTTCGACTAGAAATGAAATTTGCGTTGTATGGCAATGACATTACAGATCAAACCAATCCTTTAGAAGCAGGATTGGCATGGACTGTTTCATTAGATAAAGAAGACTTTATTGGTAAAGCTGCCTTGGTTGCAGCTAAAGAGGCAGGCTTAGAACGGCGTTTGGTCTGTTTTCAGCTTGATGAGCCTGGGATTGCGCGACATGGTTTTGCGGTTTGGAATGAGACGCATGCTATTGGTGAAGTGACAAGTGGAACCATGTCGCCCACATTAAATAAAAGTATTGGTTTGGCTTATGTTGATTTGGAACATGCTAAGGTCGGAACGTCTATTAATGTAGAGGTTCGCACCCGCAAGTTAAAAGCAACTGTGGTGAAACCGCCGTTTGTAGAAAATAAAACTAAGTAGGAGAGATAATATGGAATTTCCAGCAGATTTAAAGTACACAAATGATCATGAATGGGTTCGAGTCAGTGGCAATGAAGTGGTTTGTGGTATTTCTGATTTTGCTCAATCTGAACTAGGAGATATTGTGTTTGTGGAATTGCCACAAGTGGGTGATGAAGTCGAACAAAACAAAGCGTGTGCGGTTGTGGAATCTGTGAAAACAGCGAGCGATATTTTTGCCCCTGTTTCAGGAAAAATCACTAAAGTAAATGATGTGATTGCCACAACACCTGCTGAAGTGAATACTTCTCCTTATGAAAATGGGTGGTTGTTTGCCATTGAATTAAGCAATGCAGATGAATTAAACGCTTTATTAAGCCAAGAAGATTACGCAGCCCAATACGCAAAAAGTTAATATGGATTACATACCAAATACAGAACAAGATTATAAAGAGATGTTGGCCGAGATTGGGGTTGCTTCGTTTGAAGACCTGATTAAAGAGGTCCCTGAATCATTGCGTCAAAAAAAGATGTCTCTGCCTGAAGGGTTGAGTGAGCCTGAAGTCTTAAAATATTTCAGTGAGCTGGCTGATAAGAACCACGATGGTAAAGGAGTGCTCAGCTTTTTAGGGGCTGGGGCGTATGACCACTATATTCCAACCATTGTGAACCACTTGGCCGGCCGTAGTGAATTCTATACCGCCTATACGCCGTACCAACCTGAAGCCAGTCAAGGCACGCTCCAAGCTATTTTTGAATTTCAAACATTGATGTCTGAGTTAACCGCTTTGCCGGTTTCCAATGCTTCTTTATATGAAGGGGCCACTGCTGTGGCTGAAGCAGCTATGGCAGCCTTTAATTCATTTCGTAATCGTTACGACTTTTTGGTTGCTTCAACACTTCATCCTGAATATTTAGAAACACTAAAAACTTATTTAGCAGGTTTGCCACTTAACTTTAAATTGATTCCTCATAAAGATGGGGTTCTTGATTTAGAGTTTATTAAAAATAATATTACTGAGACTACAGCTGCAGTGATTGTTCAAAATCCTAACTTTCTTGGTTCGATTGAAGAGATGGAAGAGATTGGGGATATTGCGGCGAGCACCAATGCGGTGTTTGTTTCGGTGGTGAATCCGATTTCATTAGGTGTGCTCAAAGCACCGGGTGAATATGGGTCTCAGATTGCTGTGGGTGAAGCGCAATGTTTGGGCAATCCTCTTGGTTATGGCGGACCTTACTTAGGTTTTTTTGCTGCTGCCGAACATTTGATGCGCAAAGTTCCAGGTCGTATTGTGGGTGAGACTCAAGATAAAGAAGGGCGTCGTGCGTTTGTGTTGACCTTGCAAGCACGGGAACAACATATTCGTCGTGAAAAAGCAGTTTCAAATATTTGTACCAACCAAAGTTTATTGGCTTTGCGTTCGGCTATTTACCTTGCTGCCATTGGTAAAGAGGGCATTCAAGAAGTCGGCCGTCAAAACATTTTAAAATCTGGTTATGCTAAAGAAGAGATTGCTAAACTAAGTGGCTATAAAATTAAGAATGGTGCGCCATTCTTTAATGAGTTTGTGGTGGAATGCCCTAAAAAGGGAGAAGAGGTTTTTGAAACCTTAGCTGCTAAAGAAGTGGTGCCTGGTTTGCCATTGTCGCGCTTCTTTAAAGATCGTGAAAATGATTTATTAGTTTGTGTGACTGAAACAAAGACTAAAGACGAAATTGATACGTTGGTCAAATCTTTAGGAGATTTGGCGTAATGGACGCAGGTTTATTAGAACCTAAAACTGAAACGGTTAAAAAGGAAAAAATGGACTCACAAGTTATTTTTGAACTCTCAAAACCA
>JAJCYG010000041.1 GCA_029263055.1 Actinomycetes bacterium
GCATCAGCACCTAAGAATTGGTTTTCAATGGTGCATTGAATGGTCTTAAAGCTAGTCCAGAGATGAAGAAAGAGGGTTAGCCAGGCGCCAACATGATGGTAGATTGGGCTGACCTTACCTACAGAAGTAGCTCCACCTAAGCAAGCCATCACCACAATAGCTAAGGCAGTATAGGTTTGAAGAGGTGAGGTGATCATTTTAATCTTTCTGGATTTCTCATTATAGGTTTGGCTCAAATTGTGCCGAGCCACAGCTTCTTTTAAGGTTTTTCCTGAACCAATAAAATAAAACATGGCGATACAGTGGGTCAAAATGGTTAAGAGAGCCGCTGGCAAGCCAATCGCAATATGCCCAGAAATAGCGCTAGGGTTGGCTAAGGTGAAATACCCATAGACCATGGCCACTATATAGGAAGTGGTTGAAACTAAGATTAATGTGAATATTGCTAAAACCATAAAAAACTCCTCTGATAGATAATCAAGGCATAGTCTATCCTATTTACAGGGAAGATTCAAATTCATGCTGTGATTTTAGGAATCGACTTAGAAAAAAGGATGAGGCTTGAAATCTAGAGAGCCCTAGTCGAGCGAGGAGTGATTTACTTACCGTTGCATTGCTTTTAGGAGCCACTATTTTGGCGGGTTCTTTTTCTTTCCCATCGCCATTGTTGAGAAATGCTTCAAGTATATGAGGGAATCTTTCATCATGAAGTTGTGGAAAGTGGCGGCCATTTAATAAGTGTGTGGTTAAGTTTTCAGGAGGAATGCGTCTTTCAAATTCACTAATGGGATCTCCGGTGATCAGTCCATCTCCTTTTCCTTCAACAACCAATGTGGGAATGGTGATTTTAGAATAACCATTTTTTTCTTCTCCCATAGAAGCTAATGCTAGAAGTAAGCCGCCAATATTGGCTGAAAGAGTGAGTGTTAAAAATCGATTAAACATGTCAGGATCAATTCCGTCAAAAATAATTTTGTTTGAAATGAGGCGAGAATATTTTTTAAGTATGTCGGGTGGGTTTTTTGCAAAGTGATTTGTGATTCCTTCTAAAAGAGTTAATAGAGGAATCGATGCAATTAATTGACGGGATAAAAATCGAATGATCGGATAAGTATATTTAAGTAAAAATTTACCAAAAAAGGGATAGCGTGCAAATGTGGCAATGAGCACCAATCTTTTAACTCTTTCAGGATAGACTGAATAAAAATGACGCGCGATTTCTCCTCCCATACTGTGGCCAATAAAATTAGCCTCGACCACATCTTCTGCATCTAGAATATCTTTGAGGTCTGCAGAAATAGCTTTGTAGTAATCTGTTGGATTGATCTCTCTCTTTTTTCTTTTTTCACTAAAAGGGGTTAAGCGAATAAATTGATCCCAAATTTTATTTCTTTCATCTCCTTGATGCAGATAAAAAAACAAAAGCACCACATCCATTAAATAGGGGTTTCCACTTAAAAAAGGATTGAGGTCGCCTAATTCACTGCGGCGATCAAACCATCCATGTCCACGGACAGTGGGTAGAATAATGCGATAGTTTTTAAGTAAAAAAGGATTTTCCTTTAATACTCTTTTCCAATGGCTCGGTCCGGCAGAGAGTCCGTGCAGCATCACAATTGTTTTTTCTGCTTCAGGATTGCCTCTAACCTGGTAATAGATTGTGGCTTGATCAAATGAGCTTATGAGGTGGTCCTTTTTCTTAAAGAAGGGAGTTTTTAGTTGGGGGAGTGATTTGGGAGCCAGATATTGAGAGTTTGTTTTTACAGAAGGGTGAGATGTGCCAGTGAGTGCAAAACAAAAAACAAATGTGATTGCCTGCTTAAAGCTAATCAATCATCCTGCCTTTGAACAGAAGTTTTTTGTGCAAGTTGCACTATTTTAGTCTATTTTTTGTCTCGAGTAAAATAAAAAAAGTGTTTATACTTTGGGAGTTCAGGGAGGAACTGTCATGTTGCGAACCAATGAAAAAAGATTAGTTAAAATAGCTGTTCAAGGAAAAGTAGCCAACGCCGCCCAATGGGGTGCTTTTGAAGTGAGTCATTTGGGTAAGGCTTTTATTTTGCCTTCCACAGGTGGAATCACCTATAACGTAAAAATTGGAGATCCTGCGTTTGGATGGGCTGGGGATCATATTGAACCAGGTGTTTCTGCAATCTTGAGTGAGTCGAATCGTTCAAGCAAAGCCAATATGGGCTTTAACTTTTTGTCGTGTGCGGGAAATAAGGCACGCCTTCTTTCTGGGGAGGCTAAAGGCAAGACTGGAATGGTGGCAGGTCACCATGGCGGAGTCGAGCATGTGATTATTGACTTTGATCAACAGACCTTAAATAAAATGTCTATGGATGACAAAATCTTAATTGAAGGTTATGGCCAAGGTTTGGAATTAGCGGATCACCCGGATATTAAAATTTATAACTTAGATCCTGCTGTACTTAAAAAAATGAAGATCAAAGAAAATCGGGATGGCACATTAGAAATTCCTGTCACCACGATTGTTCCTGGTTCGATTATGGGCTCGGGTGTAGGAAGCTTGGATGTGAGCACCGGTGATTACGATATTATGACGCACGATCAAAGTGTAGTGAAAAAACATAATATTGATAAAATTTGTTTTGGTGATTTTGTGGCGATCATGGACCACGATAACTCCTATGGAAGAGCTTACCGAAAAGGGGCGGTTACGATTGGAATCGTGATTCATAGTGATTGCCTTTTAGCGGGGCATGGCCCGGGTGTCACGACGCTGATTACTTCTGCTAAATCAAAAATCAAACCTGTGATTGATCCTAAAGCCAACTTGGGTTGTCTGATGGGCGTTGGAAAGTACAGAAAGAAAAACCGTGGCTGAGGAGCAGTTTTCATTACCCAAACAAGTTCCGGTTTTCCCACTTCCCAACGTGGTGTTGTTTCCTCATTTGGATTTGCCCCTCTTTATTTTTGAACCGCGCTATCAACAAATGCTAAAAGATGTGACAGAAAAAGATCACATCTTCTCGATTGCCTTAATTAAGGAAGATATTGATTTAAAAGAAGAGCCACTTCCCATGCATGACATTGTTGGAGTCGGAATGGTGAAGTTTTCAACGGATAATGATGATGGCACTTCACAAATTATTATCGGGGGTTTGTCGCGTGCTCGATTAGGCAAACAAATTCAATCAACCCCTTATCTTATTTATGAAATTGAACCGCTAGAAGATATCGTGGAAGAGGGGAACGAAGAACTGGCTTTAACTGAGCGGATTAAAGAGTTGTTTATTCGAAAAGAACAAATGACTAAAATTGTCACAACAGAACATATTGAAAACATTTATCAGATGGATGATCCAAGCCGATTGAGCGACATCATTACTTTTTTCTCAACCGTCTCTTTTTCGAGAAAGCAGGAGGTAATGGAAACCCTTAATGTGAATGACCGGCTCCGCCTTGTGATCAAACTCCTAGAAGGAGAAATCTCCCGCCTTGAGTCCAAAAACTGAGTACCCTACCTCTCTTAGCATCTATATGTTATAATGTTACTATCAGTCATGTTTCAAGCAAACAAAGGGGGAATACATGGCAGACAAAGTGGATGTCATTATCGTTGGAGCAGGGCCTGCCGGAAGTGCTGCGGCACTTGTTTTAGCGCGTAAAGGTTTGGATGTTGCCTTGTTAGAACGGGGGCACAAACCTGGATCCAAAAATCTTTTTGGTGGTATTTTGTTTACCACTGTCCTTTCTGAATTGATTCCTGAATTTTTAGATGAAGCGCCTCTTGAGCGTCATATTATGAGGCGGAAGTTTTCGCTTCTTTCTAAAGATAGTGAGCTTAATATGGAGTTTGGGACTGAAGCCTTTAACACTCCTCCTTACAATCATTCCTTTTCTGTTTTTCGTGTTCCATTTGATGAGTGGTTTGCTGGTAAAGCTGAAGAAGCAGGGGCCATGGTTGTTCCTTCTACAGTGGCTGAAGATGTGGTTTGGGACGGGGATAAAATTATTGGTGTGAAGATGCACGGCGGCGAAGAGTTGCATGCTAATGTGGTGATTGCTGCCGATGGAGTTAATTCGCTCCTTTCTGAAAAAGCAAAATTACGCCAACCCTTTAATGGTCACTCCATGATTATGGCTGCGAAGATGGTGATTGGGATGCCACGTGAAGTGATTGAAAGCCGTTTTTGTTTGGAAAAAGATGAGGGGTCAGCCACTCAATATTTTGGTGATGCGGTTAAAGGATTGTTTGGGGGTGGATTTCTTTACACGAATAAAGAATCGCTTTCTATTGGGATGGGGTGTTCGGTGCATGCCATGGGGTATTCCAAAAATAAACCTGAAGAAATTTTAGACCACATGGTGGAGCATCCTTGTATTCGAAAAATATTGCGAGGTGGAGAAATTTTAGAATACTCGGGGCACATGATTCCTGAATATGGATATGACCACATGCCTAAGCTTTATGGGAACGGTATTATGGTGGCAGGGGATGCCGCAGGGTTTGTGGATGCGTCTCATTACCAAGAGGGAACCAACTTAGCTATGTATTCAGGGGTGTTAGCCGCAGAAACTTTTTTAGCAGCTCATGAAAAAGGGGATTACAGCGAAGCCTCTTTAAAACAATATCGAACCAAGTTGGAAAATAGCTTTGTGCTTAAAGATATGAAAAAGTTTAGAAAGTTGCCTGAGTTTGGAAAAAATGGAGATCGCTTTTTTAAAGAGTATCCCGAACTTTTTACAGAGTTAATGAAAGATTATTTTACGATGAGTATGCAGTCCAAGCATGAAATTGAAAAAGGGGTGATTAAAAAGTTTTTGAAAAAAGGAAAACCTTTTCGTTTTGCCATGGACATGATTAAAATGATAAGGGCGGTGAGATAATGAGCGACGAAAACCTATATGATCCTTTGAAGCCATTGCCAAAATTAAACCTCGCAGACAAGTTATACAAAGTGAATTTTAAGCGAGGTCCTGAAGCCCACATCACTTTAAAAGAAGAGTCGGTTTGTTTGAAGTGTGTGGAAAAACCTTGCTTGAATGTTTGTCCATTCAATGTCTTTATTCTTGAAGAGGATAAAACAATCGTAAATTGGGACTCGTGTGGTGAAATGGGTGCCTGCCGCGTTGTCTGTCCTTACGACAATATTAATTGGGGCTATCCTGCCGGCGGCTTTGGCGTCAGTTACACTTACGGTTAGAAAATCATCAATTTTTTAATTTGACCCCTATAAATTCTTCTGATAAAATTACTGGCCGTGGAGGCTAGTATGAACCAAGAACCAACAGAACAAGAACGCTTTATCATTTTGATGGAAGATATGCGCGGTGAATTTAGAAAAGTGACTGAGCATGTACTTTCTATAGATCAAAAAATGGATAGAGGTTTTACTGAAATTAGAGAAGATTTGAATAACTTTAAGATTGAAATGCGCTTGGCTTACAAAGGGCTGAGTAAAGATGTCAATGTGTTGAGAGCTGATATGGATTATGTAAAAGCTGACACTAAAGATATTCGAGTACAGATGGAACCTATGCAGGCTATTTTAATCGATCATGATAATCGAATTATTAATGTTGAATCTGCTGTTTAATCCTACTAATAAATTAAACGTTTAATTCTTTATTTTTATACCGCTCGTGAAGATTCAAATCAAACCCATCTCGATCAATATGAATATAGTTCCGGTATTCAGATTGGCAATGATAGCATTTGGTTAGGTTGGGGCATTTCTGGTAAATCAAAAAATCAATAATCGCGGTAAGAATTAAAGCAATGTAATAGCGGTGGTCCCATAAAATGGTGATGATCCCTGCAATGGTGACAATCCCAATCCCGATCTTCTTTGGAAAATCTTTTTGAATATAAAGATGTGCGGCTTCGCAAACAGGGCACTGACGTAGTTCTTTGGGATCAGCTTCAGGGAAATGTTTGAGCTGAATTGTTTTTTTACAGCGAGGGCAGACAAGTTGCTCTGCATTCTCGATAGAGTCTTGTCTTAGTTCTGTTTGGCATTTGGGGCATTGAAATTTTATATTCATGGCTACATTAAAAATCCTGTTGTGAGCGTGAGGTGGATCCCAATCAACTCACCAATTAAAATAAACACAACCGTCACATAAAGAATGCCTGTGGCTGATTGAGTGTAGCGCATTTTAACCGTATTCCAGATAAAGTAACAGAGCATTAAGGGGAGAAGGATGCCAAATAAGAGTCGTTGAATCAAAAAGACTAATTCGCCTTCAACGGAAAGAAGTTGTTCAAGGTTCCATTTTGTCGCGCTGGGCAACACATTCCAGTAATAGACCATGACGCCGACAATCCATAAAAAGCGAAAAACCAGAATGGAGATAAAAGCTCGGGTAAGTGTTTTAAAGGGATCGATTGCTAGCTTGGGTTCGACTAAATACCAATGCCCTAAAATCATGGCATTTAAGGTGGCCCCGAGCAAAAAGGCGGATGAGATAAAGTTTATCTGAGAAAGGGCAAAATCAATGGGCCCTGGAATAAGGGGCTGAAAGAAAGTGGCTGATTTTTCCCAAAATAGGGCAAATAAGATGGCGATTGTAAGGGGAAAAAGGACTTTTATCCCTATGGGACTCGGCCTATAGGTCATGAATAGGATGTATAAAAGAAGAATAAAGATGCTCCCTACCCAAAGAGAGTTAATTAGGCTATAATTCAACAATCCGTAAATTAGGGTAAAAGCCCCGGCCAGCATTCCAAAAAAGCGGTAAAAGCGGGGGCCTAAGTCTTTAAACGGAGTGAATAAGAGCATAGCGAAGCATCCCAAAGAGGTGCCTAGCAAAAAAATGGAACAAACATTTAAAGTGTGCATATGGCCATGAGGCTAACAAATGCCACGCTTTCGAACAATTAATTTTTTGAGGTCAAAATGCAACTGTTAATCATCTTATCGTTTTTGGTTTTTTTGTTATTGGGCATAGGTATTCGTCGTTCTTTTATTTTGGGTAAAGCAAAGAAAAGGTACCACGAGTTTCATAAAAAGCAGGTTGAAGTCATGGGCGGGTTAGAGCAACGGCGTGAACGAAGCCTTGCTTCATTAGAGACTGAGATGCGCCAATCCAAGCATGGTTTAGAAAAAGAGCTGCGTCATAAGAACCAAGAGCAGAAGCAGCTTCAAGGGCGTATTCAAAACAAAGAAAAAACATTAGAGCAGAAAAAAGAAAAACTCAAAACATTGCTTGAACAAGTTGAAGCCAAAGCAAAAGAGTTAGAAGAAGAAAAACACTTAAGCGCAGATGTGAACCAAAAGTGGCAAGAGTTTGCCAATGGTGAAGATCAGCGTTTGGAACAGCAGGCGCATGTTTCTAGTGAGCAGATCCGTGCAGAAACATTGAAAAAAATTGAAGAACAAGTAGATCAAGAATGCCGGCAAGTTCAACAAACACAACAAAAAGAAAATCAACAGCGGGCTGAAAGAGAAGCGACTAAAATTTTAGAAACAGCTATTCAGCGATTGGACTTTTCACATTTTTCAGATGGGGGCGTGGTGAGTGTGCCTTTGCCAAATGAAGAAATGAAAGGGCGCATCATTGGTAAAGAGGGACGTAATATTCAGACCTTAGAACTGCTTACAGGAACAGAGTTTGTTTTGGATCAAGTGCCAGGTCAAATTTTGATTCAAAGTACAGATGCGGTTCGTCGTGAAGTGGGAAGGCGAGTTTTAGAGATTTTGATTGCAGAAGGGCGGATCAACCCTGTTCGGATTGAAGAAGTGGTTCGAAAAATTAAAGCCGATGTGGAAGAAATTATTCAAGAAGCTGGAGAAGAAATTTTACTCGAATTAGGTATTCATGAAGTGCACCCTGATTTGATTCGTTTGTTAGGGCGTCTTAAGTTTACTTATAGCTCAGGTCAAAACGTGCTGCAGCATATTAAAGAAACAGCCTATATCACAGAAATGTTAGCCGCTGAATTAGGAGAGAATTCTGAATTAGCTAAACGTGCAGGTCTGTTTCACGACATTGGCAAATCAATTTCTAAAGATGTTTCAACTGATTACGATACCGTTGGAGTTGAGATCACCAAGCGTTATGGTGAAGACCCTGTTTTGGTGAATGCAGTTGGAGCAGTGAATGGGCGTCAAAAAGCAGATTCACTTTTAGCTGATTTAATAGCAGCATCCAATCAAATTTCAAGTTATCGTCCTGGTGCTTGTTCTGAAAAAAATCAAAACTTTATGAATCGATCTGAAACCATTGAAAAAGTAGCGAACTCATTTGCTGGAGTTGACCGCAGCTATTGTCTTTCAGGTGGGCGTGAAGTACGTGTCTTTGTTGATTCAAAGAAAATAAATGAAGCCGGTGTCAATGACCTGGCTCGACAAGTTTCAAAAAAGATCAAAGGGCATCGCGATATTTCTGGAGAAGTTAAAGTGGTGCTTATTCGCGAAACACGCATCGTAGAAATCGCAAAATGAAACTAGGGGATCTGGAACTTCATCTAGCTTCAGGTGGTAAGTACTGGTTAGATGGGGGGACCATGTATGGAGTGATCCCTAAAGTGCTTTGGGAAAAACAATATCCTGCCGACGAAAAAAACCGCATTGAATTAGAAACCAACTGTCCCCTTGTTAATGTGAATGGAAAATGGATTTTAATCGACACGGGCTGTGGTGATAAGCTCGGTGACAAAGAAAAAAAGATTTACCGAATCAACGAACAAGAGAGTTTGGTTCAGTCGATCAAACAGTTTGGACTCAAGCCAGAAGACATTGACTACGTGATTGCCACGCATTTGCATTTTGACCATATTGGTGGCGGCACCACATTTGATTCCCAAGGCAACATTGTTCCTGCCTTTCCAAATGCCCGTTACATTATTCAAAAAGGGGAATGGGACAACGCATTAGAAAATCATGGGGTGATGAATCGAACTTATTTAAAAGAAAACCTACTCCCTTTAGAAAAAGCGAAAGTGATTGAATTTGTGGATGGCGATAAAGAAATTTTGCCAGGTGTGGATTTAGTTAAAACAGGGGGGCATACGCCTGATCACCAAATTGTGGTTTTAGGTTCAGGCGAACAAAAAGGGGTTTTCTTTGGGGATCTTATTCCTACAGCAAGCCACCTTCCATATCCTTGGATCATGTCCTATGATCTGTTTCCTTTAGAGACATTAGAATACAAAAAAGAGATTCTTAAGAAGGTTGTCACAGAGAATTGGTTGGTGATGTGGGATCACGACCCAAAAGTACCGGCTGGCTATGTGAAAGAGATTGCCTTAGGAAAATTTGAAGTCAATCCTTTGGCCATAGATGCCTCTTCATAGAGGTTGACGGGTTAAAGATAAGGGTTTATAATAACCTCCTTATTATCAAAAAGTTAAAAATTATGAATTGGTCAAAAGTAAACGAAATCATTCAGCAGAATCAGCGATTTGCCCTGACAGCGCACATGTTTCCAGATGGGGATGCAGTGGGATCTGAGATGGCTCTTTATCACCATTTAAAGAGTTTGGGTAAAGAAGTGACTGTGATTAATAACCAGCCGAGTTATCGTGTTCACGATTTTCTTGATTCAGATGGGGTGATCCAGCTCTTTGAGGAAAATAAACACCCGCAAATTTTAGAAAATGTGGATGTGATTTTTATTTTAGATGTGAGTACCACTCATTATATGGGGCGTGTCGGGCAATCCGTTAAAAAATCAAAAGCGACAAAAATTTGTATTGATCACCATGTGCGTGATAGTGAGTTTGTTGATTTTGATTACATTAACGAAGGGGCTTGTGCCACAGGTGAGCTTGTCTATGATTTCTTTAAAGAAAATGATTTGCCTATTTCGCCAGAAATTGGAACCTCTCTTTATACTGCTATTTTGACAGACACAGGGGTCTTTCGTTTTTCTAATACAACTTCAAAAGCACATATGATTGCGGCTGATCTTTTAACTAAAGGGATTGACCATAATAAAATTTATCAAAATTTATATGAACGCACGTCATGGTCTCAACTGAATCTTTTAGGTGCAGGTTTGGCTAAGATTAAATCTGAGGCTGATGGGAAGATTGTCTGGTTGCACTTGTCTGACAAGATGTTGGAAGAAGCAAAGGCAACATGGGACGATACAACCGGCTTTGTTGATGTGTTACGAACCATTGAAGGGGTTAAAGTCTCCATTATTTTTAGAGAATTAAATGATGGTATTTTAAAGATTCACTTTCGTTCTAAAGATGGCATTAATATTCAACCTTTAGCCCAAGAATTGGGTGGCGGGGGTCACAAAGTTGCCGCAGGAGCTTCGATTGAAGGTGACGCTCAGAAAATCATTCCGCAAGTCCTCAAAAAAGCAAAACAGCTCTTATAATCTGCTATACTGATTTTAGAAAATTAAAGGAAACCTAGGGGAGGGAAAACCCTCTACCTGGGGATTTTTGTCTTTATATGAAAAAAATGATTTTATCAGGTGTCTCAGGTGGTGGGAAAGCACTCCATGTTTTAAACATGGTGGAGCAGTTGCATGCCCCTGCGTGGGTGGTGACCAAAGGGCCTAAAGAAGAAGAGGTGTTTGTTGAAGACCTGAAGTCTTTAGGCAATGTTGAGGTCTTGCTCTTTCCTGCTTGGGAAGTGATTCCTTCTGCTGAAGCAGAACCTCAAAAAGAAATCATCGCAGAGCGGCTTGATACCTTAAAGCGTTTGAAAGAGTGGCGTGAAGGGGCTCAAGAAGGATTGCTTGTAGTGGTCACTTCGGTTGAAGCCCTCTCCTTTAAAACAGTCACTCGCAATCAATTTGAAAAACTTCATTTCTCTCTTAAAGTAAAAGATTCGATTGATAAAAAAACCTTTCTTGAAGAACTCGTCCGTTTAGGATTTGTTTCTTATCCTATGGTGGGAAATAAAGGGGAGTTTAGTCAGCGTGGAGGGATTGTTGATTTTTTCCCTTTAAATGCTTCTTATCCTGTTCGAGTAGAGTTTTTTGGTAAAGATGTGGAATCGATTCGCGAGTTTGACCCTGAGACACAATTGAGTCGTCAAAATTTAAAATCAATTTCTATTTTAATGGCAGATGAAAAAGAGGTGCTTCTTGAGAATCCAAAAGAAGAATCTTCTTTAGTGACTGAACATGGGATGGAACATTTTTTAATGTTTTATGATGAGCCTGAAGAGCTTGCTGAAAAAGCTGTTTCTCTTCGTGCTTTGTATGAAGAAGAAAAGTCATTACAACATGTGGCTGAGACTCTCTATTTATCTTGGCCTGATGCGCAAGAACAGATTCAATGTGAAAAACGAATCGATTTTCATTTGATTCCTCAGGAAAATGAATCGATCTTTTCTGGCCTGAAGCAATTAACCATTGATTCTATTGAATCTGTACAGCCTGCTCGTTTGCGAACATTAGACCTAACAAAGGGAGAAGATTCCCAGATTCGTTCGGCTCGTATGATGGACTCGATCGAAGAGTGGGTGAAGAAAAAGTATCAGGTACAAATTTTCTGCAACAATGAATCTGAAAAAGAGCGGTTGATTAAATTGCTTCGAGAAAAAGAAATGCCTAAATTAAATGCTTTTGTTGAAACCAAAATTGGACGTCTCTCAGAAGGCTTTGCTTTAAAGAAAGAAAAAAAGATTTATCTGAGTGATCAAGAGATTTTTGTTCGTTATAAAATTCGACGTTCGCGTTGGCGGTTTCGTGGCGCCTCTGTTGAAATGCCTGAAGTTGAGATTCAAGAAGGTGATTATGTGGTGCATCTCAACCATGGGATTGGGCGTTATAAAGGTGTGGTTTTATATAACTACGAAGGTAAAGAACAGGAAATGGTGCGGATTGAATATGCAGATGAAGCAACTCTGTATGTTCCTTTAACCGAATCGCATTTGATTGAGTTGTATCAAGGATTCAAAGAAAAAAATCCAGACTTAGATAAGTTGGGCAACACACGTTGGGGAAAAACAAAACTGCGTGTGGAGCGAGCCATTCGAGATTACGCCAGTGACTTGCTGCACCTTCAAGCAGAGCGTGATGTGCTACAAGGTTATGCGTTTAGCGAAGACAATCAATGGCAAAAAGAGTTTGAAGATGCCTTTATTTATGAAGAGACTCCAGATCAGTTAGAAGCAATTGAAGCGGTTAAAAAAGATTTAGAACAACCTAAGCCAATGGATCGTTTGTTGTGTGGTGATGTGGGCTATGGAAAAACAGAAGTGGCAATTCGTGCTGCGTTTAAAGCTGTGATGAGTGGTAAGCAAGTCGCTATTTTGGTTCCCACAACCGTGTTAACACAACAACATTGGCAAACTTTTTCAGAACGTTTAGCAGATTACCCGATTCGAGTCGATGCCTTGTCTCGATTTAAAACAAAAGGGGAGCAACGTAAAAGTATTGAAGCTCTTAAATCTGGAGAGGTTGATATTGTGATTGGCACGCACCGTTTGATTCAAGAAGATGTGGCGTTTAAAGATTTAGGGCTTGTGATTATTGATGAAGAGCAGCGGTTTGGTGTGCGTCATAAAGAAAAACTAAAAAAAATGCGTCGTCTGGTTGATGTATTAACCATGACAGCCACTCCAATCCCTCGAACACTCTATCTTTCTTTAATTGGAGTCAAAGATATGAGTTCGATACAGACCGCTCCTGTTGACCGCCAGCCCATTGAAACCCATTTGATTGAGTACAATGATCACGTTATTCGAGAAGGGATTTTGCGAGAGCTCAATCGTGAAGGCCAAGTCTTTTTTGTGCACAACCGTGTTGAAACAATTGAGCGTATGAAAGACCAATTACAAAAACTCATTCCTGAAGCTCGATTTGAAATAGGACATGGCCAAATGCATCCGCATGAACTTGAGATGGTGATGCGTGCGTTTGTGAATGGAGAGATTGATGTGTTGGTTTGTACCACGATCATTGAATCTGGAATGGACATCCCAAATGCGAATACGATTTTTATTAACCGGACAGATCGGTTTGGTTTGTCTGAACTCTATCAATTAAGAGGGCGTGTGGGCCGGTTTAAAAACAAAGCCTATGCCTATTTGTTGTTGCCCCCAGATCGTATTATTCAACAAGAAGCTAAAAAGCGACTCAAAGCATTTATGGAAAATACTTCGTTAGGTGCTGGTTTTAAGGTGGCAATGAAAGATTTGGAGATTCGTGGGGGCGGGAATGTGTTGGGAGAACAGCAGAGCGGCCATATTGTGGCCATTGGTTTTGACCTTTACTGTAAGTTGCTTCGAAAGACAGTAGAGCGTTTAAAGGAAGAGAAAAAGCAATCTCCCTATGACTTGATGCCGACATCAAAAGAGTGTCATCTTAAAATTGGGGTTGAGGGGAGTGTGCCTAAAAGTTACATCCCGCACACGCAACAACGCTTGAAAATTTATCGCCGCATAGGAGAAGCAAGTTCTTTGCCTGTTTTGCGTCTATTAGAAAAAGAGCTTCAAGATCGGTATGGGGCGGTTCCTGAAGCAACTCAATGGTTGTTAGCCCGTGCAGAAATCGTTTTGTTGGGACGGCAAAAGAACCTAACGCTGATTGAGCTTAAAGATCAAAAACTTTTGTTGAAAAGTGGTCAAGAATATATGTTGCCTAAGGATGGTTGGTATCGCATTTTAGCGAATAATCCATCGGAGATCTTGGCTGAAGTGAAAAAGCTATTGAGCCAAGAGGAGATAAAATGTTAGCTTATAAAGCTAAATTTCGCATGAGAGGGCAAATATGAAAAATCTGAAAAAATGTTTACTAACTGCTGTAGCAGTAGCAATGCTGCCTGGCTCTATCCAAGCTCAAGAAGATAAAGTTTTAGCTAAAGTGAATGGGTTTAAGATCACTCAGTCTGAGTTAGATCAACGTCTAAGTTCTTTACCGCCCCAACTTCAAGCTCGTTTTCAAAACAACAAAAAACAATTCTTAGATGAATTGATCAACCAAAAGCTTTTATTAAAAGAAGCCCAAGAACAAAAGGTTGATAAAGATGAAAAGCTGTTAACTGTTTTAGAACAGTTGAAATCAGAATTAATGATTCAGCGTCTAGTGGAACGTGAGATTTTGGAAAAATCACAAGTCACGGATCAAGAAGTTCAAGCTTACTTTGATCAAAACAAACAACGTTTTGTGACACCAGAACAGGTTCATGCGTTCCATATTTTAGTTCCTGATGAAGCTAAAGCAAAAGAGATCCAAAAAAGAATTGCGGGCGGAGAAGACTTTGAAACAGTGGCTAAAGCTGAGTCAGTCGGTCCTTCTGGTCCTCGAGGTGGAGATCTTGGTTTTGTCGGAAAAGGACAGCTTGTTCCTGAGTTTGAAAAAGCTGCTTTTGAACTTAAAATTGGAGATGTCTCTGATGTCGTAAAAACCCAATTTGGTTACCATGTGATTAAGGTAACAGAAAGTAATCCTGCAAAAGCGTTGGAATTTGCTGAAGTGAAAGAAAACATCAAGTTACAACTTCAACAAGAACAACAACGTAATCGTTTAACGGACTACATAGAAAAACTAAAGAAGAATACAAAAATTAAAATTTATGAAAATGAAATCTCTTAAATCTAAAATAGTTTCTCTTATTCTAATCTTTTCAGTTGTTCTACCATTTCAGTCGCTTAAGGCTGAAGTGGTAGATCAGATTGTGGCTGAAGTGAATGGAAGCATCATTACCTACTCTGAGTTAAAAAAAATCTTAGATCCTATCTATGCTCAGTACTCTAAAGTTTATGGGGGTGATGAGTTGATTGCGCGTGTGCGTGAAGCGCGTAATGAAGCCTTAAACCAAATCATTGAAAACAAGCTGATTTTACAAGCTGCCAATGAGCAAGGTTTAGAAGCGAATGAAAGTGCTGTTGACGATCGATTAAAAGAGATTAAGTCACGGTTTCCTGATGAAGAGACCTTCTTAGAAACTTTAAAAAGAGATGGAACGCGTTACGATGATTTTGTGGATCAGGTTCGGGACCAGTTGTTGATTAAAGCATTAATTGGTCGCCAAGTGACATCACGTGTGATTGTGAGTCCTAAAGAAGTAGAAGCTTATTATGAAAAAAATAAAGAGAAGTTTGGTGGGCAAGAGGAAGTTCACTTGTACCACATCATGGTAAAAAAGGATCCTGATAACATGTTTCTTTCCAAAGAGACCACTCAACAAATTTTAAACAAAATTAATTCAGGGGATGATTTTCAACAGCTCGCAACAAGTTATTCAGAAGGTCCTAATGCGAATAAAGGTGGAGACCTGGGTTGGGTTAAAAAGGGAAAATTGATTGAAGCATTGAGTGAAGCTGCTTTTAGTTTACCTGAAGGGGGCGTGTCTGAATTGGTTGAGAGCCAAGGCGCTTTTCATATATTAAAAGTAACAGAGAGAAAGAACCCTGAAGTGAAGTCACTCCCTGAAGTTGAAGGCTTAGTTGAAAATGCTGTTTTTCGTGAAAAAGCCAATGATATGAGCCGTAAGTGGATGGCCTCTCTAAGAGAAAAAGCATATATCAATATATTTGAATGAAAAAACCTAAAATTGCGATTACATTAGGGGATGGGGCAGGCATTGGCCCTGAAGTTGTTCTTAAAGTTTTACGCAATCCTTCTATATACAAAATCTGCGATCCACTTGTTATTGGGGATAAAGTTTTAATTGATTTCTGGTCAAAAAAACTGAAGATTCCTTTTCCAAAAAAAGTAAAACTAATTGATTTAGAAATTTTTCCTCCGTATCAAAAATTTGTTTTAGGTCAGGTTCATTCTGTTATGGGGAATGCCGCCATTCAGTTTGTGGGAACTGCAGCCAATCTTGCTTTAGAGAAAAAAGTTGATGCCATTGTCACAGCTCCTTTATCTAAAGAGGCGGTTCATCTTTCAGGAACTCCTTTTTCTGGGCATACTGAATACTTGGCTGAACGTGCTGGGGCTAAAAAAGTATCTATGATGTTTGTGGGCGGGGGATTAAAACTTGTTTTAGCCACTATTCATATCCCCTTTCATCAAGTCGCTGAATCTTTAACCAAAGCAAAACTTTTTCAAGCCATTGAAAAAGCAGACTTAGCAGGTAAACTTTTTGGTAAGAAAAAACCACACATTGCTGTGGCGGCATTAAACCCGCATGCAGGTGAAGGTGGGTTAATGGGCCACGAAGAAGAAAAAATAATTTTTCCTACTATTAAAAAAGCAATCCAGAAAAAGTTTAAAGTAACTGGACCTTATTCCGCAGACACACTTTTTCATCGCGTCTTAAATGAAAAGAAAATTGATGTGGTGGTTTGTTTGTATCATGACCAAGGTTTGATTCCCCTTAAAACATTAGCTTTTGACGAAAGCGTGAATGTTACATTAGGTTTGCCTTTTGTCCGTACCTCCCCAGATCATGGCACGGCATTTGAACTTGCTGGAAAAGGAAAAGCCAATCCACATAGCATGCTTGAAGCGATTAAAGTTGCTGTTCAGCTATCAAAGAAGATTTAATGGATAACCCTCTTTTAAAACCAACCTACATTAAAACTCTATTTGAAGAATCAGGTTTTAGGCCTAAAAAAATGTGGGGTCAAAACTTTATGATTTCACCTCATGCCATTGAGCTGTTAATTGATTCTTCTCATTTAGAGAAAGAAGATGTGGTGATTGAAATAGGGCCAGGCTTGGGTGTGCTGACTCGAGAACTGTTGCAACGGGCAAAGCATGTGATCAGTATTGAAAAAGATCCTCAGCTTCCTGAATTGTTGATTCCACATGTGGAGCCGTGGAAAGATAAATTTACTCTCATCCCAAATGATTTTTTAGAAACCGATCTAGAGAAAATATTCAAACAAGCTGAAAAGATAAAAGGGAAGAAGGGGCAAGTTAGAATTATTTCCAATCTTCCTTACTCCGTCACAACACCTGTTTTTGAAAAAGTCTTTGAATCTAAACTTCCTTTTGATTCCATGACCATTACAGTTCAGCAAGAACTAGCCGAACGTGTGGTGGCTAAGCCAGGTAAAAAAGATTACGGAGCGCTAACCCTATTTGTTCAATTGCATACGGAACCGAAAATCACGGGCAAGATCAAGCCTGCTGCTTTTTATCCTCCTCCTAGAATTGGTTCAGTTGTGTTAGATATGCTCTTTCATTCCAACCGACCTGTAAAACTGAAAGACCAAGCCCTCTTCACTCAAGTGGTGCGAACCTCTTTTGGCAAGCGCCGTAAAATGCTTCGCAACAACTTGCAAGATTTGCCTTTTACAAAGGAGCAAATCCTTCAAGTCCTAGAAAAGGCGGGTCTTGCTGAAAATCGCCGTCCTGAAACCCTCTCGATCCAAGAATTTGCTGATTTAGCAAACTGTTTTTCCGAATTGTCGAGATAGAGTTAATCTGGTATCATCTCATTCATGGCGTCGAGAATAGAGAAGTCTGAAGGGATTGTACTGCGGTTTTACGATTATGGTGATACGAGCCGAATCGTGGTTCTGATGACGCGCCGTTTTGGAAAGCTTAAAGTGATGGCCAAGGGGGCTAAGGGGAAGCGTTCTCCTTTTGCAGGGCGTCTTGAGTTGTTTCAGGTTTTAAACTTTCAATTCTATCATTATCCCGATCGTGATCTCCATACCTTAAAAGAAACCGAAGTGATTCAGATGTTTCCTTCCTTTCATGAAAAGCTGATTGCTTTTGCTGCGGCAAACTATTTGTCTGAGTTGGTGCAGCATGCGGTTCATGGAGAAGATTCACAGGGAACACTCTACCGGCCTTTGATTGATGCGCTTGGGGCTGTTGGGGGAGATGGGGATTGGGAATTGGCTGTTCGTTGGTTTGAGACTAAGTTGCTTCAAGAGTTGGGGGCTATGCCTCGCTTAAAGAATTGTGCGATTTGTTCAAAGGAATTGACTGAGGCGCCGCGATTGAGTCCAAGCCATGCGGGTTTGGTCTGTTCAACCTGCGTGCCGGGTGATGTGCGCTCTTTGCCTATCTCATCTAATGCTACTGGAGTGATCTACTTTTTATCGCAGGTGCCAATCCATAAGATTGAAACGATCAAACTGACTCAGCTGCAGAGAATTGAGCTTAAAAAGGTGTTGAGAAACTTTCTTGACTTTTCCCTTGAAAGAAGGGTAAAATCCTCCGAATTTTTAGACAAGCTTCTAGCAACCTCTGAAAATGCTCTAACTGTCTAAATAACTTAAAATAAGCATATTAGGCTAATAACCTCTGGTATTTAGAGTGCTAAATACAGGATCTTTTTATGTCCCGAGTTAAAGAAAAAAAACAGAATAAAGAAGATACAATGGATAAAATCGTCTCGTTGTGCAAACGACGTGGCTTTGTTTTTCCATCTAGTGATATCTATGGCGGCATCAATAGTTGCTGGGATTATGGTCCTTTAGGGATTGAGCTCAAACGCAACATTAAAGAATATTGGTGGCGTTCTATGACCTATGACCGAGATGATGTAGAAGGATTAGATGCCTCTATCTTAATGCATCCCAAAGTTTGGGAAGCTTCAGGCCACATTGAAGGTTTTACTGATCCGCTTGTTGATTGCAAAAAATGCAAACAACGCTTTCGTGAAGATGCGATCGAAGGGAGTGTTTGTCCGAACTGTGGTGGGGAGTTAACCGATGCTCGCCAATTTAATTTAATGTTTAAAACATTTATGGGGCCGGTTGAAGAAGATGCCTCAGTTGTTTTTTTAAGACCAGAAACCGCCCAAGGGATTTACGTTAATTTTTTAAATGTGGTTAACAGTTCCCGCAAACGAGTCCCATTTGGAATCGCCCAAATAGGAAAAGCCTTCCGTAACGAAATCACTCCAGGTAATTTTATTTTTCGAACACGCGAGTTTGAACAAATGGAAATGCAATATTTTGTGAAGCCGGGTGAAGATGAAGAGTGGTTTGAAAAATGGAAAGAGACTCGCTTTAAGTGGTATGAAGGTTTGGGGATTAAAAAAGAAAAACTTCGTTTTCACGAACATGCTGAAGGTGAGTTAGCTCACTACGCCAAAAAAGCATTTGATATTGAATATGAATTTCCTTTTGGATGGCAAGAGTTAGAAGGTATTCACAACCGAACTGATTTTGATTTAGGCCGTCACACAAAATTTTCTGATAAGAAAATGGAATACTTTGATGAACTCAATAAGGAACGATATATTCCTTATATTATTGAAACGTCTGCAGGATGTGATCGCACATTACTCACGGTTTTAACCGATGCTTATGATGCGGATGAAGTCGAAGGAGAAGAACGTTATGTGCTTCGCTTCTCACCAAAGATTGCTCCTTACAAAGCCGCAATCTTTCCACTCACCAAAAAAGATGGCATGCCTGAGTTAGCTAAAAAGATAGAAAAAGATTTAAGAAAGCATTTTAAAGTTGTTTACGATGGGGCCGGTTCCATTGGACGTCGTTATCGCCGTCAAGATGAAATTGGAACGCCCTATTGCTTAACAATTGATCATCAAACGTTAGTCGATGAAACAGTCACGATGCGTGATCGTGACACTCTAGAACAAGTTAGAATTAAGATTAGTGATTTAGTCCCAGAAATTCAAAAGCATATAGCTTATTAGAAAGATAAAAGGAGATAAACATGTCAGACAAATTAGTCTATTTTTTCGGTAATGGTAAGGCTGAAGGTGATGCCAAAATGAAGGAAATCCTCGGGGGAAAAGGAGCTAACTTGGCAGAAATGACCAATGTAGAGATTCCGGTTCCTGCAGGTTTTACAATCACCACTGAAGTGTGTGACCTCTATTATAAAAACGAACGTCAATACCCAGCTGACTTAAACAAACAAGTTGATGAAAACTTGGCTAAGTTGGAAGAAGCTATGGGAATGAGGTTGGGTGATCCTGAAAATCCACTACTTGTTTCTGTTCGCTCTGGTGCTGCTGCATCTATGCCAGGAATGATGGACACGGTTTTGAACTTAGGTTTGAATGATGAAGTGGTTGAAGGATTAGCCAAAAAAACAGGTAATCCTCGTTTTGCTAAAGATGCCTACCGTCGTTTTATGCAAATGTTTGGTGATGTGGTTTTAGGTGTGGCGCATCATGATTTTGAACATGTGCTTGAAGAGATTAAAGCGAAAAAAGGGGCTAAGCTCGATACTGATTTGTCTGCTGACGATTTACAAGAAGTGATTGTTGCTTACAAAAAATTAGTTAAAGATCAAACAAATGAAGAATTCCCTACTGATCCAAAAGAACAATTATGGAAATCAGTGAATGCTGTTTTCGGTTCTTGGAATAACCCACGTGCTATCAAATACCGTCAATTAAATGACATTCGTGGTTTGATTGGAACAGCGGTTAACATTCAGTCCATGGTTTATGGAAACATGGGTGACACATCTGGAACAGGGGTTTGTTTTACACGTAACCCAAGTACCGGTGAAAACAAATTCTACGGTGAATTTTTGATCAATGCTCAAGGGGAAGATGTGGTGGCGGGTATTCGTACGCCTGAGCCAATCGATCAATTAGCAAACGAGATGCCTGAAATTTACAAGCAACTGGTTGCTATTCGATCCAAATTGGAAAAACATTACAAAGATATGCAAGACATTGAATTCACAGTTCAAGAAGGCATTCTTTATATCTTACAAACGCGTAGTGGAAAAAGAACCGGTGCTGCGGCTGTTACAACAGCTGTTGAAATGGTAAAAGAAGGATTGATTGATAAAAAAGAGGCTGTCAAAAGAGTGGACCCAGCCTGTTTAGATCAGTTGCTTCACCCAATGATTGATCCTAAATTTAAGTATACTGCGGCAGCTAAAGGATTGCCTGCTTCACCTGGAGCCGCTGTTGGACAAGTGGTTTTTACTGCTGAAGAAGCAGAACGCTGGGATGAGCAAGGTAAGGCAGTGATTTTGGTTCGTATTGAAACTTCCCCAGAAGATATTGGTGGAATGCACGTGGCTAAAGGGATCTTAACGGCTCGTGGTGGGATGACTTCTCACGCAGCTGTGGTGGCACGTGGTATGGGAACATGCTGTGTGGCTGGTTGCCAAGATGTGAAAATTGATGAAAAAGCTAAAATAGCTGTGATTGGTGGCAAAGAAATTAAAGAAGGAGACGTCATCACACTAAACGGTTCAACCGGTGAAGTTATTTTAGACAAAGTTGAATTGATTGAGCCTCAAATGTCTGGAGACTTTAAAGTCTTGATGGAGTGGGCAGATGAGTTTCGTAAATTAAAAGTCCGTACCAACTCTGATACGCCGCATGACACAACAGTGGCCCGTGGTTTTGGTGCTGAAGGAATCGGACTTTGCCGAACAGAGCATATGTTTTTTGAAGGAGATCGAATCGATACCGTTCGTGAAATGATCTTGTCTGACGACTTGGCTGGCCGAGAAGTTGCTTTGAAGAAATTATTACCCATGCAAAAAAGTGACTTTGTTGGAATTTTTGAAGCCATGCAAGGGTTTCCAGTAACGATTCGTTTGCTTGATCCTCCTTTACATGAGTTTGTTCCTCACAGCGATAAAGATATTGAAAAGTTAGCCAATAAATTGGGCGTGACTAAAGAAAAACTCAAAGCTAAAGTTGATTCGCTTCATGAGTTTAACCCAATGCTCGGTCACCGGGGTTGTCGTTTAGCTGTCACCTATCCTGAAATCTACAACATGCAAGTTGAAGCTATTTTCGAAGCTGCTGTTGAAGTGGAAAAAGGGGGAACAAAAGTTTTTCCTGAAGTGATGATTCCGCTTATTGGAGATGTGGCTGAATTAAAAATGCTCAAAGACAATGCGCTTGTAGTGGCTAAAGAAGTTTTAGGGCGTCATAACTCAAAGCTAGAGTACTTAATTGGAACCATGATTGAAGTGCCGCGTGCCGCTTTAACTGCAGATGCTGTCGCTAAAGAAGCTCAGTTCTTTTCATTTGGAACCAATGATTTGACTCAAATGACGTTTGGTTTTTCTCGTGATGATGCAGGAACATTCTTAGGTCACTATGTGGATCAAGGAATTCTTGAAAAAGATCCGTTCCAAGAATTAGACCAAACAGGTGTGGGACAATTGGTTGAGATTGGAGTTCAAAAAGGGCGTAGTGTGAACCCTGAATTAAAGATCGGAATCTGTGGAGAACATGGGGGAGATCCTAAATCTGTTGAATTCTGTCACAGAGTAGGGTTAAACTATGTGAGTTGTTCGCCATATCGTGTTCCAATCGCTCGACTAGCTGCAGCACAAGCTGCGTTAAAGAATGGTTCCGCTTAAATAAATGCAGAAATATAACAAAAACATTCAGCTCTATTTGCGTGATATTGGCGAAATTCCTCTTCTCACTAGAGAAGAGGAAATCGCTTTAGCAAAAAAGATCCGTAAAGGGGATGCTGAAGCACGCCGGCACATGATCCGTGCCAATCTCCGTTTAGTGGTGAGTATTGCCAAGCGCTATGTCAACATGGGGCTTCCTTTTCTTGATTTGATTGAAGAGGGAAATATTGGTTTGATGAAGGCAGTGGAAAAGTATGATCTGCGTGCAGGTTGTAAGCTCTCCACCTATGCTTCTTGGTGGATCAAGCAAGCGATTATGCGAGCTTTGGCCAACCAAGGAAAAACAATTCGTATTCCTGTTTATATGGTTGAGAAAATGACCACTGTGAATCGAATTGAAAGCGAAATGCAACGCTCTTTGGGTCGCAAGCCAACCGATGAAGAATTGGCAAAGCAGCTTGAATTAACCGTTGAAAAGGTTAAAGAGATCCGCGAAATTGTTAAAAACCCAACCTCGCTTTATTCAACCCTTGATCAAGAAGGGGTGAGCCAATTAATTGATGTGATCGAAGATATCACAGCCGTCTCTTCATTAAATAAAGCTCACGAAAGCATGACTAAAGAAGATGTGGTTGAATTGCTCGAGTTTTTAAATGAGCGTGAAGCCCGTGTTTTGATTATGCGATTTGGTTTGTTGGATAAAAATCAAAAAACATTAGATGAAATCGGAAAAGAGTTTGGGATTACCCGTGAACGGGTGCGCCAAATTATTGAAGCTTCTATTGGTAAATTACGCAAGGTTCTCGAACACCAAGAACGTTCCGCAGGAGACTACGTTTAATGGAATGATTTTGGGCGATTTCTGCGTTGCATATCGCCAGTCACTCCTGCGACGTATTTAACGATACGTCTCAGTCGCGACTGACGACATGCGCCTTGAAATCACCTCAAACTCATTCCATTAAAATGAGGAGAAATGATGAGTATTGCTGAAGAGATCCAAGAATTAAAAAGCGCGATCAGAGATGTGCCAGACTTTCCTAAAAAAGGAATCATCTTTAAAGATATTACGACGTTATTAAAACAGCCAGGTCTTTTCTCAAAAGCAATTGGCTTAATGGCAGAGCCATTTAAAGATGCGCCGATTGATGTGGTTGTGGGAATTGATGCCCGTGGATTTATTTTAGGTGGGGCGATTGCTCAACTTTTTGATGTTGGTTTTGTGCCGGTGCGTAAAAAGGGAAAGCTTCCAGCAGAAGTGAGAGAAGTGACCTATTCTTTAGAATATGGGGAAGACACAGTCGCGATTCATAAAGACGCATTTGAAGAACATAAAAACGTATTAATCGTGGACGATCTTTTAGCTACAGGCGGAACCTTGCAAGGTTCGTGCGAATTAATTGAATTAGTTGGCGGAAATATCTTAGGTATTTCTTCACTCATTGAATTGTCTTTTTTAGAAGCTAGACCTCAATTCGAAAAATACAATTTCCATTCAGTCATCCAGTACTAAAACCTTTATAAGGTTATTACTATGTGTGGCCGCTTCACATTAAAAACAACTGCTGAATCAATCAAAGAAATGTTTTTAGTTGAGCAAGGATTGCATTATGATCCCAGCTTTAACATAGCTCCTTCACAACCGATTGTTGCGATTCGTTATTCTCCTAAAAATGATATGCGTGCTATGAGTTTAATGAAGTGGGGGCTTGTTCCTACTTGGGCAAAAGATCCTGCCATTGGTTATAAACTATTTAATGCCCGCGCCGAAACCTTAACTGAAAAACCTTCTTATAAAGGCCCGTTTACGTATCATCGTTGTTTGATTCCTGCAGACGGTTTTTACGAGTGGTGTCGATCTGCCGATGGCAAATCCAAAAAACAACCGTATTACATCAAGCGCTTAGATGAAAAACCAATGGCATTTGCCGGCCTATGGAATTACTGGTGTGGCCCAGATGGAAGCGAACTTGAAACTTGCACCATCATCACAACCCACGCCAATGACATCATAAAACCAATCCACGATCGAATGCCTGTTATCCTAAAAGAAAACGAATTTGACGTCTGGATGGACCCCCGCATCCAAAACACCACTCTCTTAAAACAATACCTCAACCCTTATCCTTCAGAAGAGTTTGAAGCTTACCCTGTAGACACCTATGTGAACAAACTAGCCAACAATTCCCAAGAATGCCTAAAATCTCTCATCGCCTAACTTATTAACAAATCCTGTTAAAAAATCAGTCTAAATTTCCAAAATCGTCATTTTTTCTCTCTTTTACCCCCTTATTTTGAGCATGTAAATTGCTCTTAAAAATAGCTGCTCAAAATAAAGATATCTAGTATGTATACATAAAAGATATCAATAGTGTATACTTATTGTGTGATGATAAAAGGAGGTTTTGTCTATGTCTACAAGTATGGTTCGGATACAAGAAGAGGATAAAGATATTATTCAAAAAATAGCTAAAGAGTCACATCAATCAATGTTAAAAGTGATGCACCAAGCCATAGAAGAATATCGCCGCAAACTATTTCTTCAAAAATCTAATCTTGCTTTTTCAGTTCTAAAAGAAAAGCCAGTAGAATGGAAAAATTATAAAAAAGAGAGGGAAGAGTGGGATTCTACTTTAAATGATGGGTTAGAAGAATGACGAAGTTACAACCTAACCGAGGGGAAGTTTGGACAATTACCTTAGATCCAACCATGGGGCATGAACAGGCTGGTTTCCGACCCTGTTTAATTTTTTCACACGATGATTTTAACCATGGCCCGGCTGACTTAGTTGTTGTCTTACCAATTACTTCAAAAGACAGAAAAATCCCATTGCACATTTCTATTCCCTCGTCAGAAGGGGGTTTAAACAAGAAGAGTTTCATCATGTGTGAAAACATTCGAGCTGTCACAAAAGAACGCCTAAGAAAAAAACTAGGTAGACTAGAACCTTCAACTTTACTAAATGTGGAAGATAGTATAAAAATCCTATTGTCTTTATAAATATTTCGCAAGTCCTCACAAATAATTAGAAAAAATATCTTTTGGGGGATCAGCGTTGGCCAGAGGACGAATTCGTCCTTCGGCGAAAACGAACAAAGTGAGTGTAGCGTTGAGGGGGAATCGTAGATTCCCCCTCAAGCCCCTTGTTGCTTAATTTTTTCCCATTCTTCAATAGGGCCAGGAATAACAGTAAAAAGTGGATTTGTGTCGATTTTTTTTAAGGAATGAATTTTTTTATATTGAGTTGGACTTCTTTTTTTAAGCTTAGTGCAGAGAAAATCAAATTCATAATAAAGTTGAGAACGAGTGACGTTTATTTTCTGATTTTTTGAAAAGGTTATAATTTTTGATTTATCAAAACGATAGCCACGATTCAAACTCTCTGTATAAATAGAGAGCAAATAAGCTCCGATTAAACGATTAGGATTGTTTGAATGTTTAAACCGATGAAGTTGAGGGTGATGTCGGTAGCCTGATGTTTTACCTTGTAATACTTTTTGGGCAAGCAAAGCCTCACGCCATAAAGCGACCAATCCTTTTGAATCAAGGTATTTAGGGTGAAGGCTCCAAAGTCTCATTATTACCCTTTTTAATTAGATTTTGCCTCTATCTTTTTCTTAATCTTTTTAGCCATTCCTCTAAAAATATAAAAATGAAGAGGGGAGACTAGATACCAATAAAAAAGACCGAGAAGGCCGTGAGGTTTAAAACTGGCTGTCTGTTTTAAAATGAAAGAGCCGGCTTTTTCAGGAATGAGGGTGAATTCTAAAGTCGCTTTTCCTGGTAGCTTCATTTCAGCTAACAGTAATAAATGTTTATTCGGTTCTACATCCAAGGCACGCCAAAAATCTAATGCATCACCTGCTGCGATTTTATTCGGATGTCTGCGACCACGTCTTAATCCGACACCTCCAAGGTATTTGTCTATTAAACCCCGTAATTGCCATAAGAAGTTGGCGTGATACCAGCCTGTTTTTCCTCCTAAGCTAGAAATAATTTTCCACCCATTTTCCAGAGTAGAATGAACAATCAATTCTTTTTTGTCTTGGAATATTTTTCCTCCAGCCCAGAAGGGATCTCCTTCAAGTGCTGATTCTATTTTTGGAAGTGAACCAGCGTCAGTCCAATGAGTTGAAATATTATTTTATTCCAATTGATCTAAAGCAAGTTGAATAGAAGTTTTGCAATCGAGAAGTTTTTGAGGGATGATTTTTGTGATCGTATTATTTTTACAGATAACAGGATTTTTTAACCCTTCTGCTAAAGGGCGAGCCAGAGAAGAGGGTAAAGGAGTCACCAGATGAATCCAATATGAACTCAATCGAGGTGTTAATACAGGAACAGGAATGATGATTCTTTTTGGCAAATTATTTACTTCTGCATAGGTTTCCATTAATTTTCGATAGGTAACAATTTCAGATCCACCTATATCGTAACAATTTCCTGCTGTAACCTCTTTGTCTAAACAGCCGACCAAATATTCAATGACATTTCTAATTGCGATGGGTTGACAAGGGGTTTTTAACCATTTGGGCGTAATCATTACTGGAAGTCGATCTACCAAATAACGGAGAATTTCAAAAGAGGCGCTGCCTGAGCCTATAATCATAGCAGCTCTTAAAACCGTAGTCGGTACCTTTCCTTGCTGCAAAATTTTAGCAACTTCAGTTCTTGATTTCAGGTGTTGGCTTAAATCGGGTTGATCTTCACCTAATCCACTGAGATAAATTATTCTTTTTAAAGAAGTCTCCTCAGCTGCTTGAACCATGTTTTTTGCTGCTTTTGCATCTGCTTTTTGAAAATCTTTTTGTCCTGGTAACATGGAATGAACTAAGTAAAATGCGGCATGACAGCCCTTTAATGCCTCTTTTAAGGAGTCGATATTAAAGACATCTGCAACACATAATTCTACATTTGGATGTTGTGCCCAGTCTCTGTTTAAAAGTTTCTCTTTTGAGCGACCCAATGCTCTTACAGTGTAACCTTGCTCTAATAAGTGAGGAATTAATCTACCACCAACGTATCCGGTAGATCCAAGTACAAGGATATGTTGGTTGATTTTTTTTTCTTTAGACATGATTGCGCAACATTAATTCTTTTGGATTGGGATTTAAATAGATTTGACGTGATAAATATTCTTGATTGTATTTATTTACATAATGACGAATTAAAGTTATCGGTACAATCAGAGGAACTAGTTTCTTGTGATAGTCATTTATAACATCTAGAAGTTCTTTTTTTTCATTTTGGTCTAAATCGTTTTTAAAATATCCAAGCATATGTTGAAGTATGTTGACATTTTTTTTCACGGTTGACTTGATGCAGAGTGACTCCATGAAGTTTTCGCTATACATTGATTTTAATTTAGGTGTTGGAATTTTTTTTGAATCAGCAACAACTCTTCCTAGAATTTTGTAATGTTTTTGACTGTGTGCCATTAATAAATATTTGTGTTCTGTGTGAAACTCGATCAGTGCATGCTTAGAGAAATTTTTGAGTAGTTGTTTTAATCGATAAAAGCTAAACACACGAACAATAAAGTTTTCTCGAATCCCTGCATCATTAAGGCGGCCTTCTTCTTCAATTGGAAGTAAAGGGAATTGCTCTATTAGACTTTTGGCAAAAAGACCGACTGAATTAGCTGATTTGCGTTTTCCGTCAGGACTGTATAAAGGAACTCTTTCCATTCCGCATGATGGTGAGCCTTTCTTTAAAATGTATCCACAAAGATCTTCTTTAGAAAATGAAGTCACACGTTTTTTTGTGTATTGATTCATTTTTTTAGTCCAGTCTTTGTTTGACTTGGTTCCTAACATTAGAGGGGAGTGTTCATTGCCGACTAATCGGACAGGTTCTCTCGGAATTCCCATCCCGATATCAGCTTCAGGACAACAAGGTATCCACTTAAAGAATTGTCCAAGCACTTGCTGAACATAATCATCTTTTTTGTGATCCCCGTTCCAGCGAACTTTTTCTCCTAAAAGGCAACTACTAGCTCCTACGTTAATCTTCATAATGGCTCATTCCAATATAATTTATTTTATCAGTTTAAATAGGTAATAGTTAGTTGAAGAACAGTGGCAAAAAAGAGCCAAGCAGGGGGAGACCAGACCGTTTTGATTAGTTGTGAATACCACTCAGCCATATCCATCTTTTAATTCTATACTGGACATAAGTATTTGTGCCACATATTAATACAAATCAACTTTCTTCTTCAACCAACCCTTACCTCACTTGCTATTTTATTCCCACCCATGCATAATTAATCCTTCGCAAGTCCTCACAAATAATTAAAAAAAATTCTTTTGGGGGAGCAGCGTTCGCCAGAAGACGAATTCGTCCTTCGGCGAAAACGAACAAAGTGAGTGTAGCGTTGAGGGGGAATCGCAGATTCCCCCTCAAGGAGGTAATCTGCGACTTTGGCCGGAGGCCGGAGGAGCGATTGCCGACGCCCCCGTAGCTCAGGTGGATAGAGCAACAGTTTCCTAAACTGTGGGCCGTGCGTTCGAATCGCGCCGGGGGCAAGTTTTATAATTATAAAGATGTGGTTGTTTGTGTTGAGGTTGGTTTTTTTGTGGGATGGGTTGAGTCTGTGATTTGAATTTGAATATTAAAATTGGGGCTGATAGGGAAGGTGTTATTGTTGTTTGAAAATAGCTTTTTTAAGTTTTCAGGAAGAGCGTTAAAAGAGAGTGTTAATGTTTGTTGGTTTGAGTTATTTGAAAAATAGAAGTTGTTAAATTGAGATAAAGGGAAGCTTCCTTTATAAAGGTTTTGTGTTGTTTTTCCACGCCAAAAAAGACCATTCGGATCAAATTTTAATAAGACAGTAATCAAACCTCCTTCAATAATAAAATTAAAACGGTAGTTGTCTGTACTGATTAAACGAAAGCCTAAGCGTTTTTGTTTGCGGTCTAAGGCAATTGTAAAGGCTTCATCCCGTTCTAAAGTATGTTCAATTCGAATGTAACGATCGTTTAAAATAAACCGGTTATAAAGTCGAAACAGTATCCCTTCAACAAAACCGAGTTCAGGACTGAATTTGGATAGGAGTTGTTCGACAAGAAAGGGAGACGATTCTAAACTCGGAAGCAGTGATTGGAGTTGGCTTGGGTCTAAAATGCTCTCTTTAGAATTGAATTCAAAATCAGGTAGGGAGTTTAACCAACTTGTTTTTTTGGCATCAGCGCGACTATACCTATCAACTAGCTCTCTTAGTAACATCTCATAGTTGGGATGCTGAATAGAGATGTCTCCATCTTTAAGTTGGTAATAACTTAAGTGGGGAATATAAGTTGCGGCATCTAATGTGTGGTAAATCGTGTAGAGTTCAAAAAAATCAGCGGTATTCATTTGTGCGAATCGCGCTCGTGCTTGTATCCCATTTGAAAGGACTTTAGGATCGGCTCTTCCTCGAATCATTTTTCCAATAGAAGCTCCATCACCAAATTCTTTCCGTGAATCAATGATGGCAATGGCGAGTTGTTTAATTTCATCAGGAACATTCCATTGTGGAAAAAGACGTTCAATAATTTCAAGCGTATATTGATGTTGTTTTCTTCTTTCTCCTTGAATGAGTGCTTTGCCTTTACCTGCATCATGGACCGCTAAAATAAAACGGAACCATGGAATAAGTCGACTATCAATATTGGCAATCCGTTTTTCTAATTTCGGAAAAAGAAGGAGTCCGCCTAAAACCATTTGGTGGTGTTCACGTAAATTGATTTCTATGACTTCTATTGTTTTGTGATTTTGCTGTTTGAAGCATGCTTCAACTTCAGGGTCTTGTTCCATAAAGGTGAGGATTTGATTGATTGAAGCTAAGGAGAGTTCTTGGCTTAAATAAAAGAAAAGGTTTTGAGATTGCGTTAGAGAGCTTGATTGGCTGAGAGTGGTGCTAGAAAAAGGTGGGAAGGGTGTTGAAGAAGGAAGGGAGATGGAGATTGATAAAATGAGCAATAAGTTTGATTTTAGTAGAACATCTTTCATTGATAGCCCTTCTTTAATTAAGGTAAAAGGATAACATCTATCTTGTTGTTGTTCAATTAATTGGGTAAATAGGGTTTGATTTCAGAATAGTCTTATGCTTAAAAGTGTGCAAAAGTCTCTTTTTTTTATTGACGATTCTTCATAAATATAACAAGATGTAGTGTATATACACCAATTGACTACTGTTTCTAGTAGTATTTTTAATGTTATTTTTTAATCATTGTTGTACCAGATGTTTGCAAATAAGGAGAATCGCAAATGAAATTCAAAAAGGGAATGATGTTAATCAGTGCACTTATTCTCTCCTGGTCATCAGCAGCATTGGCAGAAGTTCAAAATGTCAAAGTTGGGGGAGAGCTTCGAACACGTGCTAATTGGTCTAAAAACATTCAAGGCCTTGGAAATAATAATACTGTTTTACCTGTTGTTGCGCGGGGAGTTGTTTTTCCTGCTGGAGCGATTGCTGCAGCCACTGCTGCTAGTACATCAACAACAGGTGCTAATACGACAACTGTGAAACCATCTGAAGATGATTTTGGTTTTATTGAAACTCGGATTCAAGTTTTTGTGGAGTCTGATTTAACAGACAATGTGTTTGCACGTGTTACTTTAGAAGCTGAAGACTTCTGGGGTGATTTTGAAGCAGCGCCTACCGGCACGAGTTTTACTGAAGACCGCGACTTTGATGTTGGGGTGGCTGAAGCTTATGCTGAGTTAAGCGAACTTTATTATTCGCCATTAAGTGTCAAAGTTGGACGTCAGTACATGAACTTTGGTCGTGGTTTTATGGTGAGCGATAAAGAACATGAGCAACGTTTTGATGCGGTGCGTGCAACATTTGATTTTTACCCAATCACCGTCGACGCATGGTACTCCAAAGTAAGTGAAACACTCTCACTTGATAGAGACCGTGACTTCTGGGGTGTGAACACTTCTTATGCTGGAGATAACTGGACAGCTGAAGCGTATGTGATGGGACTTCAAGACAAAACTATAACAGGAATTGAACCAGTTGCTATTGGATTGCGTGGTGACATTGCGCCAATGGAAGGGTTGAATACCTGGGGTGAGTTTGTTTATGAAGATGGCACTTTAGGAACGCATGACTTAAACGCATTTGCACTTCAATTAGGTGCAAGTTATCAATGCGCTGATTCACCTTGGGCACCTGAGTTTCATGTTGAGTGGACTTATGCTTCCGGTGATAAAAGCTTTGATGATGCGTTTGTGCAATTCTTTGAATACAACTACTATGGTTATGTGTTTAGCCCTGTACTCACAAACCTTCATATCTTGAACGCTGGTATGAATCTTTATCCAACAGAAAATGTTCGTGCCTTTGTTGATTTTTATTGGTATCAACAAGATGAAGAGCTTGCCCAAATCTTAGGCGATCCTTTCCAAGATAACGGGGGAGTTAGCGTGGCCACAAATGGTGCTGATGATGAGCTCGGAGTTGAAATTGATTTCGGAGTTGATTATCAATACACTGAAGATGTTGCCACTCAGTTGTACGCTGGTTGGTTTCTTCCTGGTGACGCCTACAAAGGTGTGACATCAGAAAATACCGCATTTGAAATCCGTGGTGAGTTGTTGGTGAACTTCTAATTAGTAAATTGCGATTCTCTGAAAGGCGGTTCCTGAAAAGGAGCCGCCTTTTTTGTTGCCTAAGAATATTGAGAGAAAAGAGAGATTATGAGAGAATATCGCCATGATTAAGTTAATGAGCCTTATTATAGGCGGCACTTTAGGGACTCTGGCTCGTTATGGAATGGCTGGAGCCTCAGCCCGTTTGCTAGGAAATAATTTTCCTTATGGAACGTTTATTGTTAATTTGACAGGGTGCTTTTTGATTGGTCTGTTTGTGGTCTTGGCTGACACAAAGCTTTCGTTAGGACCGAATACACGTTTGTTATTAATGGTCGGCTTTTGTGGGGCGTTTACCACATTTTCTACTTTTATATTAGAGAGTGCCAATTTGATTCGGGACGGAGAAACATTGCGGGCTCTGATCAATGTTATTGGAAGTGTAATTTTAGGTTTTATTTGTTTTAGAATTGGAATATTAGCGGGAGAGGCAATATGAAAAAAGTTTTATTTTTATGCACAGGTAATTCGTGTCGTAGCATGATGGCTGAAGGTTTTTTACGTGAATTTGGAAATGGATCCTTTGAGTCCTTGAGTGCAGGAACTTTTCCAAAAGAGCAGACCCATCCTTTAGCTGTTAAAGCGATGCAAGAAAAGAACATTGATATCTCTTCTCAAACTCCTAAAAATGTGGATGAATTCTTGAATCAAGAAATTGATTCAGTGGTTACAGTCTGTGACAATGCTAAAGAATCATGTCCAACATTTAGTCACGCCAATGAACTGATTACATGGAGTTTTGAAGATCCAGCAGATGCCACAGGCTCTGAAGAAGAGCAGATGGTTCTCTTTAGAAAAATCCGAGATCAAATCGAAGAAAAAATTAAGACCCTCTTATAAGCTTAATAAGCTCGAGGAGCATCTTCTGACAAGATTGTATTGATGTTTTGTCGGATCTCTTCAAATGCATCATCGGTAAGAGCAGGGCTCGCTCCTTCTAAAGGAACAGACTTTTCTAAATCAATCCATGATTTGCAGCCGCCGTAACTCTCTTTTTCAGGAAGGGTAATGGCTTCAGGCAGTTGGTACACACGCCCTAGAATTAAGTGGATACCTTTATGTTCGCCCCAATTAAAACGCTCTGTTAAGCAATCTTCTGACCAGATTCCAAATGATTTAAATTGGTTTAGTTTTTCAAGAGTGTCTAAGAAATGAACTTCTTTAACTTGCATATAGCCAGGAATTGAAACTTTCTTTTCTTCAGGTTTTTCATTTAATGCGGTGCTGAGGTCTTCCAAAGCAGAAGGGATAATATCTTTTTTCTCTTGGTGAAAATAGGTTGGAAATAAAAGAAAGTTTTCATGATCAACTGAAAATGTTTTTTTATCTTCGATAATGCCACCTTTTCGAAAAATGACAGATTGTTTTCCGGATAAGAGAGCGTTGACAATAACAGCCCATTCTTTAAATGCAATATTAAGCTCGTTCATGAATTGTTTCCTTTTTAACTGTTTTTAAATATTCTTTAGCTGCCAATTTTCCGCTTAAAACCGCACTTTCAATTGTGGCAGGCAAACCTGTGTCGGTCCAATCTCCAGATATAAAAAAGTTATCAATACCTGTTTTTTGCTTCAAACGATAGGATAACACATTGGGAGAGGGAGATAAAGTTGCATCTTGCTCTTTAATCACCTTGATACGCTCTATGTGTGTGGGGTCAAAATCAGCAAAAAAGAGGGTGAGTTCTTTCTGAACCATGGCCTCAATTGCTTGGTTGGGCTGTTTGATCCAATTGTGAGCCCCACTCAAAATAAGGCTATAGAGATAAGGGGCTTTTTCAGCTGTTTGCCAAATCTTTTGCCGGTTGAAAATCCATTGAATAGGAGAATCGATTAAGGCTAAAAAAGGTTTCTCTGTTAAAGGTTGTCTGAGCCAAAGGTGAATCGAAAGAATAGGAGCGCTTTCACAACGATCTAATGGATCAGTCAATTGAGGTTGCTCTGTCAGTAGCTTTCTTAATGCATGAGGAGGAAGGGCAGAGATGACTGCTTTAGGTTCTAGCTGCTCTCCATTTGTGAGTTCTAGTTGTGTCAGTTGATTCTCTGTAAACGTAATCTTTTTAACAGAGAGACCTCTTTTAATGTCCCCGTCTCTCTCTGTTAAATAGTTTTCAGTTGCCTGGCTCGTCAGTTCACTTAATCCTGTTTGAGGGAATATCAAACCATCAACTCCTTGCTGTTGAATAAATGCTTCATCAATCACCTTATGCATTAAGAGTGCAGCCGCATTTTTGGGATCTTCATTTAATGCTGCGTAACAGAGAGGTTCCCAAAAGAGCTGGATCATTCGCTTAGGTTGTTTTGCTTGAATAAGCCAGTCGTGAAGCGTTAAGTGAGGCTGCTTCATTTTGTGAAAAAAGAGTGGGAGCGTGACTAAGGTTTGTAGTTTGTCTTTTAATGAAAGAAAGTCAACTTTAAGAAAAGCACGCATCAGCCCCCAAAAACCTGCTTGAGGGGGGCAGTTTAACTGGTAAAAGTGATTTCCTTTAGCTAAGTACTCTACGGTTAAAGCAGGTTGTCTGAAGAGGTGTGTGTCTGTCTTAAGCTTTTTAAGCAGCGATAAGGTGTGATGATAGCATCCCATTAAAAGGTGCTGGCCGTTATCGACAATTTCTTGAGTTTGAGGATCTTGATAGGAGAGGGCACGCCCTCCTAAAATTCGTTTTTTTTCAATCAACAACACAGGGATATTGGCTTCAGCTAAAGTGGTTGCTGCTGAAATACCGGCAAATCCTCCACCTATGACAACAACTTTAGGCTTCATGATTATCTTTTCCTGACTAAAGCGAAAAAACGATTTTTGGTAAAAGTGGTTAAAGCAATTTGTGCTTTTTTGTATTTGGAAAGAGTGATCCGTTTTTCAAATACAGAAAAATCTGACTGTTCAATTTCTTCTAACAGAGCGTAGTAGATGTTGCTCATAATTTGAGCGACACCCAAATTTTTCCAATCTGTGGTGAGTGAGTAGCCTTCAGCGACTCTATAAAATTCTTTAGCTCGTTCTGTTTGAAAACGCATTAATTTTAAGAAAGCTTGATTATATGTGCGGTGATGAAGGTCTCGGTCACTGTAGTCAAAAAGATGCAGGTCTTCTTGGGGAAGATAGATGCGGCCCCGTTCTAAGTCTTCATCCACATCGCGAAGAATATTCGTGAGTTGTAATGCTATGCCTAAGTTGATGGCATAAAGCTCACTCTCTTTTTCATGAGTGCCAAATATTTTTAACGCAATCAGTCCTACAACAGAGGCAACGTGATAACAGTAATCATAAAGTTCTTCAAACGTTTGATAGCGATTTTTATGCAAGTCCATTTCAACCCCTTTTAAAAGGTCGTCAAAATAGAGTGTCGGGACTTGGTAGGATTGAATTAATTTTAACAGTTCAACGCTAATAGGATGATGTGGTTTTCCTTTTTTAAGCTGTTTTATCTCGTTGCGCCACCAGTCGATTTCTACTTGGGCATTCATTTTATTTTGATCCACAATGTCGTCGATAACACGGCAAAAGGCATAAAGAGCTGTCATGGATTTTTTCTGTTCTTTGGATAAAAAGAGAAAAGAGAGGCTAAAGTTTGATCCACTTTGTTGAGTGATTTGTTGGACATGTTTTTCAGGATCAGGCTGAGACATTTTTGGGCCTTTTGGTGTGAGATCTATTTAAGAGTAAATGACTTAAGAATTTTATTTTATCAAAAAAGTCGAGTTTAGGACGTGAGTCAAGAACGTTATATCGATTCTTTCGAATCTTTTCTAAAATTCTCATTCCCCCTTTATAGGTGAGTTCAATTTCAGATTTCAGATCAGAATTAAGGGCTTTAATTAAAGGTTTTCCTTTTTCAAACATTTCTTCAGTTTTAAAAACGAGTTCGCGTATCATTTCAATAAAGTTATTATTATAGGTTTTATTAAAGAGCTCTTTCTCGCTGTAATAATATTTTTGCATGCTTGATTTAGGAATGTAGATGCGATCTTTTTTAATATCAATAGAGACATCTTGCCAAAAGTTAGTTAGTTGTAGGGCGCTGCAAATATTGTCTGACCAATGAAAGAGTTGTTCATCATTATATCCATGGATCAAAAGAACCAATCGTCCAATTGGATTGGCTGAATAGCGGGAATAGTTTAAAAGTTCTTCAAATGTTGCGTGTCGATTTTGAAGCACGTCACTTCGAAAAGCTGTGACAAGGTCATGTAATAAAGAAGGGGGGATCTGGCAATCTTCTATGGTTTGCTTTAAAGCAATGAAGAGGGGCTCGGTGGGTTCACCTGTTAGAGCGGCATCGAGTTTTTCATCCCATTCTGCTAAACGGGCTAAGCTCTCTTCTTTATCGGCTATTTCATCGGCAAAATCATCAGCGGTTCGGGCAAAAGCATAAATAGCCCAGACATATTTTCGTTTTTCAGCAGCAATGAGCCGTGAAGCAACAGGAAAATTCTCATAGTGTGAGAGAGCCAACTGGTGGCAATGACGAAATGCAGCCGAAACACTAGTTTTCATAAGCCAATAATATATCCTGTCTTAGGAAATAACACAATCCTTTCCAAACAGTGGTTTGACAGAACTCTCTCTATGGGGCAAGTTGATATTAGAGGAAAATGAGAGGGGATTATGAGTCAAAAGTTAATGAGTCTGTTGGTGTTAGCGATTTTTATTTTTGTAAGTGGAGGGGTTGTCAGTGCGGGTGAAAATGTGGCACTTCCTTCTTTAACATCCAAATTAAAAGGAGAGGTTTCAATTGATCAGTTGGAACCCTTGCCTTTATCAGCAGAAGCACCTAAACAACAACGTCATTTTATGGACTTGAATAGTGATACTTCTGGTAGAGTAGTTGTGCCTGGTAAATTTGGAAAAGCAGGCAAACTGGGAGGTTACGCAAAATGAAGAGACTGTTTATTGTTTTTTTAGGTCTATTTATATTCTTTTTAAACTGTCCGACGTTGTCGTATTCAGAAGTTAAAAGAATGCCAACCATGGACTCTGAACTTGATTATACTGATGAGGACCTTGAGTCTTATCCTGAATATGATTTGCCAGATAAAAGTGATGGTTCATTACAAGATCTTCCGGGTGATGCGCAAAAGAGACCCTTTGGTGGTTTTGATAAAATGCGTGGCTTAAAAATAAAATCTGATTTCAAATAACGAAAAGATAGAACTTGGAAAAAATCACGGGGCTTTTCAAATCTAATTTTCATCTCTGCGTCATTCTTTTACTCTCTGTTTTGGGAGTGCTGATTTATTCTAATACCTTTGTGACTTCGTTTCAATTTGACGACTACTTTGCCATTGTTAATAATTCAACAATCCGTTCATTAGATATATCTGTTATTTGGGATGCTTTTCGAACCCGGTTTATCTTGGGACTGAGTCTAGCCTTTAATTTTTACTTTAGTCAGCTCAATACCTTTGGCTACCATGTTTTTAATATTGCTGTTCATGTTTTGGTTTCAACCAGTGTCTATTTTTTAGCTTTTTATCTTTTTCAAACACCTTATTTTAAATCAAAACTCTCTCCAGCAGTGGTGCGCTGGTTGCCACTTTTTGCTGCGCTCCTTTTTCTGGTTCATCCTATTGAAACTCAGGCCGTCAGTTATATTTGGCAGAGAGGCGCTGCGCTTACAGCGCTTTTTTATATTTCTGCCGTGATGTTTTATCTGAAGGCACGCGTGCATTCAAGTCGCGTGGCTTATTGTCTTTCGATCTTTTCACTTATTTGTGGTATGTACACAAAAGAGAATAGTGCCACAGCACCTCTGATGATTTTGATTACAGAGTTCATGTTTTTTGGACCTTGGAGAGAAAATTTTAAAAAGAGATTTTTTCGATTAATTCCGATTGGCCTCTGTCTTTTAATTATCCCCTTAAGCATGATGCAGGCTAATGAGGTGCAGCTTGATTTGCTGCGCTCACCTTTGCATTTTAATGATGATTCCAAAGATTTATCGGTATTAGAAAAACTCTCCATGGTCACGCGTTGGGCCAATCCAAATGATATGCCTCGTAAAGATTATATGCTGACTCAGTTGAATGTGATTCGTACGTATGTTCGATTATTGTTTTTGCCGATTAATCAAAACCTTGATTATGATTTTAGAGTTACGAATAGTTTTTTTGATAGTGAGACCCTTCTATCGGGTCTTTTTTTGCTCTTACTTATTGGTGGGGGGATTTGGGCTTTTCCGAAAAATCGTTTGCTGCTTTACTGCATGATTTGGTTTTTTCTTAATTTATTGATTGAATCTTCAGTGCCAATGAAAGATGTTATTTTTGAGCATCGAGTCTATTTGCCTAGTGTGGCATTTGTGCTCGCTATTCCGTATTATCTTTTTTCTTTAGTGAAGCGCCATCGAATTGTTTTACCCGTACTTTGCAGTTTGGTGCTTATTTTGTCTGTGATGACTTACCAGCGTAATAAAGTTTGGAAAAGTGAATTAACATTGTGGTTGGATGTGATTGAAAAATCACCCAACAAAGCACGTCCGCATGTCGAGTTGGGAGCTGCTTATGGTCGGATTGGTGACTACGATAAGGTGATTGAGCTTAATTTGCGGGCGATTGAACTTGATCCGTACCGTGCTTTGGCTTATGGCAATGCTGGCTTTGGTTTTTATCAGAAGGGGGATATAAACAAGGCGATTAAGTATTATCATGATGCGTTTAAATATCAAGATTACCTTCCTTGGATAGCAAACAATTTAAGTGTGGCTTATCGAAAGTCAGGCCGATTGGATCAAGCGCTCTATTGGTCTGAAAAAGCAGTGGCCTTGAACCCTATACTTCCAAGCTCTTATTCTAATTTGGGTTATCACTATTTTTTAAAAGGGGAGTATCAAAAGGGGATTGATGCGTGTAAGGATGGGCTTAAACTTGATCCTTTTAATTCAGCCGGTTATGTCACGCTTGGGATCATGTATTTTAAATTAGGTAAAGATCCTCTTGCGATTAATAATTTTGAAAAAGCGCTGACACTGACAGACAAACCACAGCACATTTACAATAACTGGGGCGCTCTTTATATGGAGAGAAAAGATTGGAAAAATGCCCAATCCTTTTTAAACAAAACATTAGCTGTTGATCCTGATCATCCAGATGCGCATTTTAATTTAGGTGTGATTTATTTGCAGCTAGGGGAACTTGCTAAAGTTAAAGAACAATTAGCTATTCTAGAAAACTTAAATCGACTTGATTTGGTTAAGCGGCTTAAAGTTTTAGCCTCACAAAAATCTTAGAATTCCTTCCAAATTTTCAATGATGATATCTGCTCCAGCTTTTTCTAATTGAGCTCGAGAGTCATAGCCTGTCAGTACCCCTGCAGTGAGCACGTTTCCATGTTTTCCTGCCTCGATATCGTGAGTCATATCGCCGATATATAAAATTTCTTCAGACGAGAAACCAGACTCTTGGATTAACTTATCAATCATATCAACCTTGTTCGCAACATCTTCAAAAATGGGATTAAAGAAATCGTCGTCGGGAAAAAAGAGTTTTGTTTCACGTGAAACATAAGGGTGAGAGCTCAGCACCGATAAGATAAGACCTCTCTTTTTTAATTCTCTTAAAACAGGGGCGACACCTGGAATTGCTTTTGGAGCACTGTCGACTGTTTTAAATAATTGACGGAAGTTTTCTTGGATTTCAGGAAGGGCAATCCCTGGTAGATGTTTCTCTGTAAACAGGGAATAAGGGAGTTGGAAATTTTCTCTAAAGTAGTTGAGCGTGATTTCAGGCACTTTATAGTGCTGAAAAAGAAGGTTATAGGTCTCAAAGGTGGGGAGCATGTCATTTGAGACGACTCCAGACCAGTCAAAAATAAGGAATTGAAGTTTTTTTTTCATATTGTGCTAAGTTCCGTGAAAATAGAGTGATTTGGAAGATTTTAATATTACTTATCTGATTTGCCAAGAATAAGTTACAAAAAGTGATAACCCTGACTGAAAAACATTGCCAGGTCTGCTTGAATTCCTTAGAATAACTTCTTATTTCAAGCTGTTTTTTGGGCTTTTTCCAGTGGTTTCTGCAGGAGTCCTGAAGTTGTCTTAACATTATTAAATAACCTGTTTTCTCGACGGGGTTTCTGTTGACTACCGACGAGGAATTATGCTATAACATCCTTCCTTATTCAAGAAAGACTATGGTCTAGGATCTCTAGGCTAAAATAGGAGTGTTTCATGATTGATCGCTATACTCGGCCCGAAATGGGAAAAATATGGTCAGAACAGAATAAAATAGACCAATGGCTCAAAGTTGAAGTGTTGGCTTGTGAGGCAATGAACCAGCTTGGCCAAATTCCTGATGAAGATTGGAAAAACATCAAGGAAAAGGCAAATTTTGATCTTAAGCGGATGCAAGAGATTGAAGAGATCACGCAACACGATGTGATTGCCTTTTTAACTGCGGTTGCCGAGCATGTGGGGCCTTCAAGTCGTTATATCCACTTAGGTTTAACTTCCTCAGATGTTTTAGATACTGGCTTGGCCATTCAAATGGTTGAAGCAGCTGAACTTTTAATCAAAGGTTTGCAAGACCTCATTGATGTAACCAAGAAGCGAGCTAAAGAACATAAGAAAACCATTATGATTGGTCGTTCGCATGGAATTCATGCAGAGCCTATGACGTTTGGTTTGAAGTTGGCTTTAATGGTCGACGAATTAGAGCGTTCCATGGATCGTTTGAAACGAGCTAAAGAGATTATTCGAGTGGGCCAAATTTCGGGTGCGGTTGGAACGCATGCCAATGTGGATCCCAAAGTAGAAGAACATGTCTGCAAAAAGTTAGGTTTAGAGCCTGCTAAAATTTCCACACAAATTTTACAACGTGATCGTCATGCTGAGTATTTAATGCAATTTGCATTAGTGGCAGCCACCTTAGAAAAGTATGCTGAAGAGATTCGTAACTTGCAAAAAACGGAAGTGCGCGAAGTAGAAGAGTTTTTTAGCAAAGGCCAAAAAGGTTCTTCAGCCATGCCGCATAAACGCAATCCAATTACATGTGAACGAGTGTGTGGTTTAGCACGCGTGATTCGTGGCAATGCGATCGCAGGTTTAGAAAATGTTGCTTTATGGCATGAGAGAGATATCACACACTCTTCTGCAGAACGGGTCATTATTCCTGATTCAGCCATCTTGCTTGATTACATTTTAGCGAAGATGACTAAGGTGATGGACAATCTGTTGGTTTACCCTGACCGAATGATGCAGAACTTAGAGCTCACACGTGGATTAGTTTTCTCACAACGTGTGTTACTTGAGTTGGCAAAAGAGGGGATGAGTCGCGAAAAAGCCTATGAGATTGTGCAACGCAATGCGATGAAAGTTTGGGAAAATGGGTCCAACTTTAAAGATATTTTACTTAAAGATGAAGAGCTCTTAAGCAACATAACTAAAGAGCAAGTCGATGCTTGCTTTGATTTAGATTATCATTTAACTGACGTAGATCGAACCTTTGAAAAGTTGGGGTTAGCATGAAAACATATCAATCTAAAATTGAAATCACATTAAAAAAATCAGTGTTGGATCCGCAAGGAACCCAGCTTCAACATGCACTCTCAAACATGGGGTATGAGTCAGTAGCAGATGTGCGAGTCGGAAAGTTTTTAGAAGTGACTCTTTCTGCAGCCAATGAAGCTGAAGCTCAAACAAAGTTAAATGAAATGTGTGACAAGCTTTTAGCCAATCCTGTGATTGAAGAATACAAAGTAGAACTTATTGAAAGTGGGGCTGCGGCCAATGTCAGCTAAACCTAAGTTTGCGGTTTTAGTTTTTCCTGGGTCCAATTGTGACCATGACTGCGAATATGCCTTAAGCGAAGTTTTTGACATTCCTGTAAAAATGGTCTGGCACAAAGAGACCTCTTTAGGGGATGTGGATGGTGTGTTAATTCCGGGTGGTTTTTCTTACGGTGATTATTTGCGTACCGGTGCCGTGGCTCGTTTCTCACCGATTATGGAAGCGGTTCAAGAAGCTGCTGTAAAAGGAAAAATGGTTTGGGGTATTTGTAATGGTTTTCAAATCTTGCTTGAGTCAGGTTTGTTACCAGGTGCAATGTTGCGTAACGACAGTTTGAAGTTTGTCTGCAAGCATGTGAATTTGCGTACAGAAAACAATCAAACCCCGTTTACATCGGAGCTAAAAAAGGGAGAAGTTTTAAATATTCCTGTGGCTCATGGTGAAGGAAATTACTTTTTAGAAGAAGATAAACTCAAAGAACTCAACTCAAATAACCAAGTGGTGTTTCGTTATTGCGATGACAACGGTGAAACTAGAGCAGCATCCAATCCAAATGGATCGGTTGAAAACATTGCTGGTATTTGTAACAAAGAAGGAAATGTCTTGGGAATGATGCCTCACCCTGAGCGAGCATGTGATGTTTTGCTTGGCTCAGCAGATGGGCGTAAGATGTTTGAATCTATTTTAAAAACAAGCTTAGAAAAGGTATGCAACTAATGGCTGTCGCTGAAGAACTGGTACAGATAACTCCTGAACTTTTAAAAGAACATGGTCTGACTCAAGAAGAGTACGACAAAATTAAAGGTTTCTTAAAAAGAGACCCAACCATTACTGAGTTGGGTATTTACTCTGTGATGTGGTCCGAGCATTGCAGTTATAAAAACTCGAGACCTCTTTTAAAACTTTTTCCTACCTCCGGCGATCGTTTGTTGGTTAAAGCAGGCGAAGAAAATGCGGGCGTGATTGATATTGGAGAAGGCTGGGCTATTTCATTTAAAGTAGAATCGCACAATCACCCTTCAGCCATTGAACCTTTTCAAGGGGCAGCCACTGGAGTGGGTGGAATTTTACGTGACATCTTTACCATGGGCGCGCGTCCGTTAGCCTTAATGGATTCACTCCGTTTTGGTGACATGAATAAAAAACAGGTCAAAGGATTGTTGACTGGTGTGGTGAGCGGGATTGCTCATTATGGAAACTGTATTGGAATTCCAACAGTGGGCGGAGAACTTTTTTTTGATGAGAGTTATGATGCCAATCCATTAGTGAATGTTTTTTGTTTAGGAATTGTGCCTCACGAACGTGTGATGCGAGGCGCGGCAGGTGGAGTGGGAAATCCTGTTTTTTATGTGGGAGCCACAACAGGCCGAGATGGAATTCATGGAGCGACTTTTGCTTCCGAAGATTTAACTGAAGAGTCAGAAAAGAAACGTCCTAATGTTCAAATAGGGGATCCATTTTTAGAAAAATTATTAATGGAAGCGTGTTTAGAATTGTATGAAACCGATGCCTTGATTGGAATTCAAGATATGGGTGCGGCTGGTTTGACTTGTTCTACTTGTGAAACCGCGGCTCGGGGGGGTGCAGGAATTGAAATTGATGTTGATTTGGTTCCACGCCGTGAAACCGGCATGACACCTTATGAAGTGATGCTCTCTGAATCTCAAGAACGCATGCTTTTTATTTGTAAGCAAGGTCGTGAAGAAGAAGTGATCGCGATTTTTAAAAAGTGGGATTTAGAAGTGGCTCAAATCGGTTTTGTGACAGATGACAAAATGGTGCGTGTGAAAGATAAGGGCGAGATTGTGGCTGAAGTGCCAGCTCTTTCGCTGACAGACGACGCGCCTCTTTATCATCGCGAAGATAAAGAACCTGAAAATTTAAAAGAACTTCAAAGTTTTGACTTTAACACGTTAAAAGAGCCTGTTGATGTGGCGGCTAGTTTTAAACAGGTGTTAAGTAGTCTAAATATTGCAAGCAAGCGTTGGGTTTACCAACAATATGATCACATGGTTCGAACCAACACCGTTTTATTGCCAGGTAGTGATGCTTCAGTGGTTTATTTAAAAGAACCTAAAAAATATGTGGCTATGTCTATGGATGGGAATAGTCGTTATTCTCTTTTAAATCCAGAGCGGGGTGGAAAAATATCAGTAGCTGAGTCTGGCCGTAACGTGGTCTGTTCTGGGGCAACGCCTTTAGCTGTGACTGATAATTTAAACTTTGGAAATCCGTATCGCCCTGAAGTCTTTTGGCAAATGAAACAGGCTGTGATTGGAATGGCTGAAGCGTGTCGCGTTTTTGATACACCTGTGGTAGGTGGAAACGTGAGCCTTTACAATGAAAATCCTAGTGGTCCTGTTGATCCAACTCCTGTGATTGGAATGGTTGGTTTGATTGAAAATAAAGATTTTATCACCTCTTCTTGGTTTCAGAATGAAGGAGATGTGGTGATTGCTTTAGGAGAAAACAAAGAAGAATTAGGTGGTTCTGAATACATTAAAGAAGTGTTTAATAAAAAAGTAGGGAACGCACCTGAAATTGATTTGGCATTTGAAAAGCAAATCCAAGACTTTACTTTAGATGTGATTCACAATAATTGGGTTGAGTCGGCACATGATTGTGCAGATGGTGGACTGGCCATTACTTTAGCTGAGAGTTGTTTTCATCCTAAAACAAAATGGGGTGTTTCAATTGAGTTGCCTGCAGCTCAAACAAGAACAGATGCGCTTCTTTTTGGAGAATCTCAATCACGCATTGTGCTTTCAGCTTCTCCTGAAAAGGCTGAAAAGATTCTCGCGTTAGCCAAAGAAAAAGGAGTTCCTGCTCAGAAAATTGGAACCGTGACCCAAGAAAATTTCGAAATTAAAGTCGATAGCAAAGAAGTTATCACTGAAAAAACAGAAAACTTGTTTCAACTTTGGAATAAAAGTTTGGAAGAGAAAATAAAATGAGTCAAAAAATAGACCGACCTAAAGAAGCATGTGGTGTGTTTGCAGTTTATGGCCATCCAGAAGCTGTTAAACTAAATTATCTCGGTCTGTATGCGTTACAACATCGTGGCCAAGAGAGTGCTGGTATTGTCAGTAGTGATGGCCGCACGCTTTACTCTCATAAAGGGATGGGATTGGTTGGAGATGTTTTTAATGAAGAAAACTTGGCTTCGCTAAAAGGGCATTTGGCTATTGGCCATGTTCGTTATTCCACAACCGGTTCAAGTATGCTTAAAAATGCTCAACCCTTGGTGGTTGAATATTCACGCGGTACCATTGCCATTGGCCACAATGGTAACTTAGTCAATGCAAAAATTTTACGTGATGAACTAGAAGCGTATGGTTCGATCTTTCAAACAACGGTTGATAGTGAAATTATTCTTCATTTGTTAGCTCGTTCTAACTCTGCTTCATTACAAGATAACTTAGTTGAAACATTAAAATGTATTGAAGGAGCTTACTCCTTAGTCTTTGCTACTGAAGATCAAATTATTGGAGCGCGTGATCCGCATGGTTTTCGTCCGCTTGTGATTGGGAAATTAGGCGATGCTTATGTTCTGACTTCAGAAACATGTGCTTTAGATTTAATTGATGCTGAATTTGTGAGAGAAGTGGAGCCGGGTGAAATGGTTTTTATCAATCACAAAGGGTTGCGTTCGGTTAAGCCATTTAAAAAACCAGAACGTCAAGCCATGTGTGTGTTTGAGCATGTCTACTTTGCCCGCCCTGACTCCATCCTTTTTGGAGAGAATGTGCATGAAGTGCGTAAAGAGTTTGGCCGTCAATTAGCACGTGAATTTCCAGTTAAGGCTGATATGGTGATTCCTGTTCCTGATTCAGGTAACTCTGCTGCGGCAGGTTTTTCTCAAGAGTCGGGCATTCCTTTAGAGATGGGCATTATTCGAAACCACTATATCGGCCGAACCTTTTTACAGCCGACACAGTTGATTCGTGATTTTGGCGTGAAGATCAAGCTCAATCCAATCAAAAAATTAATTGAAGGAAAGAAGATTGTGGTTGTGGATGACTCGATTGTTCGAGGAACCACAAGTAAGAACCGTGTGAAAGGTTTGCGCGATGCGGGTGCTAAAGAAATTCATATGCGCATCAGTTGCCCGCCACATAAAAATCCATGTTTGTATGGAATTGATTTTCCTTCTAAAGAAGAGTTGATCGCCTCCTCAAAAACTATGGATGAAATTGCCAAATTTTTAAAAGTAGATAGTTTGGGGTATCTGAGTTTAGAAGGGATGCTTCAGTCTGTAAAACATGCGAACAAAAACTTTTGTAGTGCTTGTTTTGATGGAAATTACCCAGTGAAGTTTGACACGCGTTTGAACAAATTTATTATGGAGAAATCGAGAGAAAAGTTGCTCGATAAAATAAAATGACAAGAGAAAGCACTGCATACAAAAAAGCTGGAGTCGATATTGCCGCTAAGATGAGTTTTGTTCAAGGCATTCAACAACAAGTGAAGTCAACACACCGTAAAGGGGTGCTGAGTGAAATTGGTGGTTTTGGTGGACTCTTTGGTGTGAGCGAGTGTGGCTACAAAGATCCTGTTTTGGTTTCAAGTGTGGATGGAGTTGGCACAAAAATTAAAGTTGCGGCTATGATGGGTGTTCATAACACGGTTGGGTTGGATATTGTTTCTCATTGTGCTAACGACATTGTGGTGCAAGGGGCTGAACCGCTCTTCTTTTTTGATTACATTGGTATGGGCAAGATGGTTCAGGATATTGGCTATCAAATTGTCGAAGGTCTCGCAAAAGGATGTAAAGATGTGGGGTGTTCTTTGCTGGGTGGTGAAACAGCTGAGATGCCGGGTGTTTATCCGGATGGAGAATATGATTTAGTTGGAACCATTGTTGGAATGGTTGAGCGGGATAAAATTATTGATGGAAAGAAAATTCAAGCGGGTGACCAGCTCATCTCATTTCAATCTTCAGGGTTGCACACAAATGGGTATTCTTTAGCCAGAAATGTGCTGCTTGATGATGGCCCTTTTGAATTAGATTCTAAAGTCGATTCTTTAGAGAATACAATTGGTGAAGCATTGCTTGCTCCGCACCGACCTTATTCCAAAGAGATTTTAGCTTTGTTAAAAGATTTTGATATTCACGGCTTAGCCCATATTACGGGGGGTGGTTTTTACGATAATATTCCTCGTATTTTGCCAGATGGGGTTAAAGTCGAAATCAAGAAAGCTTCTTGGCCAGAAGTCCCTATTTTTGATCTGATTCAAAAAACAGGGAATGTCTCAGAAGAAGAAATGCACCATGTGTTTAATATGGGTGTGGGCATGATTTCTGTTGTGGCAAAAGAAGAAGCCGATGCTTATTTTGAAAAATCAAAAGAGTTGAACTTAAATCCAGCTAGAATTGGTGAAGTCAAAACAGGGAATAAAGAGGTTGAGTTAATATGAGCGTGAAAAAACGTGCCTTGATCAGTGTGTCAAACAAAGCCGGAGTGGTGGAGTTTGCTCAAGGTCTATCCAAATTAGGTTTTGAAATTATTTCAACAGGTGGAACCGCTAAAGCATTAAAAGAGTCGGGTCTTTCTGTGATTTCTATTTCAGATGTGACTGGATTTCCTGAAATGTTAGATGGTCGGGTTAAAACCTTGCACCCTAAAGTGCACGGGGGCCTTTTAGGTATTCGAGACAACGCAGATCATCAAAAACAAATGCAAGAAAATGGCATTGATCCCATTGATGTGGTGGCTGTGAACCTTTATCCTTTTCAAGAAACCATTGCCAAACCAGATGTGACCTTAGAAGAAGCGATTGAGAACATTGATATTGGAGGACCTGCCATGATCCGCTCGGCAGCTAAAAACCACAAAGATGTGTTGGTGGTGGTTAATCCTGATAAATATTCAATGGTTGTGGATGCTTTGTCTCAAGGGAATGTGACTCTTGAATTAAAACAACAACTTGCTTTAGAAGTGTTTCAACATACAGCTCAATATGATCAGGCAATTGCTAATTACTTGTCTCAAGTTTCATCAGAGAAAGAAGCTTTTCCAGAATCGTTTCAAGTCAGCTTTCAAAAAGTGAGCGAGCTTCGATATGGAGAGAACCCACATCAAAAAGGAGCCTTCTACAAAGAGTCTAAAACAGAAGAACCTTGTGTGGCCAATGCGATTCAAAAGCATGGTAAAGAGCTCTCTTTTAACAATCTTTTAGATTTGAATTCTGCTTTAGAGTTAGTTAAAGAATTTTCAGAACCAGCCGCTATTGTGATCAAACACAATAATCCCTGTGGAGCTGCTGTAGATAAAGATTTAGTCACAGCCTATGTGAAAGCGTATGAAACGGATCCTGTTTCTGCTTTTGGTGGCGTAATGGGGTTTAATCGAGTCGTGGATGAAGCCACAGCTTTAGAAATTTCTAAAATCTTTGTTGAAGCGATCATTGCGCCAGGTTATGACGCAAAGGCGTTTGACATACTGGCTAAAAAGAAAAACATTCGTTTGATGGAGTTGGCGGGCTTAGGCCAATGGGTTCAATCAAAAGAAAAGAACTTTATCGGCCAAGATATCAAACGAGTCGTAGGTGGCTTGTTGATCCAAGACCGCGATGTGATCCATGAAAATGGGGCGCAACTCAATTCAGTTGCCGCACGTCAACCTACTGAAGAAGAGCTTAAATCAATGCAATTTGCGTGGAAAGTAGCTAAGCATGTTCGGTCCAATGCCATTGTCTTTGTGCGAGGCACGGAAACAGTAGGAGTTGGAGCTGGGCAAATGAGCCGCGTTGATTCTGCCCGCTTAGCTGTTGAAAAAGCAAACAAACCGATCAAAGGATGTGTGGTTGCCTCTGATGCCTTTTTCCCATTCCGTGATGGGGTGGATCAAGTGATTGATTCAGGTGCCACTGCCGTGATTCAACCCGGCGGCTCAGTTAGAGACGAAGAAGTGATCGCAGCCTGTAACGAAAAAAATGCAGCCATGGTCTTCACCGGCTTACGCCATTTCAAACATTAAAAGATTAAGAGGGTCTTGTGAAAGTACTCGTCATTGGAAGTGGTGGGAGAGAGCACACCTTAGTTTGGGCGCTTTCCCAATCCCCAAAAGTAGAAAAAATTTACTGTTCCCCTGGAAACGGTGGAATTGCTGCGCAAGCTGAATGTCTACCTGCTTTATCCCAATCTGAATTGCTTGAGTTTGCCAAAAAAGAATCAATCGATTTAACAGTTGTAGGACCTGAACAGCCTTTAGTAGAAGGGATTGTTGATTTATTTAAACAAAAAGGATTAGCTATTTTTGGTCCAAGTAAGGCAGCAGCTGAGTTAGAGGGAAGTAAGCTCTATGCAAAAGAGTTTATGGATGAATTTAACTTGCCTAATGCCAAGTACAAAGAGTTCTCTGATTTAGAATTAGCTATAAATTATTTAAAGGAAATATCTTTTCCTACAGTGATTAAAGCAGATGGACTTGCTGCGGGTAAAGGTGTGGTGATTGCGACAAGTAAAGAGCAGGCCAAAGGGGCTCTTAAATCAATGTTGGAAGATAATGCCTTTGGTGAAGCTGGAAGCCGGGTGGTGATTGAAGAGTGTTTGCAAGGTGAAGAGATTTCAGTTTTAGCTTTAGTTGATGGCCATTCTATTGTGGCACTAGAAAGTTCCCAAGATCACAAACGGATTTTTGACAATGATGAAGGTCCTAATACAGGTGGGATGGGAGCGATTTCTCCTTCGCCACTTTATCATGGTGAATTGAAACAGAGAATCGAAGAGCAAGTGTTGCAGCCAGCGCTTAAGGGGATTCAAAAGCGAGGACTTGATTTTCATGGGGTTCTCTATGCTGGATTGATGATTGCTCCTGATGGCACGCCTAATGTTTTAGAGTTTAATGTTCGATTTGGAGATCCAGAGACTCAAGCTGTTCTGGCTCGTCTTGATTCAGATTTCTTTGATCTCTTATTAGCCACCAGCAAAGGGGAGTTGGCTCAAGCTGAACTTAAATGGAAGCCGCAACAAGCAGTTTGTGTTGTGATGGCTGCTGGAGGTTATCCAGGTCCTTATGATAAGGGAAAGGTGATTTCTGGTTTAGACCAAGCCAATGCGCTTGAAGATACAGTTGTCTTTCATGCAGGAACCACGCTTAAAGAGGGGCAAATCACAACTGCTGGAGGGCGTGTACTTGGGGTGACTTCTCTAGGAAATGATTTGGCTCAAGCTCAAGACAAAGTTTATCAAGCGGTAGAAGCGATTCAGTTTGATAAAGCATTTTATCGAAAAGATATAGGAAACAAAGCACTTAAAGTGCATTCAACTTAAAAGGAGAAGATTATGTCAAAAGCACAAGTTTCAATTTTAATGGGATCTGATTCAGATTTTGACATCATGAAAAATGCCGTTGATATTTTAAAGCAATTTGAAGTTGCTCACAGCGTGCGTGTTTTATCCGCGCACCGTTCTCCTGCTGATTTAGCAGAGCATGTGCGTAATTCTTCTTCGCACGGAGTGAAAGTTTTTATTGCCGCTGCAGGTGGGGCCGCTCACTTAGCAGGCGCAGTCGCAGCTCACACAACACACCCTGTATTAGGTGTGCCGATTACATCTGTGCTCAATGGTTTAGATTCTTTGCTTTCAACTGTTCAAATGCCTAAAGGAGTTCCTGTTGGAACACTCGCTATTGGTGAAGCTGGAGCAGCCAATGCCGCCATCTTAGCGGTGCAAATTTTAGCTCTTTCTGACCCTGGTTTAGCTAAAGCCCTTAAAGACTTTAAAGTGTCTCAAGCAGAAAAAGTGCAGCGCGGAAACGAAAAAGTTGCCCAACTATGCTAACAAAGGTTTGTGTTGTTTCTGCCACCTCTCCAGAAGAAGAGGTTATTGAGCTCGGTGCCAAGGCACTTCAAGAGGGAAAGCTAGTTGTTTTTCCGACTGAAACAGTTTATGGTATAGCTGCAAATGCGTTAGATTCGAGAGCTGTAAGCAGGGTCTATGCGATAAAAAAGCGTCCTATAGATAAGCCGCTTTCTTGGCATGTGGCTTCAGTGGATCAAGTGATTGCTGAAGTTGGAGAGCTTTCTGAGAATGTGGTTTCGTTTTTAAATCATTACTGGCCAGGGCCGGTGACAGTGGTTTTAGAAACAAAAAAGGGTGGGAGTTGTGGGTTTCGTATGCCAGACCATCCTGTTGCTTTGGCTTTAATCAAGCAGAGTAATGTTCCGGTGTTAGCTCCAAGTGCTAATCTAAGTGGGAAAGCGCCGCCAGTAACACTTGTTGATGCTTTAAGAGATTTAGATGGTAAAGTTGATTTAGCCTTAGATGCAGGTAAGACAACGCTGCAAAAAGAATCAACTGTGATTGACTTAACGCAAAAGAAACCGATCATTTTAAGAGAGGGAGCCCTATCGAAATCAAAAATCGATAGTTGGTTTGCAGAGCATTCATGAAAAATGTGATCTTATTTGTCTGCACAGGCAATAGTTGTCGTAGCCCCATGGCAGAAGGATACCTTAAAAGTTTATTAAACGGCCGAGAAGATGTTGAAGTGCTCTCTGCTGGTTTGGCTGGTTTTGAAGGCTTAAGTGCGAGCGATGAAGCAATAGAGTTGATGGAGCGCATTGGTGTTGATCTCTCTAAGCATCAATCTCAAAAATGCACGGCAGAATTAATCGAACGGGCCACTTTAATTTTAGCCATGACCAAGTATCACCGCATGCAAATCATGGAATTGTGTCCTGAAGCAGGCGGAAAAGTCTTTTTGCTTAAAGAATTTGATCAACGCGTTGAAGAAAACTTTTTAGATATTCCAGACCCAATGGGACATCCTATGGCAGATTATGAACTCTGCTTTCAAAAGATGAAGCCACCCATTGAATACATTGCCGAACACATTTTAAAACCTAAACAAGGCGAATAAATGAAGATTGCCATTGGAAGCGACCACGCTGGATTTGACCTTAAAGAAGTGGTTGTCTCTTTTCTAAAAGAAAAGGGGATTGAGGTTGAAGACCTAGGTTGCCACAACAAAGACTCTGTTGATTACCCAGACTTTGCCAAACAAGTTGCAGGCACTGTTGCAAAGGGAGAGACTGAGCAAGGCATTCTAATTTGTCACACTGGAATCGGAATGAGCATGGCAGCCAATAAAGTAAATGGCATTCGTGCAGCATTAGTGCATGACACTTATGGCGCCAAAATGAGCCGTCTTCACAACAATGCCAATCTTTTAGTTTTAGGCGCAAAATTTGTCAGCCCAGAAGAAGCAAGACCTATATTAGAAGAATGGTTTGCCGCTGAGTTTGAAGGGGGCCGCCACCAACGCCGAGTCGATAAGATAGAATAACTGAAGATTAGCGAGATCCTTCGCTTTGCTCAGGATGACGCACTTTTTATCGCGTCATTCTGAGGCGAAGCCGAAGAATCTCGGTTTAAATAAGGAGTTCCCAGAATGAATGAGTTAAGTCAATTTGACCCAGAAGTTTTAAGCGCAATTCAGGACGAAGTGAAGCGCGAAGAGTTTAGTTTAGAGATGATTGCCTCTGAGAATTCTGTCAGCTTGGCAGTGATGCAAGCTCAAGGGAGTCTGCTCACTAATAAATATGCCGAAGGATATCCTGGAAAGCGTTATTACAATGGATGTGAGAACGTGGATGTGGTGGAAAACCTGGCCATTGAACGGGCAAAGCAACTCTTTGGTGCGGATCACGCTAATGTGCAGCCACATTCTGGTTCAGGCGCCAACATGGCGGTCTACTTTTCCGTCTTAAAACCAGGCGACACCATCTTAGCTTTAAGTTTGGACCATGGGGGTCACTTAACCCACGGTCATAAAATGAATTTTACTGGAAGCCTTTATAATGTTGTTTCTTATGGTGTGCGTAAAGAAGATGATCGCATTGATTATGATCAAATGCACGCTTTAGCCAAAGAACACAAACCACAAATGATTGTGGGTGGGGCAAGTGCTTATTCTCGAATCATTGATTTTGACAAAATGCGTGCGATTGCTGACGAAGTGGGTGCCTATCTTTTTATTGATATGGCTCACATTGCTGGGTTGGTTGCCGCTGGTTTGCATCCAAATCCTGTTCCTGTTTCAGATTTTGTTACGACTACGACACACAAAACATTGCGTGGACCGCGTGGTGGAATGATCTTGTGCAAAGAAGAGTTTGCTAAGAAAGTAAACTCAAGAGTCTTTCCTGGTATTCAGGGTGGGCCATTGATGCACGTGATCGCCGGTAAAGCAGTGGCATTCAAAGAAGCGCTGCAACCTGAATTTAAAACATATGCACAACAAGTGATCAAGAATGCTCAAGCATTATCCGATGAATTAATCGCACAAGGCTTGAGAATCTGTTCTGGTGGAACAGACAATCACTTGCTCTTAGTTGATTTGAGACCTAAAGATGTGACCGGACGTGATGCCGCAGATTACTTGCATGAAGCCGGAATCACCGTAAATAAAAACATGATCCCATTTGATGAGCAACCTCCTGTTGTTTGTAGTGGTGTCCGAATCGGAACCCCAGCCATCACAACACGTGGATTAAAAGAAGCCGAGTCCAAGCAAGTCGGCCAACTCATCGCCAAAGTCCTTGATTCAAAAGGGGACGCAAAGGTGGTTGCCGAGGTGCGTGGCCAAGTTGAAACGCTTTGTAAGCAGTTTCCTCTTTATCCTGAGTTACAAGAAAACTCGGTGGCATCAAGTACTCTCTAAGCCCTACATTTGGTACTGCTAAAATAGAAGAGCCCTAGTATTTTGAGATTAGGGCTCTTTAACTTTTTGCAATAAAGAAGGTTATGACTAATATCTTGTCAAACATTATGAGAAGATAACATGATTTCTTATCGAAATTCCTCTAAATTCCCTTTAAAAAGAGAGTTATCATTTTCTTATTGACACCCCATACAACATGTAGTAGGATGGTTGCCAATGTTGATTATATTGGGTAAAGAAAATGAAATGTCCGTACTGTAATTATGACAATGATAAAGTAGTTGATTCGCGTTCGTCACACGATTCTCAGGTGATTCGTCGTCGCCGGGAATGCACGCAATGTGATAAGCGTTACACTACTTATGAGCGTATTGAAGAGATTCCTTTACGTGTGATTAAGAAGGATAACAGCCGAGAAGACTTTGATCGTCAAAAGCTGATGTCGGGTATCTTAAAAGCATGTGAAAAGCGCCCAGTATCAATTGAAAAGATTGAGATCGTTGTGGACGAAATTGAAAAAGCTCTCGAATCTCGCTATGACAAAGAAGTGAAATCAGTTGAGATTGGGGAAGTAATGATGAAAAAACTCAAACTGCTTGATGATATTGCTTATGTTCGTTTTGCTTCTGTCTATCGTCAATTCAAAGATATTGACCAATTCATGAATGAAGTAAAATCCCTAAAGAACGTAGACAAAAGAAAAAAGAAGAAACCTACCTCCGTTTAATCCATTAAAATTTTAGTTTGAATTTAAACCCTGTATTTATTTGCAGGGTTTTTTTATTGTCTGGATTAGAAGAAGGGGGTTAAGTCGACTAAGTTGGCAGCTTCTTTTTGGCGGTTTAGCCAGAGTTGGTAGAACTGGGTCTGCTTTTGATTGCGGAGTTTGGCAATGAGTTGAGGGTCTTCTTTGTATTCAGGAACTTCTCTTTCGCTGACAGCAAAGAAGAGAGCCCCATTAGGTGTTTGTATGATCTGGCTGACTTCATTATCTTTCATTTGAAAGGCAATATTTTGAACCTGTTTAGGAAGAATTGTTAATGGGTCTTGGCGATTAAAAGCAGGTATTTTTTGAATCGGTAGCTTTGCTTTTTTCACAGCTTCAGCAAAGGGAAGGGGTTCCTTTTCAATCATAGCCACAATTTCAGCGCGTTTCTTTTGCGCTTGAGCTTGAGCCAGTTTAATTTTACGTTTTAATGTTAAGGATTTGAGTACCACATCTTTACATTCTTCAAAAGTAGGAATCTTTGAAGGATTTCTTTTTACAACTTGTGCGAGATAAACTTCAGTATCGACTTGAATCGGTTGCATGTAGCCTTGTTCTTCAGAGGTGAAAAGAGCCGCCGTTACTTTTTTAGGTAGAGGGGACTGACCCAGAGAAAAAGGGTCTGTCTTCTTTAATTCCAATCCAAATTCTTGTGCCACATCTGTAGGGCTTTGCTTGATCAGTGCAATGGAGATGTCTGTTGTTTTTTCATAAAAGAGCTCTTCAATGGCGCGGTTTGTTAGAATCGATTCAATGGTTTCTTGGACTTCTGCTAAAGGTTTTTCAAGCTCTGTTTTTTCATCGCTAAATTGGGTTTTGTTTGCGTTGTAGTAGGCTTCGATCGCATCTTGAGAGATTGTCACTTGCTCGGTTAAATCTTCTTGTTTGAGGACAAAGTATTCAGCCTCGATTGTTTCTGGACGGCGAAATTGTTCCGGGTCTAAGTCGTAGAATGCTTTTGTTTCTGAATCGCTGAATTTGAGTTCTGAGCCAAATTGGTTGGCATCCATTAGAACAAACTCAATCACAACTTTTTCATTTTGATCGGTATAAGCTTGTCGCATCTCTGAGTCTGTTGGCTGAATTTGGCCTGTGGTTCGATTTTGTAGTCGCTGAATTTGGAGTGATTTCTTTAAGTGTTTTTCAAATACAACAGAGGAGAGTCCAAATGCATTTCTCAGCACGCTCTCATAGCGCTTGGAGTTAAATTGCCCATCTTGTTGAAAGAGGGGAAAGTTTGAGACCCATCGAAGAATCTCTGACCGGTCAACCTCGATTTTTTGTTCTTTGACCAAATGAAGTAAAATGAGCCGTTCCCATGTGAGTTGATTGAGGTTTTCACGGGTAAAGTAGTTGCTGAGTCGGTTACGCAATTGGCTGAGTTGGTCCACGCTTTGCACCCCAAATAAAATGATCATTTGAGAGAACATTTGTGTGCGTGCTTCTTGCTGAGCTAGGGAGAATTTGTCGATCTTGATCGATTTGTTGTAAATTTTGCCTGCAATCCCGGTTCCTGCATCACGAAAGGCCATATCAATCCCAAAAAAACAGAACGCAGGGATGATTAAGAGGAGAATTGCGACAAAAATCCGTTTTGTGTGTAGTCTCATCATTCTAAGCATGCTCGCTATTATAAGCAAAAGACTTTATTAAGGAAGAATTTTTTTGCCAAATAGGAGATGAGTTTGCTATTTTTGATGGATGAGAAGGATCGCTTGTTTCATCTTATTAGCAGCAACTCTTTCTATTCTTTCCGGGTGCTATGCTCCTGAAGGGGGTTCTTCCATTCCTTGGAATCAGCCTGCTCCTTCTGAGGGTAGTTTAAGTCCTCGGGTGAACTTTTAATGAAGCGCCTTCAATTCTCCTTATTTTCTACCTTATTTATCTTATCTGTTTTGATTGTCTCTCCTTTACAAGCGGCTCAAGAGAGCATTCGTGCTTTATGGGTTGAGTGTGAAGGAACCAATAACACCTTATCCTCAAAAGAAAAAATTCTAGAATGTATTGATATTGCGGCTAAAAATAATTTCAACACCCTCTTTGTTCAAGTTTTTCGAGGCCATCGTGCTTGGTACAAAAGTTCTTTTATTCCTAATGAGCCGTATAAACGGTTTCTCGCAAAAGAGAAGGTAGACCTGCTTCAGTTTTTTATTGATGAAGCGCACAAGCAAGGGATTGAAGTGCATGCGTGGGCCAATCAAATGCGAGTGGTGCGTAATTCCAAAAAAAGTTATCCAGTTTTAGAAAGATTGGGTAAAGATGTGGTGACCCGTAATGGAACAGGGGTTTCGCTTTGGGATTTTCCTCATGAGAAATTACCTGATGGGGGCATGTGGTTGGATGCAGGGGATCGAAAAGTGCAGCGGTTTTTAGCGGATGTGGCTGAAGAAATCGTGGTCAATTACCCTGATTTAGATGGGTATCATTTAGATTTTATTCGAATCCCTTTTGATGTCCCTTATGCAGGGTCGCGCTGGGATGGTCGAAAAGGATTTGGTTATGGTAAAGAGAGTGTTCGCCGGTTTAAGTTAAAAACAGGTTGGGATCCCATGACCATGGAAAAGACCCGCAAGAATACTCAAGTGTGGGATGATTGGCGCCGGGATCAAATCACAGAAGTGGTGCGCACAGTTTCTAAGCGAGTCAAATTAACCTCGCGTAAAATGCAGGTGACTGCAGCAGGGTTGTGTTGGATTGATCGAGCTTACCTTTCAAGTTATCAAGATTGGGGTCAATGGTTAGATGAAGGAATTGTCGATGCGTTGATTACCATGAACTACAGTATTGATTCTCGTTTTGTGAATCGTCTTTCGCGACAAGCGTTGTCACTGCGCCAAGACAGTCGTGTTTATATTGGATTAGGGTCTTATTTGTTAGAAGAAGAGTTGGATGCTTTTGAGAAGCAAATCCAAGAGACTTTAGCTTTAAATCCAGATGGGGTGGTCTACTTTTCGTATGATTCCATGTTGAAGAAGCCTGAGATGTTTAAAATTGTGAACAGACAACCACGTAATTTAGTTTCAAAGAAGAAAAAGAAAAGCACGTCTCAATCAAAACGATCGATTAAAGTTTGGCGTTCGGCTAAACCTAAAGTTGTACGATCTGAAGTTCAATGAGTTCTGAAACCTATTTACCGCCACCCCCTTCAAAACATATTCTTTTCTTACTTGCTGCAGATACCGAGTGGTTAGAAAAAGCAAAGTCTGAATTAGTTCGTTTATTCGGCCCTGTGGAACAAGAGAGCTCTGTGTTTCTTTATAAAGCCACAGACTATTACTGTGAGGAGATGGGGAACAACATTATCCGACAGTTCTTAAGTTTTCGAGATTTGTTGCCGCCTGAAGGGTTGGCTGACTATAAACTCAAAACCAATGAGATTGAGATGGTGCTTTCAGAAGAGGGGAAAAGGCAGGTTAATCTTGATGGCGGATTGCTCACCTTAGACAAAATCGTGATTGCCACAACCAAGCCAGCAAGTTACCGGGTTTACCTTCGAGAGGGTATTTATGCTCAGGCCACTTATTGGTATGAAAAGGCAACGTATCAAGCATGGCCTTGGACCTATGATGAATATCAATCTTCTGATATAATCGAATTCTTCAACTCAGTGAGAAGAAAATACCAAAAACAGTTAAATGAATTAAAAGTACAAGAGAATTAGAGGGTGCAATGGCTGAAATTAAACCGTTTCAAGGGTTTCGATACAATTTAGACAAGGTTAAAGCAGAAGATGTGATCACACTTCCGTACGATAAGATCAGTCCCTCCATGCAAGAAGAGTATTATGGCCGTGATCCGCATAATTATGTTCGTTTGATCTTAGGCAAGCAGAGTGATCAAGATACAGAGTCTGATAACCGGTACACACGTGCGCGTGATTTGATTGCTGCTTGGAAAAAAGAGAATGTGCTCAAACAAGATGAACAAGAAGCTATTTATCTTTATGACCAACATTACACGGTTCCTGGCACAGAGGTTACTCGAGTTAGACGGAGTTTTATTGCTGCGTTAAAAGTAGAAGATTTTGATACGGGTGTGGTTCGACCTCATGAACGAACTTTGTCTGGTCCTAAGGCAGACCGCATTAATTTGCTTAAAACAACTGAAGCTCATTTGGGAATGATCTTTATGATGTATGAAGATCATGAGAAAAAAATTAGCAATTTATTAGAGAAGGTGACTTCAGAAACGCCAGCTTTTGATTTTGTTGATGACCAAGAGGTGAGAAATCAGTTCTGGGTGATTAATGATCCTGAAACAGTTGCTGCGGTTCAAGCAGCCATGAAAGAAAAAACGCTTTTTATTGCAGATGGCCACCACCGTTATGAAACAGCTGTGGCCCTTAAAAAAGAACATGAAAACAATGGAACCTCTAAGTTTAATTACGCCATGATGGCATTCACAAATCTAAGTGAAGAGGGATTAACTGTTTTGCCGACTCATCGAATTGTGAAAAATAAGCCAGGTTTAGATAAAACTGCTTTTTTAAAGACATGCGAATCTATTTTTGAAGTGAAACAAGTTGGGAATGTTGACGCGCTCTTTGACGTGATAGAAGCTCATGCATCAAAAAATGCGATTGGGGCTTACTTGGGTGAAGGTGATTTTTATAGCCTTATCTTAAAAGATAAAGAGCCCATCAAAAAAATGATTGAAGGGGGTATGCCCGAGGCTGTGGCAAATCTAGATGTGACGGTGTTGCATCACCTGATTCTTGAAGATCGACTCGGCATTTCTCAAGAGCAAGTTTCTGCTGGAGAAGCATTGGGTTACTGCCGCGCTAAAGTGAGTGGGATTCAAGCTGTGGATGGGGGGAAAGCACAAGCTGTCTTTTTTCTAAATCCTACATTAGCCAAGCAAGTGCAAGATGTTTGCATGGCGGGTGAAGTGTTGCCTCAAAAGTCGACTGACTTTTTTCCAAAGCTTTTAAGTGGAACGGTTGTTCAACAGCTATAGTTCTAGTATTTTTAATCTTTCACTTAAAACTTTTAGGTATTCTTTTTGTTTGTTGTGAGAAAGAAAACTTATTTCAATTAAGTCCTTCCATTTTGATAGAGGCTTTAAAAAAGATTGTACAGTCTTTTCTATGATAGTTTGATTTAGCGACAGCTTTTTTGCAGCATAGTAATCAAAAAAGTCTTTTCTCTTTAATTTACTCTTTTTTCCATTTAGCGGAAGGGCAAGCTCTTCCTGTGTGTTCTCTAATGCAATAGTCGTATTTAAAAAATCATAAGCAGGAGCGAGTTCTACTTTGTTTTTATTTGTGATGAGTGAAAAATTCTTTAAATGCATGTCTTCATTACCTACTAAAAAGTTAAATAAAATCCGTTTAAAAAGTTTTGATTTTTCTAGAAGTGGAAAGGTGCAGAATTGGTCTAGAATGGGAATCAACCTTTCCATAGTAAAATCGTATTTTGTTTCGCGTGTTTTACCTGCCAATTGAGCAAAATCTTCTACAGCTCGTTTTTGATTGTGACTGAAACGATCGAAACGTTTTATAAAATAAGTAAATGTGTTATCAGAGCAGTAGAGTAATCCATGGACCGGGACATTAATGCCAACACTTTTTGCTAACTGCATCGTGATTGCTTCATTAGCTGGTAATTCGGGAAAGAGTTCGTGGGGTGGCTTTAAGATAAATCTTCCTCCTTTATCGATCATCTCAAATCTTCCTTGCTTTATATTTAATTTAGCACTTAGTTTTAGCTGGACTCCTTGAATGGAAATCTTTTGAGCTCTTTTTCTTGCTTCGATCCGTTGTTCTTCTATTGTGTAGGGAAAAATGGCAAGCTCTTTAAGTTGAGGTGATAGTTGTTTTAAACCTGAGGTGGAATAGAGCTGACCTTTATTGACTAACTCATATGATATGGGACATCTCGAAAAATTTGTTTTCATTTCATCATCTCAACAGTAATGGCCCCAACAAGGTCTTGTCCTACGGTTGCTAATTGTTTTAAAAAATCATTTCGGTCTATTTTGGCTTGTTTGAGTAATGATTCTAGTTGAGGGCCTTCGGGTAATAGGCCATCGAAAAATGGAGGAAAGTGGTTAAAAGCATACTGTTTTTGACTTTTAGGTAACGTGAGTGAAATATTGGGACCTTGGTAGTTATCAAAATATTCAAAAGTGAAATGTTGATTTGCATCTTCTGATAAAATGCCGGCTGCAATATGATTAAAATAAATTTTAGCTTGTCTCATCTTTTATCTCTTTAAGTAATGGGCTTGAAAATTCAATCGTGATATTGAGTGCTTGAAACACTTTAAATAAAGTTTGCGCTTGAATGGTTGGCTTACCATGTTCAATATCAAATACAGCTGTTTTGCCGACCCCTGCTAAGTGTGCGAGCTCTTTTTGACTAAGACCGCTTAACTTGCGGTGCTGCTGTACTATTTTAGCTATCTTTTGGTAAAATAGGTTTTTCATTTAAGTCCTTTTTTACTGTTATAACAGTAAGTATACACTAAAATTAAAAAAAAAGAATCTATTTTACTGAAATAGTCCTTTTTTTACTGTTTTAACAGTAATTATTGATGGAAAGTGATCTTTTGCTGCTTTTAAATGTAAAAGTAGATTAATATTACTGACACAACAGTAATATTAATCTAAAAAAATCGATATTCAGTAGAGGGGACAATGGGTAAAGAGATCATTGATATTAAAAAGGGCGCACCTGCAGTAGGGCCTTACAACCATGTGGTGAAAGCCAATGGATTCTACTTTTTCTCTGGCCAAATCCCTTTAGACCCTAAAACAGGGGAAATGGTGGGTGGAGGAATCGAAGCTGAAACCAACCAAGTTTTAGCCAATATTGAATCGCTCTTATCTGAGATTGGCAAATCCAAAGAAGATGTGGTGCGTTGCGCCATCTTTTTAACTGACTTAAACCTCTTTGCCACAGTCAACCAAATCTACGGTGATTTCTTCAGTTCCAGCTACCCAGCCCGTTCCTGCGTGCAAGTGGCAGCTCTCCCTAAAGGGGCGCTTGTTGAGATTGAAACCACTGTCGCTGATTAATTGAGGCTAGGGAGTGCTTTCTGTCGGTGTAAAGTGTTGTCAGACAGGGGGGATTTTGCTATCTTTGTGCATTAAAAATAGGAGTTTTACATGTCAAAAGCCAATGGCAACCATTTAGAATTAAAGTGTATTGATGCAGATTGCGGGGATCATATTAAAATCTCTATTTTAGAGATGAAAGAAAATCCTCGTGTGAAGTGTAAATCGTGTAAAAACGAATATGCGTTTAACAAACAATTGGTAGAGCAGTTACACAAATTTGAAAATTTGATTTCAGCGGTGCAAGAGGCCAAAGATATTTTGGGCCAAACAGCTGTAGCTGTAGATATTCAAGGGCATTCAGTCAAAGTTCCTTATAAGCTTCTTTTAACTCGAATGAACTCTGAGTTAAAACTCAAGATCAACGACCAAGAAATGACTGTCACTTTCCGAGTGGAACCCTTAGAAGCAAAAATCTTAAAATAGACAACATCTGGGGCTCATCTCTATGGATCTTCTTTCGAACTTAAATCCAGTTCAGCGGCAAGCTGTCGAACATCCTGGCGGACCTGTTTTAATTGTGGCAGGGGCGGGTTCAGGTAAAACACGTGTGCTCACACGAAGAATTGCTTACCTTTTAGAAAAAGGGACCTCTCCAATGGAGATTTTTGCGGTCACCTTTACCAATAAAGCAGCTCAAGAAATGAAGAACCGTGTCAGCACATTAAGCCATCAAGACCTTTTCTGGGTCGGAACTTTTCACTCTATCTGCGTGAAGATTTTAAGACGCCATGCTGCAGAGATTGGCTATCAGAACGCTTTTGGGATCTACGATGATCAAGATCAAAAAGCAGTGATCAAAGATTGCTTAAAAGAACTGAAGTTAGATTCAAAAGATTTTAAGCCGGTTAACGTGATGAATCATATTTCTCGAGCTAAAGATTCGTTAATTGGTTGTGAGGAATTTGCAAAAGAAGCAGCCGGTTACCACGAAGAGATTATTGCTAAGATTTACACCATGTATGAGAAGAAGCTGAAGTTGTATCATGCTTTTGATTTTGGTGATCTGATCATGAAAACTGTTTATCTTTTTGAAGAAAATCCCAAAACCCTTGAAGCGTACCAAGAAAAATTTCGTCATATCTTGGTGGATGAATATCAAGATACCAACCAAGCTCAATACAAATTAGTGAAACTCCTTTCTGAAAAACATAAAAATATTTATGTGGTGGGGGATCCTGACCAGTCAATCTACCGTTGGCGTGGGGCTGATATTAAAAACATTCTTAATTTTGAAGATGATTTTGAGGGCACCACTGTGATTAACATGGAGCAAAACTATCGCTCCACTCAAACTATTTTAAAAGCATCTAACCATGTGATCTCTAATAATTCTCAACGCAAGCCCAAGAACCTTTGGACAGAGCGAGAAGAAGGGGACAAAATTGCTTATTACCTTTCAGATGATGAGCAGGGTGAAGGGCAATATGTGGTTGAGTCGATCAACCACGCTATTGAGAATGAAGGAAAGAGTTTAAATGATATTGTGGTCTTTTACCGGGTGCATGCTCAATCACGGGTTTTAGAAAATGCGTTGAGACGAGGAAAGATTCCTTACAAGATTATTGGGGGCATTAGCTTTTATTCAAGAAAAGAGATTAAAGATGTCATGGCTTATATGAAGCTGACTTTGAGTCCGCAAGATGACATTAATTTAAAACGTGTGATCAATGTGCCGGCGCGTGGTATTGGGCAGAGTTCAATTGCCCGTTTAGAAGAACGTGCCATGCAGCAAGGGCTTTCTTTGCATGATGCTATTTTAGATGCCATGGATGATCCCATGGTTCAGGCGCGATTGAAAAAGAATTTATCTGTTTTTATGCAGGTGGTACAAACCTTAACCGAGAAAGCTTCTGATTTAACCGTGACCCAATTGCTGCAAGAAGTTTTGCGAACTTCAGGTTATGTAGAAATGCTCGAAGCACAAGACGATACAGAATCTGAAGAACGGTTGGAAAACGTTAAAGAATTGATCTCAGCCACAGAAGAGTTTGAAGAAGAAGAGAGCGAGCCGACATTGGCTAATTTTTTAGAGCAGATGACATTAAAGTCGCATATTGATTCTTACCAAGATCAAGATGAGCAACTCACTTTAATGACCTTGCACAGTGCCAAAGGGCTCGAGTTTCCCTATGTTTTTATTGTGGGATTTGAAGAAGAGTTGTTTCCTCATTCCAATTCTAGTTTTGAATCTGATGAGTTAGAAGAAGAACGCCGTCTCTGTTATGTGGGAATGACCCGGGCCGAGCAACGACTCTTTTTATCAGGGGCTCAAATGCGCCGGCTTTTTGGAGAGCGCACCCCTAAATCACCGTCTCGATTTTTAGCAGAAATTCCAACAGAGTATGTTGAGTTTAATTCAGCGAGCCATTACACCCCGACTTGGAACCCAGAAGACGATGACATGCTGTACAATCAAGATCATGGCAACACAGCTGTTGAAGTGGTTCAAGTGCCGGTTTCAGTTGGTTTTGAAGAGGGGGAGCAAGTGACGCATCCTGAATTTGGCGTGGGGCAGATCCAAGAAGTGTCAGGAGAGGGTGCCAGTGCAAACTACTCTGTTTTATTTGTTCGTTATAGCGAACCAAAGTTATTAAGTGCAAAATACGCGCGTTTAACCAAATATTAAAGGCAACATGCTTTTAATTTTATCAATACTCAATCCAATTTTTTTGATCATTGCTTTGATCTCGCTGGTCAAGAGCTTAAGGCAAGTGAGAAGCTCTCGCCTTGAAGGGGTCTTAATCTCCCTAGGTTTTTTTCTCTTTTTCTTTTTTGTTCGTTCACTTGATCAAATCGCCCAAACCCCAGAAATTTTTGATGTCTATGCTGAAGGTTTAGAACTCTCTTTTTATATGGAGTCGATTGCTTACCTGGGGTTGATTCTCTGTTCTCTTTATATCTTTAAAAATTACGGCCGCTCGTTTATCTCAACCACTGAAAAGATTTTAGTCTTTTTGTTGTTGGTCTTTTCTTTAGCTATCACTGCGGTCGTGAGCCAATCCCTCATTTATTATTTTGGGGCAACCCCTTATACGGTTAAAGCATCCATCTCAATTGGGATGGGTTTATTTATGGGGTTTCTACTGATTCCAACTTATTTTAATTACACCCGTACGCGTTTTTTCTTGCCTTGGTGTCGCATTGGAATTGCTCTTATTTTGCTGACAGCAGTGAACTACTTGCAGATGGTGGTAGAGACCCGTTCATTAGGGCCAATTTTACAATTTCCTACAGAATGTATTCGAACCTTTTGCTTTTGGTTTTTAGCGATTGGATTGATCACATTTCGTCGTGCTCAAATCAAGGTGACTTTGCCGGACAATGTTTTTGTGGCTAAACAGTCCTGGAGCGAAAAAGAGAGTTTGGAACATGTCTTTACCTATTTAGTGGAATCGTTGCTCTCTCTTTATAGAGCTTTTTATGGCTCGCAAAACTTAAAAGGATTGGAACGAAAATGGAATCGATTGGCTGAAAAAGATCATGATGCCATGCGACTAGAAGGGGGAGAGTTACATTCTGTTGACAATAATTTGGATTTGATTGAACAAGCAGAACGATTGCGACGTTATTTAGACTTAACACATGGTTTGCTTGTTGATTACTGTGGAAAGCTTTTTGTCTTCCGTTATTTGAAACAACTGATTCAAGAACTTTATTGGACTGAAAAAGATGTGGCTGATTTATATCTTTTTTCACAGCTTGATTTTGGCAAAAAGTTTGTCGCTAATGAAAAAAGAGAAGAAGGGTCTATTGAAGAGCTGCTTCGCGTTAATCCATTTTTTAATATGTTATCTCAATCAGAAAAAGATTTTTTAAAGCTCCGTTTTAAACGAAAAGAATTTCGAAAAGGAAAAAAGATTATCCGTGAAGGAGCAAAAGGGGATGTCTTTTTTATGATTGCTAAGGGGGAGTGTTTGGTCTTAAAAAGACAAGGCTTGCGCAACCGCCCGCTTGTTTGCCTTAAAGAAGGGGACACGTTTGGAGAAAAATCATTATTAGAAGATGGCAGGCGGTCAGCCACAGTAAAAGCAACAACCGATGTGGTGGTCTATTGGTTGAAAAAAGAAGACTTTTTGTCTGTTTTAAAAAGTCACTTTGAATTTTTACCTAAAATGAAACAATCGTATTACAAGGTGGAGTTCTTAGCTCAAATCCCCTTCTTTTCTGTTTTTTCACAAATCCAATTGCTCTATATGGCCACTAAAATGAAAGAGCTCTCATTTAAAAACGGAGACTTGGTGGTGCGACAAGGTGAAAAGGGGGACTCGTTTTTTCTGATTGAGGCAGGAGAGGCTGAGGTGGTTTTTAAAAATGATCAAGGTCAAGAGCGTTCCATTGCTCAGCTTAATAAAGGTGAGTTTTTTGGTGAAATGGCGTTGCTTCAAGAAGGGGTGCGCACAGCAACGGTTAAAGCTAAATCTGACTTGATCTGTTATCAGTTAAATCAATCAGACTTTAACTTTCTCTTTAAAGAGTGCCACTACAACAAACGCCAATTACAACGTTGGATTTTGCGCCGCGAAGATGATCTGAAAAAGAAAATTAATTAAGCTCGGCTCATGTAAGCAGCGGTGCGTGTGTCGACCTTAATTTTTTCCCCTTCATTAATGAAAAGAGGGACGTTGGTCACAAGGCCTGTCTCTAAAGTGGCTGTCTTCATCACATTGGTTGCAGAATCCCCTTTAACACCTGGAGCTGATTCTGTGATTTTTAAGACCACGCTGGCTGGGAGTTGGACTTCAATAACAAGGTCGCCATGGACCATTAATTGGACTTCTGCATTTTCCACTAAATAGTTTTTTGCGTCACCCACTACAGAAGCCGCAACTTCTAATTGATTGTAATCATCGAGTTGCATGAAGTGGTAAGTCTCTCCATCATTATAGAGGTATTCCACTCGTTTGTTTTCTAGACTGATTTGTTCCATTTTTTCAGAAGGACTGAATTTGTTTTTTGTGGTGTTTCCTGTACGAATAGAGCGGTAGGCGAGCTGTACAAACGCACTCCCTTTACCTGGTTTGGTGTGGGTTTGGTCCGTCACAATATAGAGCTCGTTGTTGAGTTTAAAGGCCATGCCTTTTCTTAAATCATTGGCAGCAATCATGTTTCAATACTCCTAAATTTTAATGGTTTTCTTGTAACAGTTTGGCTTAGCATTATATACAGATTTTACTTTTATGCAATCATAATTGTTTGCTATACTTCCTCCTCAACAAAAAAGGAAAATTCTATGGACGGTGGACTGTTAAGCTTACTTAAACAGGGTGGATTTGCCATTTACCCCTTGCTCTTATGTTCTATACTGGGTGTGGCTGTAGTTTTTGAACGAACCTTTTATTTGATTAAGGCCAATAAAACATTGACCCTTTTTCATCCTCAGCTGTTGCAACTGATCAAAAAAGATCAGACTGACAAAGTTAAAACAATTGCGAGTGAAGTCTACTTAGGTGACATTTATTCAAAGGCCATTGATCTTGAAGGCCAATTAGAAGAGCGGTTTTTACGCAACCTAGATCGAGTCCGCCTTCAGTTGTCTCAAAAGCTACGCACGCGGATTTGGATATTAGGAACCATTGGAAGTTTAGCTCCGTTTATCGGGCTCTTTGGAACTGTGGTGGGGATCTTAGAAGCGTTTGGTGAAATTGCCCGAACCCAAGAGGGGGGATTCACCACTGTTTCTGCTGGGATTTCAGAAGCGTTGATTGCAACCGCAGCGGGTATTTTTGTCGGTGTGTTGGCTGTGGCAGCGTATAACTATTTTTCCAATCAAATCAATCAAGTCACCTTAAAACTAAAAGCTGTTTCTGAAGAGCTGGCTGAGTCACTCTGTTTTGAAGAACAGATCGAATCTCAAAAATCAAATGGAAAAAAGGTAGTAGCTGGAGGGCGTAAGTAAGTGGCCTTTCACATGAACCCTTCTTCTGACGAAAACGAAGAAATCATTGCAGAGATCAATATCACGCCATTAACAGACATCTTTTTGGTGCTGTTGATTATCTTTATGGTGACCGCTCCTGCATTGATTCAGCAAGGTCCTAAAGTCGACCTGCCTGGTTCGACCTCAAAAGGGGAGGCTGTGACAGGTTTAACCATCACCCTTACAGACCAACGCGAACTCTTTGTAAATGAAGAACAAGTCACTCGCGAAAACTTAGTCGAAGTACTCAAACGGGAATTACCTAAAACAAGCAAACAAGAAGTGGTGCTCAATGCCGACAAGGGATTGATCCTCGAAGAAATAGTGCAAGTCATGGATTTAGCCCGCCAAGGGGGCGCCCAAAAACTAGCCATTGCCACTCGCCAAGCTAGTACTCAATAAGTTTAACTATTTCATTAAGTAATCATTAAAAAGGAAGGACGTCGAAAATGTCAGAAGCTAAAGCAGGAGATAAAGTGAAAGTTCATTATCATGGAACCTTAACAGATGGATCGGTCTTTGATTCATCTAAAGAAAGAGACCCATTAGAGTTTACAGTCGGTTCAAAACAGGTTATACCTGGTTTTGAAGAAGCCGTGATTGGCCTTAAAATTGGTGAAAAAAACACCACCAGCATTCCTTGCGATAAAGCTTATGGCCCTCGCCAGGATCAACTCATTTTAAAAGTGAAAAAAGATCAATTTCCACCAGACATCAAACCAGAGATCGGTCAACAACTTCAACTCCCACAACAAAACGGCCAAAACGCCATTGTGATGATCACCGACATTGGAGAAGAAGAGGTGACGTTAGATGGCAACCACCCACTCGCCGGCCAAGACCTCACCTTCGAAATCGAACTTGTAGAGATCGTTTAGTGGTAAATAAGACTTCTTTTTCTTAAGAAGTTTTATCTAAAAGGTTTCTTAATTTAGATGCTAATAGCTCTAAAGGGAAGGGTTTCTGCAAAAAATCTTGTAGTGGAAAATCAGGATCTTTTGATATTGCTTCCTCGGTATAGCCTGAAATAAAAAGAATCGGTATTTTAGGTAAAAAAGAGCGTGTTTTTTGGGCTAATTCTTTTCCTCCCATTTCAGGCATGATGATATCTGTTAAAAGGAGGTCGAACTTGTCTGACGGTTCTTCTTTTAGTCGTTTTAATGCTTCAACACCATTGTTCGCGACTAAAACGTGATACTCTAACCTCTTTAACTGAGAAACAACTAAATACCTTACAGAGGGATCATCTTCAACAAAGAGAATGGTCTCTTTTCCAGAGGAAGCAACGATCTCTTTTTTTACGCTCTTTGGTAAAGCAGCTGTTGTTGTTTGAATAGAGGGTAAATAAATATTAAAGACAGAGCCATGACCGACTTCACTATAAACATCAATATGGCCTTGGTTTTGTTTGATAACACCATAAACAGTGGCTAAGCCTAATCCTGTTCCACTTCCTATTTCTTTAGTGGTAAAGAATGGCTCAAAAATATTTGACAGAATATTTTTTTCTATTCCTATTCCGGTATCTTGAATAGAAATCATTACATAGTGGCCTTGTGTGGTACCCATGTGTCTTTTGGTATATTCTTTGTCTAAAAATATATTTTTTGTTTTAATAATTAATTTTCCCCCACTGGGCATAGCATCTCGTGCATTAATAGCAAGATTAACAAGGATATGCTCAAATTGTGCTGGATCTATTTTTACCTGATCAGTTTTTTCTTCTATATGCGTTACCAGCTCTATATGTTCGCCAATAAGTCGGCTTAACATCTTCTCCATACTTAAGATTAAGTTATTAACATTAAGAAGCTGAGGTAAAATAATTTGATGGCGACTAAATGCTAAAAGCTGCTGGGTTAAATCTGCAGAACGCTTTCCCGCTTTTTCAATTTCTTTAATTTCTTTGTTCATGGGGTTCTCTGGAGAAGTGTTCTGTGAAAGCAGGTCGCAATAACCAAGAATAACAGTGAGGTTGTTATTAAAGTCATGAGCGATACCTCCTGCCAAACGCCCAATTGCTTCCATTTTTTGGGATTGGAGTAGTTGAGCTTCTAATTCTTTACGCTCTTTTACTTCTTTCTGAAGGTCTTTATTTGATTGGTATAGTTCAGTTGTTCGACGTTCTATTTCGTCTTTACTTGTTTTTAAATTATGAGTCATCCGGTTGAATGCTTCTCCTAAGCCACCAATTTCATCTTTGGAATTAACAGAGGCATGAGCGTCCAAATCACCTTTGATGACTTTTTCTGTTTCGCGAACAAGTGATTTGATCGGTTTGACAATATGACTGCTTAAAAAACTAGAAAATAAAATAATGAACAAAAATCCTCCGACTCCAACAAAAAGTATTTGTAGTTTTATTTGATTTATTATCCCAAAGGCGTCTTGGCTTTCTTGTACAATACCAAGACGCCAGTCTTGACCTGGATATTGTTTGTGCCCGCTTAAGATTTTAAAGTAACAGAGTTTTTTAACGCCGTTATCAGAAAAGTTTATGGTGCCGCCAGCTGTACTTAGAAACTCTTTTCTGAAATCTTGTGAACCATATTTTTCAAAGAGTTTCTCTTTGTTGGGGTGGGCAATAATATTGCCTCTTTCATCCGTTAAAAAAACAAAACCTGTGTTGCTGAGTTTAATGCGATCTGTACCCTCCCAAATTCTTTGCATGTTGATTTGTCCTGCAATGACTCCGGTGATATTCCCCTCATGATTCAAAACAGGAGCAGCGGTTACCAGAACAACCCGAAAGGGTTCTAATACAGCAATAACAGGTGAGACAGAGACTTTACCTGATTTGGCTTGTTTAAACCAATCCTTATATTTGATTCCACCTCTGTAACTATAAGTTGTTGAAGCGATAACAACACCGCTACTGTTCAGAAGGGTTATTTCTTCAAACATATGGTAAATCTCTTGAGTTAATTTCATTTCATTGAGTTTTGCTTCGGTTGGTGATTGATTAGAACTGAGAACTGGATTTTTAGCTAGAGCGATGATGTTTTGATAAGCAGTATAAATGGTTTTTTCTATTTCAATTCCCGCTTCATTGGTTAAATTAGATAAATTCTCTTCAATTAAGTTGCTGGTACTTTCTTTGGCTTGTGAATAGAATAAAAAAGAGAGGAGAGTGAAGGGAAGTAACGCAATTAATAAAAAAGAGAATAAGATTTTTTTTCCAAGTTTTAACTGGAACATGGCTCACTTTTATTTAGTTGAAGGTGCGTGTAATTTTGACCAAATCTCGTTGTTAATATTTTCATATCCTTCATGATTTATTTCGCCACCTTTAAGAAAAAATTCGCATTCTAATAATGTTTCTTCCTTAGGATAAAGAGAGGGGTCTTCTAGAATCTCCTTATTTGTATAAGGGGCTGCAGCAATATTGCAATTGGCATACCATAGATAATTGGCAATTTTACTACTCACAATTGGGTCTAGGACAAAATTGATAAAGGCTTCAGCGGTCTCTTTATGTTCCGCATCTCTAGGAATGGCTAAGTTATCAATCCACATAGCAGAACCTTCCTTTGGAATAAAGTATTCCAGATTCTCATTTTTATCCATGGCAAACATTCCTTCACCACTATAGATTTGAGCAATCCAAATCTCTTCAGAAATCATTTTGTTTCTTATGTCAATAATATCTAAGTAACCGGTTAAAAGTGGTTTTTGCTTAAGCAAAAGATCCATTGCTTCTTTTCGTTCATTTACATTATCCGAATTAAT
>JAJCYG010000042.1 GCA_029263055.1 Actinomycetes bacterium
GACTCACCACCATAAACCGAGTCGAATTCGTCCCAATATCAATCGCCGCCACTTTTTTCATGCCCACATCCTACCATAGATATTCTTGATAAACGGAGTGTGGAAATGTTCTCTCAAAGGGCATCTGAGTAAACAGGGCCCCTGGGAAAGTGCACTCCAAGAGGAGTGTACTTTTCCTGGGTGTGTTTGCGAGTATGAGTGGAGTAAGTGACTTGCCGGGCGGCAAGTTGCTTACGGAACGTCCCTTTGAGAGAACATTTCCACACGCAGTGTGCCCTATAAAGAGGCATCAGGCTTATTTCTTGAAGCTTGAGTTTATACTGAGATTTTGTATAATACATGCTTACATTAGCTTATGGCTATTTGCATAAAGGAGTGACGATGTTAGCGCTTATTGGTGGACTCGGGGTACAAGAATTACTGCTCATATTTGGAGTGGTCTTATTACTATTTGGAGCAAAAAAGATTCCTGAAATTGCCAAGTCAATGGGTAAAGGAATTCGAGAATTTAAGTCTTCGGTAAAAGACGACGACTCTTCTAAAGATAAACCTTCTGAGTAATGAAACTACGTAAACCTTTTTTGGATCATCTCGAGGACCTTCGTTGGATCCTTGTCAAAGTCTTTGTGACCTTAATCATTTCAACAGGGTTGATGTTTTATTTTGCTCCGCACCTGCTAGAAATTGTTTTAACTCCTTTACGACATGCTGTGGGTGACGCAGAATTATCGCTTCGAACTTTACGCCCGACTTCTGGATTTTTAATTGGATTAAAACTCTCGCTTTTGTTTGGGTTGATGCTTTCTTTACCAGTCCTCTTTTATTTTATCTCTTATTTTTTTGTGCCAGCACTCAAACAAAAAGAACGGCGTTTTTTGATCCCTATCTTTTTATTTGGTGCTTTGCTTTTTGCTGCAGGTGTCTCTTTTTGCTACTTTGTTGTTTTACCCCTAGTCCTCTCATTTCTATGGGATTACACCGAAAAATTAAACCTAGCCAATGATTGGACGATCGAATATTATGTATCCTTTGTTGTCGGCTTAATCATGGTCTTTGGACTGGTCTTTGAGCTGCCGGTTTTGGTGTTGGGATTGGTGAAAGCCTCTATTTTAACGCCTGAATTTTTACGGCAAAAAAGAATGTATGCGGTGCTAGGAATTGTTATTTTGGCAGCAGTGTTAACACCGCCTGATGTGATTTCGCAAATTTTATTAGCTGTGCCGATGTTGCTCTTATATGAAGTAAGTATTTGGGCAGGGAAGTTAATTAAGAAATAGGGGCCATAGTTGAATTGGTACAATACATCGTTCGCAACGATGTGGCCCGGGTTCGAATCCCGGTGGCTCCACCAGACTCAAGCTTTTGGCGCGGAGCGGCGTTGAAAATTTGTTTTGAGACCTCGGAGTATTTATATACGCCTTCGCCCTCAAAACAAATTTCCGCCTTGCTCCGCACCAAAATCTTGAGTCTGGACGAGATGGTTTGAGGCGTTGGATCGGCTGTATTGGGTAAGGGGGCATTGCTTTGTCGCTTCGCTCCTTGCAATGCTAGGTTTAGAATTTTTATATAAAGGATTTTTAATATGACAGGTAAAACATGTTTGGTGACGGGTGGGGCTGGGTTTTTGGGGTCTCATATTTGTGAGCAGTTGTTGGCTAAAGGGAATAAGGTTATTGCGATTGATAACTTTATTACGGGTGCGGCTAAAAATATTGAGCATCTTAAAGCCAATGCTGATTTCTCTTTGATTGAACATGACATTACAAAGTATATTGATGTGCCGGGTGAAGTGAATGCGATTTTTCATTTTGCTTCTCCTGCCAGTCCTATTGATTATTTGGAGTTGCCCATCCAGACATTAAAAGTAGGGGCGCTTGGAACGCATAATGCCATTGGTTTGGCATTGGCTAAAGGGGCTTCTTTTATATTAGCGTCAACTTCTGAAGTCTATGGCGATCCATTGGTTCATCCTCAGCCTGAGTCTTACTGGGGTAATGTGAATCCGATTGGGCCTCGGGGTGTTTATGATGAAGCTAAGCGTTTTGCTGAGGCCATGGTCATGGCCTACCATCGCGAGCATGGGGTGGACACGCACATTGTTCGAATCTTTAATACTTATGGTCCGCGTATGCGTGGTTTTGATGGCCGTGTAGTCCCTGCGTTTATTTGTCAGGCATTAAATGGCGAATCCATTACTGTTTTTGGTGAAGGGCAACAGACACGTAGCTTTTGTTATGTGCTTGATTTGGTTGCGGGCATCATAAAATTAGCTGACTCTGATATTCATGAGCCTGTTAATATTGGAAACCCAAGTGAGCGAACCATTCTTGATTTTGCTCAAAAAATTCTTGAGCTGACAAAAAGTGACAGTGAAATTATTTACAAACCTCTTCCTGTAGATGATCCTAAAATTCGTCAACCAGACATCACCAAAGCAAAATCATTATTGGGTTGGGAACCCCAAGTGAGCTTAGAAGATGGTTTGAATAAAACCATTGAATACTTCAAACTAAATCCAAGCTCGGCAACACGCCCTGCCTCATTGCATTCTTAATATGAAAGATTTGATCCTTCACAATCCAAAATGCAGTAAAAGCCGAGCCACGCTTGCGCACCTTCAAGAAAAGAAGGCTGATGTTGAGGTGGTAGAGTACTTGAAAAATCCTCCTTCGGCAGAAGAACTCAAATCGATTTGCACGATGCTCAATGTTTCTCCCACAAAAATCATTCGAACCCAAGAGGCTTTGTTTAAAGAATTAGGTCTTTCGCTTGAGAGTGGTTTTTCTGATAACGAATGGTGTCAAATCTTGTCAAAAAACCCGAGTCTGATCGAGCGGCCGATTGTTTGTTTTCAAGGTAAAGCCGTTGTGGGGCGCCCTCCAGAAAATGTTCTCTCTATTTTGTGATTTAATTCACATTTTTGTTCTCTAAAAGTGCCTTAATTCACAAAATTGTTATTTCTTATCTCATTCCTTCTTATAAATAATGGCACTAATATTGCTTTAACCGGGTGCCATGAAAAACAGTTTAATTTCTTTTTTATTTATATTCTTCACTTCACTAGTAAATGCTGAAATCTCTTCAGTTTATACGTGGGAAGATTTAAGTGTCAATGTGCCAGAGTCAGAACTGCGTGATTTTTGCGTGAATCCTAATGATTTAAATCAAATCGTTGTGGCTGGCTCTAAAGGAGTTTGGAGAACGTATGATCGAGGTAAGAGATGGCAATTGATTTACTCTGTTCAAGGAAAGAGGTTTGTTGTTTCAGAAACAATTAAAGAAAAAGAGAGTCGTGGGTTATTTCGTTTTTTGAAAGCGGATGATCAAGATAATGTTGAGTTTAATCGTGATTTTACTTCTGAAGTCTCACGCCAAATAATTTCTGAGAAAAGTTTTGAAGGGGCCACAGTTGTTGAGATGAAAGAGGGAAAACTTTATTTAGGAACATTTGATGGTCTCTTTTTAAGCAATGACTTTGGTGAAACTTGGGAGGAGATCTCTTTTGGAGTGAAAAGAGAATCAAAAGTTATTTTGATGATTGATATAGAGGAGGAATCTGGAGAAATTTCTGTTGGAACTTTAGGTGGATTGTTTGTTTCAAAGAAGCAGGGGAAGAAGTGGAAACGACTTGGACAACGATTAGGTGAAAATGCGGTAACTGATAGAATTTTTTTACCTGAAAAAAGAAGTGCGTTAGCTATTTTAGGAAAAGGAGTCTCTGTTTTTGATCAAAAAGGAAAACTTTTAGAACAGTCACATCTTGGCATTGGAGAACAAGGGGATCAAATAGAAGCATTGGTTTATTCTTTGGAATCTGAGACTCTTTTTGCTGCGACTTTATTAGGGCTTTATTGTCGACCACTTAATTCTGGTCAATGGGAAGTTTGTGGACGTGAAACTAATTTTGGGCAAGGCTTAAAAGATGTTGAAGTCGATCAAGGTAATATCTATGTCTCAGGAAGAGAGGGGTTGTTTGTTTCTAAAGATCAAGGGAGCTCTTTTGAACAAATTGCTTCAGGGGCTCGGTTTAAAAATGCTGGTAGAATTCGTTTGTTAGATGGAGTTACTTATTTTATGACCCCAAGAGGTCTTTTCTTGGGTGAATCGTCTGCTCCCTTAGAATTAACTTCAGAAAAGCCATTTGAATTAGAGGGTTTATTGTGGAAGCAAATTCAACATGAACCTTCTGTTCAAGAAACGCAACGCCAAGCCATGCGTTTTGCTCAAGCACATCCAGAAAAAATACGGGCTTGGCAACGAGGCGTGAAGTGGCGAGCCTTGTTGCCAAAGCTTCAGCTTGGTTTTGATGAAGAACGGATTCGCCAGAACGATTTAGATTCTTCTATTTCTAGAGATGTGACATTTGATGAGTCATTGACTTTAGATCAAGATGTGATTACAGCTTCTACATTTAAAGGAGATCGACAAATTCCTGTCCGAACAGAAAAGTTTGATCAAACGTTTCAAGAGTCTGTTGATTTTGATACGTCTCGTTTTCGTGAACGTGAAACTGATTTTGTAGTTGGAGTGGTGTGGGAGTTGGGAGACTTTTTATATAACCCTGATGAAATCGGAATTAGTAAAGAGGCACGTGCTTTAGCTGAGCTGCGTGATGATATTTTAAAAGAGGTGAATCAGTTTTATTTTAGGCGGCGACATTTGCAGCTGGATCAACTTATGGATGAACAAGATCTTGAAGAGTCGGAATTGACCCCAAAAGAAAAAAGAAATTTGATCGAAAGAGAATTCCGTATACGACTGGAATTAGAGGAGTTAACCGCACAAGTTGATGCCCTTACAGGGGGGTGGTTCACCAAAGAAATTGAACAGAGAAAGAAAAGTTTAGTAGACTAATTAAAATTTGGAGAATTTTTTGATGGAAAGATTACCTACCCCAGAAGAGCGAATGAATATTATCTTAGAAGATATTCAATCAAAGTTTTTATTCATTATTGAAAGCTTTCAGAGTTTTAAGCAGGAGGTTCGCCAAGAATTTAAGGACTTTAGACAAGAAAATAGAGAAGAGCATGAAGATTTTAAAAGAGCTATGAGAAAATATGGCGTTAATTTGACTGATCATGAAGAGCGTATTGAAACCTTAGAAGAAAAAGTACTTTAACCTCACTCAAAAGGGAGACCTTTCCATGAATAATAACTGGCCAGCACTTCGCTCCATTGCCCAAATTTTTAAGATTTTAGCTTACGTCGTAGGAGGGCTCGGTGCCTTAGCTGCAATTATTGTCCTTTTTACAGGAAGTGGCTTTTTAGGCCGTGTAGGTGGGTTCATCTTTACTCTCTTAGCCTCAGCAATTTATGGGCTTTTTCTAGTTGCTACCAGCGAAGGAATCCGGGTTGGTTTAGCCATTGAAGAGAACACTCGTAAAACTACGGAAGCCTTAGAGAAGAAAAACTAGTTTTTATATCCTTGATGTTTGCAGTGATTTGTGCTAATTTTCTTTCTTAAATTTAAGCCAAAATCAAGGATGTATGGATGTTTTTTTTCCAGCGACAAATCAGTCTTTTTCTCATTATTTGTTTAGGATTTTCTCCTTTTCAAACCCCTTCTCCAATTTATTCCCATAATCATATTGCTCCTTTCTCACAATTTAATTCTCCACCTGTTAAAAAGTTGACCCCTTTTCAAGAAGAGACTTTAAGGGGTGTTTTTGTGAATACAGAGATGAAAGAGACTTTAGATGCCATTATCCGCAGTCTGCTCGAGGTTTTTGAACGAGAGGTGGGATCTAGCATTGACTTCTTATCTTCTGCAAATGTGCAGACTCTTTCAGATAATGAGGATGAAGATGCAGTAGAAATAGAAGAAGTGAGTCCTGTAGATGCGGTAAGTTTGGATAAGAAAACGTATTTGATTGAATTGTTGAACCGCTTGATCTCTTATCATCTCTTAAGAGAAGTGCGTATGCACCATCATACCAAACAAAACAAGATGAAGCGTGACGGTGGGAGTATGGCTCAGATTGACTCCTCGTTAGAAGAAATGATGGCTGTGCTTCCAACAGATGGTATCGAATTTTTTTATATTAAAGGGGTTTATGTTTTAGCTTATAAAGAGTTTATTCTTTTTTTGCATTCAGAAGAAAATTCCTTAGGAACTCTTTTTGAGGATGTTCTCAAGTCTGGAAAGAGGGTTTTTCATCACAATGAAAATGTACGTGAAAATTTAACGTTATATCAACTCTCAAATAGTGAGCAGCGAAAAGCTTTGACTGTTGATTGGCCTGTTTTTGAATTTCCTGCAGAACCGACTTCAGAGATGAAAGAGACTCTTGAGAAGCAACGAGGGTTTATTTCTTGGATAGCTATAAATGTAACACGAATTAGAAAGAGTTTGATTCAGATTCAAGAATGGCTGGTCCCACTTTTGGAGGCGTCTAGCGAACAGCAGAAAGCGTTTCATCACCAGCTTGAGATCTGGGTTAAAAAACTAGATGCTCTTTTAGTCATGGTTAAGAGTTATTCAACGATTGATCAAAGTAAAACAATTTCTGTCGTTAGAAAAATTTCTTTAGGTCTTAAAATTTTAACCGATCTTAAAAGCCTTGCTTATGAGATCTCTAGAGAATTTACTAATGTAAAGGGCCATCTTTATGTACAAAGGTTTCCAGAGTTGTTTCCTTATTTTAATTTTGAAAAAGTCTTATCTTCGAGAAAAAGTCAAGAATGGGGGAATACAACAAGGCTTAAAAGTCCTGAAGAGGAAGAAGAAGAAGCAAAAAATGAAATTACGACTTACTTTACTTTATTGGACGAATTTAGCCTTCAAACCATTTCAAAGCTTTCACGTTTACGAACATTGGGGCAAAAAGAGGAAGTTCGTTTTGAAGACCTTTTAGAAGAGGTTTCTAAAGATTATCTGTTTAATGGCGTTCCTATAGAAATAGAGCCTTTGAATGACGGATCTGTGACTAAGCTTGTGACAAATCGATTTGATTTGGCCTTGATTTTAAGTCGTTTGTTTGAAGAGGCTTTATCTCATATTCAAAAGTTAGAGGGGGATGTCAGCGGTCGCTTAGGAGGAAAGGTAAGGGTTCGCTATTCAATAGAGCAAAATTCATTAGTTTTAGTCATTACGCCGTATACTCGAATTTCTCAACATTTAATGTCTCCTCAGCCAGAGGTGATTCGTGACTTGAATAATTCGGGTCGTTTTAAGATTAAGCTGTCAGATGTTTTTGATTGGAATGCTATTCATGATCAGATAGGAGCTGATGTTGAGGTGTTGCCAGATCAAAGCCGTCGATTAACGTTGCCGTTAACTATTTCTTCTGATGAGAGAAAGGCGTTAGTTGTACGCCCTTCTTTTAAGGTTGAAGGAAATGCTTCTTTATCATCCGCGTCATTTAAAACAGCTTTGAGACGATATAGACAAAAAAAGGTTAAACGTTTTTTTCATTCAGATCTTATTAAAGAACTTCATTTTTTTAACACGCTTTCAACAGTAACCCTTGGAGCTTTGCCTGCGTTGAATGTGGAGAAACCTTTTTATGAAATTGTTGATCTTTTAGGTTTAACAGGAACAATTGAAGAATTAAACCGTTTGACTTTAAGAGATGTTTCCGATCAAACCGGTTTGCGTTTATCTGAAATTGTTCATAAATTAGGAATAGAAGTGCATAAAAAAGATAAAGAGTTTAGACAAATTACGATTTTTACTCATGCTAATGGAGGGGTTAAAGATGTTTTAACTGAACTGGAGAAAGCATCTGCTGCAGATAGTGAGCTTGTTCTATTAAGACTGGTCACAGAAGATGCCGCAGGCAATACCGTTGAACAATTAATCATTGATCGTTTTTCTCGCATAAAGCAGTTTCACTATAAATTAGGCTCACCAGCAAGTTTTCAGAAGTTTTTGTTTAATGCCCGAAGAACATTTGATATTTACCGAAGAGAGATTGTTCAGGATGAAATTTATTTGGATCCTCAAGCTAAAGGTTTTGGAACTTATTTTTACCGTAATCAGTTGAGGAGTTTTATTCGTTCAGGTTTTGTGACCGCTAAGAAAGGTAAGAAAGATAAGAGAGAAATCTCTCTTGCTCAAGCTCAGCTCCGTGAGGATACGATCAGTCATGTTGCTTTGCAGTGGATGGGTGGAGCAACCATTGATTGGGAGCACCTTGCTTTTAAAGAACATTGGCTGCGATCAATGAAATCTCTTTTTCAAGAACTAGGGATCCCCATTCCTGAGGGACGTTTAACAACTGAAAAATTAAAGTCAAAGTTAAAAGCAACAAAAGAGTGGAGCCGAAGCTTTGAGAAATATTTAGAAATTAGGTTTGAAAAAACTGAGTTCTTTTCTATTTTTCGAACAAGTGATGAGGTTGGGTATGTTGAGTTTTTAAATTTTAGATTATTAGGTTATGGGCGCCGACAAGTGTTTCGGGAAAAGCTAAAAACAGCATTAAATGCATTGCCAGAGATCTCTTTAAGAGAAAGAGAGGAAGGGCTTTCTGCTTTGGATCATCCTAATAGTCCTTTTTGGGAGCAGATTCAAAATGCTCAGCAACATTTGATTTCTGGAATGGAAAAATCAGATCTGATGATTGAATACCTTCCTGATTTTTCTCGTGGTTCTAAAGATAGGAGGAGAGCTCATGAGCTTATAGAATCTTTGTTGGCTCGCCATGAATTTGGATTGAGTTTGACGCGTCGTTTGCGTCCTGAAGATGGTGGGCTTCAAATCGAGGTTTCAAAAACAAAAATTAACTTTTCTGAGCAAAAAAGACGTTATGTTTCTGTTGATGACCATGTCTTATTAGATAAAATGCAAGCCTATTTTTTTCAGACAGGAGAGACCGTTGCTCCGAACTTTATTGATACTTTAGAGCGTTATGATCGAAAAATCGATCGCTATCGGTTTTTTTGGAAAGATGGTTGGGACCGGCCTGAGAGGCATTATTTAAGACTGGCTAAAGTCTTTCACCAAAAAGTGACAGAAATGGATCTTGATTATGTGACTTCTTTAGGTTCGCGTCTTTATTATCCTGAGTTAACGGATGAGTTCTTAAAATTTGTTCACATTCGACTGCAGTCAAAAAAGCGTTCTCAAGAAATACCTTCTTATGAAGAGATGGCTAAGGTTTTACGTGCTCTGTTTTATTGGAACCCCCAATTGGCTGGAATTATTATCCGCAGTAGCTCTGGGCGTTTAGCAGAGATGAAATCTATTTTATCTGAATTGCCCAATAGTATGATTGCTCGAATATTAGATTTAGAAATCACTCCTTTTCCTCAAACTGAAGAAAAAGTAAAGCGCTTTAATTTAGTGGATAAATTTGTGATGTTAAATTTGATCGAGCCCAACCAAGTTTATGATTTGGAGTACCTTAAGCGAGTCAAGCAGGTTTTGAAGTTTGTTGAGCCCTCAACTTTGGCTAACATCTTGCAGCAATCGTATGAATCGTATCGGATCAGTTCTGAAACAGTGAGCGAGGAATTAGGCTGGTTTGAATCTGTTTTTTTAACCGCATTAAGAGGTTGGGATACTAGTGCTCAGTTTACGAGTGCAATGCGTTATTTAGAAGAAGAGTTAAAGGATGAAGCTGTCCGAAGTTGGGTTCAACGCTTCTTTAGTAATGAATCTTCTCCTGAGCAAGAGACTGTTACAGTGAGATGGTTTGTGGATGATTATGTGGAGCCCCGTTTGGTCAATCCAGGAAGGCCTTTGGTTAGTCTTTTAGGTAAGCAATATTCCCCTCAGATTTATGGTGCGTTTATGCGTTATTTTAATGGATATGCAGAGTTGGAAGTGGCACAACAGCTCTATGGTGTCAACCAGGCTAGGAGTGCTTCAGAGGTTTTTTCTGATATTTTGAGTCAGGACCTAGAGATTGCAGGCTTGATTGTGCGTAGCACTCCTGATACCCATGATGCTTTTTTATATGGTGTCTTAATCGATCTTTCTGTCAAAGAGCTGGGCCAACTCTTTGATCAGGAAGTTTATTTTATTCCTCAAAAGGAGAGCTCAAAGTTCAAAACAGTGAATCGATATGTGATGTATCGAATGTTCGACAATTTGTTTCAAAAAAAATCCCCTAAAGTTAAACAGCTCTTAGATGCTTTTAAACCAGAAACCATTGCTGCTCTCATTCAGTACATGTGGCTTAATCGAGCTGATGGACGTTTTAATAAAGCTTATAAATCTGTGCTTAAGACTTTGACTGATTTGCTTGATTCAAAACAAATTGAAGAAATCAAACGATTACTTGAAGAACAAGATCATAAAGATAGTTCTGCTATTGCTCGATGGTTCTCACGAAAAGTGTTAGGAGAGGTTTATTCTGAGCAGTTTTATGAAGCTTTAGCGAGCCAATATCCATGGGTAAGTAAAAATGGAGCAATGGAATTAGAGGCTGTTGAAAGTAAAATGCGGCGTTACTTTGAACTGAATCAAGAGGTGTTGACTGTTTATGCCGAATCCTCTGAAAAGTTTGCAGAAGTTGTTTTTGTTTTTGAACATTTGCTTCCATTGCTTAAAAATTCAAATACTATTGATGAGGCCTTTTTTGTTTATGGACGTGTTAAGATGGAGATGAATGACCGTCTTTTGATTCAAATTATGGATGATGTTGATGAAAAAAAACTTGCTGCTAAGAAACAAGCTCTATTTTTATTCACGATTTTAGAACAACAATTTGATCTCTTTTTTCTGCAGTATTTTAAAGAAAATGGAATTTATTCATTGGACCCAGTCACACAAGGTAAAGCGATTTTAAGAGTTAAAGTGATTGAAAATAGACCAGAGAACCGTGAACAATTTCAACAGCTAAAAAAAGCTGATTTGGTTATTACGAATTCTTTTCCTGAAAATGATCCTCTTACAAAGCAACCTGGTGCAATTGTGCTTGGAATTCCGCGTTCAACAAATGGGCACGCATATGAATTGGCTAAAGCGTGGAAAATACCCTGTGCCTTTCTACCCTTTTCCCACCAAACTTTAAAAGAGCTCGATGGTGAAATTGTGGTTTTTGATGTTGATAATGGTCATGGTGTTTTGAGATTAGCTAATAGGGAAGAGAAAGAAGAATTTGAACGACGGTTGCCTCAGTTAGATATTTCTGTAGATGCATTTAGTCGACTTGAGATTCCTGAAGTAGCTTTAGGTGAAGATGAGCCATTTGTCTTAAAGTGGAATCAAATGGATCCGACGAAACAGCGAGAGGTTGGATATAAGGCTGTTCGGTTAGCACGTGTCAAACAAGAAACAGAATTACCTGTTCCAGACTTTTTTAGTATTACTTATAACGCGTTTCAGGCCTTCTTAGAGCATAACAAAGCGGTTCCAAAGATTAGGGAGCTATTGCGTGGCATTGATGACCTTGGTCATTCTGAGGAAGTGGATCGGTTAACTAAAATACAAGCGATTATCAATCGAGGAAAATTTCCTAAAGAGATGGTTTCTCAAATTGAACAGGCATTGGACGGTCTTGAAGATCAACTTTATGTTCGTTCTTCAAGTAATGTGGAGGATCTTCCAAACTTTTCAGGTGCAGGAACCTTAGAGTCATATAAGTCATCTAAAGAAAAAGCACTTGAAAATGTTAAAAAGGTTTGGGTTTCGCTGTGGAGTGAGGCTTTTCAAATTAGAAAGGCACATGGAGTTAAGGGAGAAGAACATTTGCGTGCTTCTGTTTCTGTAGTGATTCAAAATAGAATTGATCCTCAGTATTCAGGTACGGTAGCAACGGGTTATAAAGGTGATCCGAATTTAATCGAAATTTCGATTGATGAGGGAATCAGTCGTGTGGTAGATGATGCCTATGAAGGTCAAACCTCTCCTCATATTCTGTTTAATATGAAAACAGGTGAGGTGAAACGACCTTTTGAAGATCGTCCTAAGTTTTGGAATCATTCAGAGCTTGGTTTGGGAAGTTTGGTTGAATATCTAAAAGTTAGATGGCCCAAGAGTTCTCAAGATGTGGATCTGATTAGAGATATTATTTGGTCAACAGTTCATGAGAAGATAGGCTTGCTGCAAGTAAAAATAGAGAGTTATGTTTCTGTTTATCTTTTGGAAGAAGGGGTGACTCCCGGTGGATTGGCTGAATCATTAAAAGCAAAGTTGGCTGAGATTAATCAAGAACAGGCAGAAAGCTTATTTAAGCCATTGTATGAGGCTGCCACTTCAATTGAGAAGGCATTTACTCTGAGTCCTGTTTTAGTGGAATATGCTATTGAAAATAGAAAAGTGATTGCTCTTCAGGTTAAAGGACATGAAGGGGCCAGAAGAATTGCTTTTGACGTCATGGTTTTAAATAAATGGAAATGGCATAATCGGGTGATTAACAATTTTAGAGCAATGCTAAAAGATTTTAATGGTAAAAATTTATTTGAAAAAAATAAAATTTTATTTGGATTAAAAAAAGAGGATGAGTATCAGTTCGTTGAGTTTGGTGAAGAGGCTGAAGAAGGAAATGCAATGAAGGAGTTATTAAAATACATTATGCTGAAGGGGGACATTTATAATCAGGGTGATATTATTAGATTTCAAGTCATGGGGCCCAATGCAATACAGATAGGTCAGCTGATTCGCCGTTTCTTTTTAATGCTGTCTGTAGATTATGATTATGAACCTTCAAAAACAGAAGGGACATCCAATGTTCTTCAGGGTGAGGGGCAACATTTTATATCTTGGGAAGAAGCTGTCAGAATATTTGGTTTTTATATTGAAGAAGATGACTTTTTGAATCCTCATCCATGGCGTGATATCCAGCCAAATGGAGCAGGCTTTAGGCAGCTTGAATTAAATCATGACGAAGGACAAAGAATAGCCATTGAATCAGGCTCTCTATGGGAGATTTATCAGGCTGTCTTTGGGCATCATCTTCAGCCGACCCCAGAAGCAATCGAAACAGCTATTTAATTTCTCTACAAAAACTTGGCATCTATCCTGCTATTCTAACCCCCTTATAAAGTACTTCCTGGGGGAAGTACTTTGGTTTAATGAAAAAGGGTTCAAATTTGTGCGATTTTGTCCTTTTTTCGTGAGCTGAAGCTAAAATGTTGACACCGGGGTCAGGCACCATCGTCAACATTTTTAACGAAAAAACAGCAAAAAGTGTAGTTTGCTGCAGATTAACACGTTGTCTCATTAGGGTCGGTGATCATGATTGACAAGAATGGGACAATTAGGTATAATGAAGGAGACAAAGGGATGCTATTCCTATTCTTGTTATTTGTCAGTTATCTGGCAGTGGCCCTCTGGTGGGTAGAGGAAGTTTAGTCTATTTTGAAAGGATAACCTCGGTTATGAAGTTTAAAGATGGATTTAAAAAGGGGACGGCAATTTTAAGTGCCTTCTTTTTTCTATCAGCTCAACCTGTTTGGGCGAATCCGTTTTTACCTCAAGAATTAGAAGATGATGACACGCAAAGCGGTTTTGTCGATGCTGAGCGTGCTGAAGAGTCTCGCCAGCGCCAAGAGCGCGAAGTGGACCAGATGCGTGACATTTTCGATGATTCAAATGATGACCCAGAGCCATCCGGCTCAATCCTTTCCAAATTTCAAGATACAGACGAACAGACTAAAGATGGCTTAGAACAAGCTGCTAAAGAGTCTGAAGACCTGGCCCAAGATTCCAAATTAAGCCAAGCTGATACAGAGAGTGATGTTGCTTTATTAGGCAACACGCCAACTCCTCTTCCTCAAGTCGATCCTGTTGAAACTGAAGAAGCAGAAGATCGAGATGGAAAAGAAGAGGCAAAACAGACTGAAAGTGATGAAGAGACAGGGTCTCAAGCTGTGGCTGCCGCAGAAATTGAGACTCCTTCAGAACAATCTAATGAAGAGACTGAAACGGTTGCTTTAAAAGTACTGGCTGCTGATAGCAGTGCAAGCGAATCCGATACTTCATCTGAAGGACCAGATTCAACCGTTACTGTAGAAAGTTTTATGGCAGATGAAGAACCTGTTGTTTTAGCGGCTTTGTCTGTGGCTCCTCCTGCACCGATTGCATCTGAAGTTTTGGGCGCTGAAGTTGATTCTGCTGCTAGAGAAGTTTCTCAAGCTAGATCAGATGCTGTGGCCACTGAATTAGCTGCGCTTATGCCAGGAGTTCAAGTGGGAGCGGTTTCTGCCCAGTCAGAAGCTGTGGCTGTGAGTGCTATGGAAGGGAATTTGCCTCAAGGGGCTTCTGTTCCTGCACCTCAACCTTTTTTACAAGAAGATCCTCCTGCGCTTTTGATTCCAATCGCTCCTATCGATGGATCAGATCTATTTAATCCAGGCGAAGATGGAACAGGTGGAGTTTCCCGCGTAGGAACTGTTTTTGATGCGTTTAAAACCTTTTTTCAAGATTTGAATACAGGTAATGGGCAGGCTATTGGGAATGGAGTGAGTGACTCCGCAGAGACTTTCTCAGAGTTTGTTGATTTTATTGCTTTTATTTATAGCACCTTTTTTAACATTGATATTAATCCAGGTGAGTTAAAAGAGCTGTTGCTCAATGGAACAACTGAAGCAGGGGTTCAGCTTTTTGGATCTGAAACCGTGTTTTTAAATGCGCTGATTGTTTCTGCCTTTTTCTTGCAAACCAGTGATTTCTTTCCTTCAACAGGGCGTGAAGGAGTGGATCTGGGTGGGTTAAGAGGGGATAACGCAGACGCGTTTTCATTTAGTATCCCATTTATTTTACCTGATTATGTTGTGACGGCTCTGGGTCAGGCGATTGATCCTAATGCTTCTGCAAGTGCCGCTAATGCATTGGGTTTAAATGCTTTAAATAGTCGGTTTGCTGAACTATTTTCATTAACTCTTTCACTACAGCCTGGAAATGGATTTTTTATTGTTGATCCAAACAATTTATCTAATGTACAAGCTTTTATGTCAGACAGCCCGTTAGACTTTGATCAAAATGTGAATGGATTTATTTCAGTTAATTTTATATCTGCTGGGGATGCAGAGTTTGATCCAACTCTTTTAAACTTAATTCAAGCCAATGGCAATCAAACTGGGTTAGCAGGTTTCTTTAAAATTACAATCGATAAAGCCACACTTGATTTTATTGGCGACTTGATGGTGAATGCTTTCTTAGCCAACTTAGGACCTGCGTTAGATTTTTATGATCGACTTGGTTTTCCTACAGGGGTGGGGCCTAATGCACCCTTTATCTTTATGCCAGGGCTTTTTACTTTAACAGGGGGAGTGAATCAAGGGTTTCAAGGAGCTCAATCTGGATTGGCTTTTGCTGTCTTACAAATGCTTTTTTCAACCGGACTTTCATTCTTAACGCTTTTTGGCATGGCTCCTCCAATCCCAAATATTTCAACCATGGATATTAACGGGACAAGTAGATTTGCTGAAACTGAAGAAAATGCCCAAGAATCTTTTGAAGGAATTGAAGAACGAGCCAAGAGTGGTGCTGTTAAATCAACCACTAAAGAAGAAAAAGGCAAGGATCCAGATAAAGACAAAGATAAAGACAAAAAAGGGAAAAAAGCAAAGGGAGCTAAGAAAGCAGCTCCTGGGCCTAAAAAGTAGTTCATCGCCGTTTCTTTTACCTTCCACAATTGCCCCAATCCAACTATCATAAAGACTCATTTTGACTCTCAAAATATGTGACAAGCTCTGAGGATGTAAATGCTAGGGGGATCGTTTCTTACAGAGCTCTTACCAGTCCAATCCCCAACCGTATGTTATATTGACTCTGAGACAGTATAAGAAGACTTAGAGTCTTATTTTTAACTGTAGTGTTCACACTATGTGAGCGTTATTAAAAGTGAGGGCTGTTGTGGATCCAAAAACAGCTGAGGCTGAGCCAACTGATGCACAGCTAATGGAGCAGGCTCAAGCCGGAGATATCGGGGCGTTTGAACAGCTTTTTGATCGGTACAAGCAACGAATTGCCAATTTCGTGTACCAGTTTTTAGGGAAGCACCATTTGGCAGAAGATGTAACACAGCTTGTGTTCATCAAGGTGTATCAAAAGTTGGACAAATATAAACCAAGCGGGAAGGTTTCCTCTTGGATTTACCGAATCGCAGCCAATCAGGCTAAGGATGAGCTGAGAAAGCTGAAACGGCGTCCGACAGTTTCTTTGAATGCCCCTGTTGGGAGCGAAGAAGAAGGAGTGAGAGAGTTAGGGGACTTTTTGTTGATGGATGAGACAACTCGACCTGACTACTTATTGAGAGAAAAAGAGTTGTTATTGCAAATTAAGAAGGGGTTGTCTGAAATGAAACCAAAATACAGAGAAGTTATTTTACTCTGTGATTATCAAGGGATGAGTTACGAAGAGGCGGCTGAGGTGCTGCAGATAACTAAAACTAATGTGAGCGCGATTTTATGTCGAGCTAGGAAGAAGTTGCAAAAAAGTATGTCAAAAACATAACTTTTTAGCGAGGTGCTAGAATGAAAAAATGTTTAAAATGTTCTGAAAAGGAACTTTCAGCTTATTTAGATAATCAACTTGTATCTAATGTTTATGATCGGGTTGATGCACATCTTCAAGCGTGTGAAGTGTGCCAGGACTCTTTGGCTGAACTTAAAGAGGTTCAAGACCAAATCCAATCTCTTCCTACAATGGAACTTTCTCAAGACTTTGATGTTTCTTTTAAGAGTGCGCTTCTTTTAGCTGAACAAGAGAAAAAAGCCGCTCAAAAAGTTCCTTATAAAGAATCTTTTTCTTCTGCTAAAATCATTTTTGGTTTGCCTATGCCTTTGCAAGTTGCGGCTGTTGTGGTGCTTGGTTTGGCGTTTATTTTTGGCGGCAAGCAGACTCTTTTTCCTTCAACAGCCACTTATTTAGGGGCATTAAAGGGAGATGTTGAAATCAAACGGCAAGGGGCTTCTGAATGGAAGACTGTGTCAAAGACCATTCGCCTGCGCGCAGGTGATGCGGTTCGGACAGCTAAAAATAGCCAAGCTGTGATTGAATCAAAAGATATTTACCAAGCTAAACTTTTTGAGCAGAGTGAGTGGATTCCATTCTCACTTGCGTCTAATAATAAAAATGATTCGATTGAATTTCGTCTGAGAAAAGGGAATCTGTTTGTTGAAACAGGAGATCGTTTTCCAGGTCGAGAAATGAATGTGATCGGGCCTTCAGGAAAAGCAACAGTGGTGGGGACCACATTTATGGTCCGAGCACTGCCAAATGGATTGACTACTCTTTCTGTGGAAGAGGGAAAAGTTCGTTTTGCTGGGAAGAAGAAAGAGAATGAAACCTGGGTGAGTCGTTTTGAGTCGTCTAAGGTCGCTCCTTCTGGAAACCCTAAGCTTTCACAACCCCTCTCTGAAGAGGAGTTTCTTCTTTTTTCAAAAGCTAAACCTGAAATGTTGGAGAATGCCACCAATGCTGATTTAGTGAATATGGTGGAGGACAAACGCAAAATGAGTTCTTCAGATTTGCGTGTTTGGCAAAACCGTTTGCTTAAAGAATCTGATATTGAATTAGCGAGTTATGGTTTTTATTTGATTGGTGAAGTGCAAGAAGAGATGATGGCGCCTGCCGAAGCATTGCAACAATATGTTTCCGTGCTTTCTCATTTTCCGAACTCTGTAGAGAGTTCTTGGGCATTTGAGTTTTTACGGGACAAATTGGAATTGGTTCCTAAAGACCGTCATGTGACGCGTCAAGAAATGCCTGCAACTAAATATGGTGCCATGCTTAAAAAAGTGGGGACTGCAGACTCTTTAACTTCTGGTTTTCTTAAAGGTTTGGAGCCACAACGCAAGTTTTTAAGCTCTGAGTTTTGGGTAAAGAGCGAGGATGGCACTTCTTATTTGGTGAATCGAGCCATTACATTTGAACGCCAATTAGGAGAAAAACAATTTCGTCCTGTCGGTTATTTAGATTCAGTTAAAGATCCTAAAACCAAACAATTGTTGCTTCGTATTGGAAAGTTATTTTCTTATAAAGGAGATAGCAATCTTCTTTCAGAAATGAATACAGCTGTTTTTCATCCAAAAGGAAAATTAATTTATACGATTGAGCGTGATCTTTATTATTCAGGTAAAAAACCAATTGGGTACCAAGAAGTTTATAAAGGACCGGGTGGGGCAAAGCTGGCTGTGTTGTCGCGACAAGTTCAAAATTGGAACCGATCAGGTCAGCCGATTCGTTATCAAGAAGCATTGAAAAACAATCAAGGTAAAGCATTGTTGACTCGCAAGCGTTCAAATATTAGATATGGTCAAAATGAAGCTGTGATTGATTATGAAGATGAATTGGTTGATGTGGAGAATCGTTTAGCTTTTGAGCGGGGCCGGGACCAACTCAAAGTGGCTGTTGGGGAACAACGTTTGAGCCAGTCTGACTTATCTGGGTTTGATTCTATGGATGAAGTGATGCGTACGCTGAAGAAGATGCAGGGTGGGCGGCCTTCACGATTTGAGTCTGATATGGAGTCAGGAACTCCTTTTAGTCGAAAGTAGTTGTAAGTTGTTTGATGTGAGGTTGTTATGAATAAATCTAAAATGCTTAAAAATGTAGTGTTTTTGGCGAAAGAGCGTTTTAAATTAGAGAGGCGAAACATTCCCATCCCTTGACAGATCAAGCATTTACGGGTAAGTTGATTTTAGGGATGTACGGAAAATAAAACGAAAATTCGCCTTCATAAACGGGGTTATATGAAGGAATTATACACAAAGAAATGGCGTTCAGTGATTCGAGTAGTGGCACTCGCAACAGCGATTACCATTATTCCTTCTCCTTCTATGTCCCAATCAGCTGTTTCCCGCCTTTTTCGCCCAGAAGATGACTTTCGCCGTCGATCTCAATTAGAAGTAGAACAACAACGCCGAAAACAAATGAATCGTGAAAAGATGTTTGGGATACGCGCCTCTCAAACCCGTTCCCTAGATGCAGCGATTCGTAAGCAAGAAAGCAACCGCCGACGCTTAGACCAACAGTTGCGTCAAATCCAACGAGACATCTCTAGCATTGTTCAAGAAGGGAAAGATACCAAACAACTTCAAGAACAAATGGCCAGTGAGATTAATATTCCTACAGGTCAAACAAACACGACAAATCATAATGTGACTCTTGGCAATGGCCAACAAACAACCATAAAAGAGACAACTAAAACCAATGCACGAGGCCAGCTTGTTTCGCGTACAGGAACCCCAACAGTTGCGCCTCCACCTGAAGGATCACCACTTGGAACGCCGGGTGTTTTAACAGGAACCTCTGATTTTAAAAACACCAAGTATGATCGCCAGGGAAATTTAGTTAATTATGAGCAAAACAATACAGCGATTGATGACAGTGGTCAGCCTGTTAATACGAACGTAACACTTTACCAAGCCAATCGTTTTTATACGGCCGCAGATCAAGCCGCAGATCCCCGTAAGGCAAAAGATCAAGTCGAGTCGTATACGATTCAATCATTTGAGCTGTCACATGATGTGGATGATCCCATCACTGGCACAAGTGAGATGAGCCGATTTGATCTGATGAGTAATGCAGAGAAAGAAACTATGGCAACCACGATGGGGCCTGATCGTGTGACCACAATTAATCGAACCAATAGTCTTTATTACACCAAGGCTGATGAAAATGAATTAGGGATTGAAGGTTTAGAAAACCAACAGTTTGGTTATACCGAAACAGTGAAGTCTCCAGGTGTGGATGCGCTGCGTACCACTGAAGTGACTCGAATCGAATATGAAACCGTTGAGTTTGATGTGCCTGATGACGTCGATCAAATTGTTCAGGATGATTTAGAAGGGCAGTTAATTGATGGAAAGATCACACGTGAAAAATCACGGGTTTCGATTACCACTTTCTTAGATGTGCCAACCAAAGTTGAAACCACCTTTGAAAATTATGACCGTTTTAACCGTGTGCAACGTCAACGTGATATTACTCAGCGTGGAGCTGAAGTCACAGATGAAGTTTCTACCTTTACTTATGATCGCCGTAATCGTATTGCCACACAAGATGTAACCGGTTTCCGTTTAAGTGGTGAAGGGGCCGGGACTCAATTTCAAAACTTCACAAAATTTACCTATGACCGTTTTGACCGCACCATTAAAGAAGAGGGAACCCGTAATGAAAATGGAGTGGTGACTGATTTTGTGCGCGAAAATTTAGCGTTTGATGAATTTGATCGAGTGATTGAGTTTGTTGAAGAGGAAGATCGTTTAGGACGGGAAACACGTCGCGAACGTTCGGGTATTACATTTGATAATAACGGTTTGGTTTTAAGTTTTACTGATGTAGAGACCAATAATTTAAATAGTATTGTGCGTACTTCGATTATTGAGAATAAATATAACGACAATGGTTTGGTGGCTGAGACAACAAGTGTGATTACTGAGAATGGAAGTTACGTTGGTGCCGATGGAGTGACTGTTAACATTAATCAAACAACACGTCAAAAACAGACGTTTGAATATGACTCTCTTTTTAGAGCGGTTCGAACCGTAACTGAAACAACAGATCCACGGGGTATTTTTTCAAGAACCGTACGAGTGATCACTGCATTTGATGATAGTTCGCGCGTTTTTTCTTTTACCGAGACTACTTTTAGAAGCTTTTTTGTTGAGTTTGAAGATCCTCTATTAGATGCGGATGGCAATCCTCTTTATGATGCTAACGGCGATTTACAAACCCGTACGGTTCGTCTTCAAATTAATGAAACCTTAACCACAACAAGAGAAGCCACTGATTATGATGAACGGGGTCGCGTGCGTGGATTTGAAGAGTCGGTTGTTGATTCTAAATTTCCAGGTCGCGTGCGTCGGGTTAAGCGTAGTGGCATGGATTACGATAGTAATGGTCAGTTAGCCTTTTTTGAACAAGAAGAACGTGAAATAGGAACAGCAACAGATGCGGATGGTGTGGTGCACACCATTGATACCTTGCGTCGTTTCACACATGAAGAAAATTTTAATGATTTAGGTCAATCTATTGGGTTTGTTGAAACAGGTGTGAATGAACAAGGTCAAAACTTTACTACGGCGCAAACAAACTTAGCTTTTGATCCACGTGAAAATATTGCTGCTTTTGAACGGACTGAAACGGTTAATGGAACCACAACCGTTTTAAGAAGAGATAGAATTGGATATGACCAATTTGGTGATCTACTCCGTTTTCACCAAACCTTTTTAGATCAAAATGGATTGACTACTGATACTAATCGTTTGGAAACCACTTATGCGGGGCCTGGATTGGCTTATAGCTTTCATGAACAGAGTACCAATGATGGCGATCCTGGGCATTTAGTTGATTTTCGTCGGATTGCCACAACCTATAACCAACAACTGTTGGTGGTTAATAACGTTGATAAAACAATTGAGACCGGTCCGAATAATTTCCGTTTAGAAACAGATTCGATTGTGTTGCGTGAAAAGTTTACTCCGTTTGGAGATGTGATTGATCAAACAGCCATTACAGAGCAACGGGGTAGCGCGGATGTGGTTGATTATACGTTTACAGATCAAAATGGAAATCCTGTTGCCATTGATGGGACTTTAGGCGACCTTGTTTTAGCTAATGCAGACTTTCCTTTAGAAGATAGCGGGGTTCAAAAAATTGTTGATGTCAATACCATTGCCGCTCCTCCGGCAGCACCTGCATTAGGTGGAGCACCAACCGGATTTCCTGCAGATGCTTCTACCTTGGAAAAAGAACCGTTTGCCGATCCAGGTCAAATTCCTCCAACTCAAGCAGGCATTTCTCCTTTTAGATTGGATTCATTGAGTGTGCAGCAATTGGAATTATTGATTCAAGGTCAGCCTGTTACTTTGCCTGATGGAAGCCAAATTATTCCTCAGCCTCAACCTAGAATCGCAAATTTCTTTCGTCGAAGTGTGGATAAAATCACGAATCGTCGATTTGATTCAAGTCGTCGGGCTATTAGCTTTGATCGAAACACAACTGATTCTGATAGTGCGATAGCCATCTCTGAAAAAGTATATGGCATTGCTTTTAACGATAAAGGTCAGGAAATTGCTCGAACTTCTGAGCGAACTGAAAAAGGGATTGTTCAAAGAATGATTTTAGATTTGACTCAGCCTATTGTTGGATTAGATGCCAATGGGGTTGTGGTTGATCCTGATGAACCATTAGGAATTTTTACTTTAGAAGAGCAGGCGATCTTGCAAGCAGGTGGCTCTGTTCAACGTACTGTGAATGGTCAGGTGGTGACTTATGCAGGAACCATGATTCAAGTGGATGATGAAATTGATAATGTCACTAAAACAGAATTGATTGGGGCTACTTTTGATGGGAATGAGCGGGTTGGATCGGTTGAAAGGATCACTAATAACTTTAATGATGTGACCCAAATTCGAACCACAAGTGGGATTACGCGAGACCAACAAGGCCGAACTTTTTCTCAAGTTGTTGAAACAGCTAGTACTGGAACCACAACAAATGAAGAGGTTGTTGGGGTGAATATGGTGGACCAAACAACCGGGGCGATTACCTCTGAAAGTCCTTCTTTTATTTTTGGTAAAGCTCCTGACGGATCGGCTCTTTTCACCGATGCTGAAATTGATACTTTGATGGCAGGTGGGCAAGTTCCTAAAAATGGGGCTGACATCAGTTTAGACATTCAAACCTCTACGTTGAATTTAAATGAAAGAAATGTTCAAGAGACAACCGCTCAATTTTATGATCCTTTTGACCGAATCGCTTCTTCTATCGTTACTTCTTATAATGCTGCTTTTCCTGAGCTTAAAGCAACAAATGTAACTTTAAGCAATCAATACAATGCACAAAATCAAGTGATTGGAAGTTTAGCAGTTGAATTTACTAAAGGTTCAATTGAGCGCAATGTGTTGGATGGGGCGATTCTTCGTACGCCTGTGACAAACATTGTTGATGTGTTGCCTGCTGATTTTCAAGTCACTTTTGGACTGACTGATGCTGAAGTAGATGCTTTGATCGATAAGTTGGAGAAAGAGGGTGAAGCTGTTTTAGATGATGGCACGGTTTTAACGGCTAATTTAGATCCAGATGGAAATCTTATAGATGCGCAAATCACACATACAGAAGAAACACTTTCTTTAGGCGAGTTACAAGGTAAGTATGGATTAACTGAAGCTGAGGCTCAAGCAGCCGTACAAGAATTAGACTCGCAAGGAACCGTGACCCTTCCTGATGGAACGGTACTTAATGCTAAGCTTAAAACATTGACAGAAACTATTGATACCGCTCGAACCATTAATTCAACTTTTATATTAAATGGATTGAATCAACGTGTTGGGGTTCAAGAAACGATTACTGAAAAAGGAACCAATATCACTACAACGCGGGCTACATTTAGCCGTTTGGATAAACATGGCCGTGAAATAGCTGTGGTGACCAATGAACGTCGCCAAGGGATTTCAATTGAGAGCACGGTTGTAGAAGAGGTGCCAGGAGATAATGGAACCTCTCTTCATTTATCTGAATTTACTGAAGAACAACAAACCGCCTTATTAGAAGGAAAGACGGTTATGATTAATGGGGTAACGTTTACGCCTCAGGTGCAATATTATAAAGCTGTTCTTAATGAAGAGATCACTTCAATTCGAGATAATATTCAACGAAATAATTTAGATCAAGTGACAGGACAAACCACAACTACCTATGATTTTTATCGCCGTAGTACCAATATCACTCAATTAGCATTCCAAACGTTTAATGAAAATGGTTTGGTTAAATCGTTCTTGCAAATAAACCGAACCATTGGTTTTGGAGTGGAAACCACCATTGGAGATGTGACTGATGCGGCTGGGAATGTGGTGGGTGAGGAAGTTTTAACTCGTCTGACTCCAGATCAAAGAAAAGAGCTTTTTGGAACCGGAACTGTAAATGTGAATGGTTCGGTTTTAAATGTGGCGATTTCTACTCAACGTGTGCGAGTTGATCAAACCTCTGTCACACTCCGCTTAGATACTTTTTATGATGGTTTGGGCACCAATGCAACAGGTTTATTAGAAGAGAGCAGTGATCCAGAAAGTGATGTCACCTCGCGTACTTTTACTTTTGGGATTGTGCAAGGTGAAGATCAACGTGAATTAGAAAGTTCTTCTTTTAATCGTTCTTTTGGAAGTACTCAAATTCAAACCAATATTTTGGTTGATGCCGCAACAGGTTTAGAAGTTTCTTTTTCAGAATTACAAATAGAGCGTTCATTACTCGAATCATTGTTAGAAGGGAACTTAGCTGAGGCAACCACTCCTGATGGTAGGGTTATTCGTGCGGTTCCTACAAATAAGACAATTGTATTGGACAATGTGACCTATTCTCGTAGAAGTGGCCAACGTTACGATCGTTTAGGACGTCAGACATTTGTGCGTGATATTCGTTTTTCAAGTGCCAATAACAACCGAACTGAAGATTTGAATTTTAATTTTGTGCGTGATGCTTTAGGCAGGGTTTTATCTCAATCCACTATTTCAAGTGTGGTAGGAGAGACTACGGATGACTTTTTAGATCAAGTTTTTGATGCGGCCGGTAATGCCATTAATATGGCCGGTCTTAATCCTGAAGATATTCGAGCGATTCACGATGCAAAAGAGTTCAATCCTGATCAAGATCCTTTAAGTGTGACTTTGCCTGATGGATCGGTGATTACAGCTCAATATATTCGTCGTGTTTCTAATGCTTCAAGTCGATCTTTTACCTCACGTATACAAGCCTTTGATGCGAGTGACCGTGTTATTTACTCACGCGATACTTCTCGAAATTCAAATGATGACAATGTGACGACAACAGAAGTTTTTGGGGCTAATTTTGATAGTCGAAATCGTCGGACCAGTTTTTATCAGTTTAGTCAGACCGTTGGAACAGGGACTCAAGAAGTGATTGATACGTTGGAAGGCTCTAATGGTGAAACTTATAGTCTTATTGATTTGAGTCCAGCCCAGCGTGAGGCGTTGCGTAGTGGTCAAACAGATACAGTGGTGATTGATGTGACTAAAGCAGATGGATCTGTGGAGCAGGTGACTGTGACAGCGCTTCGTCAAACCATTAATGTGAGTGTGAATCAAACTGCTTTAGAAATTCGTCATGACACAACCTATAATCGTTTAGATCAAGAATTAATGACTGATTCAACCAGTATTTCAAGTGATTCATTGGAACGAGTCAATTCTCAGTCGCATTTTATTGGTCGGGACAGAGCAGGGCGAGTTACAGAACAGATTACATATAATCAAAGACGTGCAGATGGAGCCCCTATTTCTGTTTATGAAGGGCATTTTGATGCGACAGGAAATCAACTTAATATTTTGAATAAAGACTTAACAGAGGCACAGCGTTTGGCTCTTCAAAATAAACAACCGGTTGATATTAACGGGGTCTTTTATATGCCACGTGAAACGATTCAGCCTGTTAACTTATTAGTTGATTCCATCGATGTTCTTTTTAACGTGACCTATGATGGTTTGGGGCGTCGATTTAGTTCTGAAACAGTTAATTATTCAAGTGAGTCGTTAGTAGCTAACCATGTTTCTGTTTTTTATACCCTTTATGATAGTGCGGGTCGAGTCATTGATACTGCGTCTGTTTCTCGTACGTTTGGAGTGGCAACAGCAAATCAAACAAATTATCAGTATGAAGATGGCTCGGCAGCTAATCCAGCCGATATCATGGAGTATATGGATAGTTTTGGGCAAGATCCTAATAATCCAGATCAAATTCTCTTACCGAATGGCCAAACCGTGACACGTGTGGTGACTCAAGTTCAAATTGAAATCTTATCAGTCACTTTTAGTCGAACCTTTAACACTGACTTTAATTCCATTGGACAACGAATTGCTTTTGATACCTTTTCAACGTCAAATCAAGATAATGTCTCAGTCTTAACAGAGCATCACGGAATTATTAATGATGATCAAAATCGGACGATTGAAGAGACTACGTTTTCTCATAGAAAAGGGACAGGAAATCAAGAGGTTCTTGTTTTAACAGATCCAAATGGAAATCCTGTTGATATTGGGTCTTTGAGCTTAACAGGGACTGAAGTTCAAAATTTACTCGATAGTGCTGCAACCAATGCTCCTGTTCAGCTTACAGATGGAACTATTTTGATTCCAGCCATGCAAACAAAGGTTGTAGAAATTGATACCCTGTCACAGGTGCAGACAAGTAATGTTACTTTTGATGCCTTAGGCCGTCGCTTTAGTTTTAATACTCGTACTCTAAATAATACTGATAAAGTGATTCGTGATAGTTACCGCTTGTCGACCTATTATGATTTGCGTGGGAGAGAATACTCTTCCAAGCAGTTAGATCATAGTTATGGGAGCGCAAAGCAAAAAATATTAACAGGATTGCGCCGGGCTGATGACAACTCGGTTGTACCTAATGCCGCTGAAATTTTGCGTGACTTAAGAGATGTGGTGGCCAATGAAGCGTTGCAAAATGGTCAACCTACTTTTATTGAGATTAATGGAGAACAAGTAGAGGTAATGGGGGATTTTTCTGAAATTCCAATTGAATCTGAAACCCTTCAATTAAATGAACGTTTGCTTACTTTATATAATGCTTTAAATCAAATTGATCGCACATTGGATCGTTCTACAGATGCAGACACAAATGTGGTCAGCACAACTGATGTTCGAGAACGTCGTTATAATATTGTTGGACAACAGATTGGTTCGATTACTCTAAGCCATCGAAAAGGGGAGATTCGAAGTCAAATTTTTGATTTTGTCACAGATAGTAGTGGAGAGAGGGTTGATCTTGATCTTTCAACGCTATCTGAATCCCAGTTAGTTCAACTCTTTCTAAACAAAAGTGTGACCGTTAATGGCGAAACGTATGCAGCGCAGTTTACGGAAAAAGTGGAACGGCTTGACACCACAACGTTAACTATTCGTCATAACACTAAATTTAATGAAGTTGGTTTAGAATCGTATGTGTTAGAGGATGCACGTCAAGAATCAAGTGATGCGATTAACCGAACCATTACATTTAACCAATCGTATTATAAGACAGGTCAACAAGAAGGTTTTGTGAGTGCTGCTCAACAGTTAGGGAAAGTAACGGGTGAGACTCAAGCAACACAAGAAGCAGAAAAACCACGTGATTACACTTTAAATGAACTGATCTTAAATATGGTTTTTACCACCTTGGCTTCTGTGTCGCCTACATTGCTTACATTTACAGCCAACTCATTTGCTCGATTTGCGCTAACTTTTATCCAAAGTTATAAAGATGAAGAGTTGAATGAATTTCGTCAAGAAGCTCAAAACGCCATAGAACGTCAGGTTTTTCGCCGTGTTGAAATCAACCTCTTACCAAATTTAAAGTATGTCAAAGTGCTGCTCGGTTTTTACACTCGATTGACCGACAGCTCTTTTAGCAGCGTTAGAAGTAATGCTCAAGGTTTATTAGATCGACTCGTTGAGTTAGAAACACTCATAGATAATGGAGAATATCCTGATTCACAGTTAGTGAATGAAATTAATCATTTTGGTGGGCAATTAGGTAATGCGTTAAGTGCGGCTGGACAAGATCCATCTGATTTGAATCGAGTCATGTCTTCGATTAATAATGATTTAAACAGTGTGATTTATTGGAATAATGTGATTCCTCAAATTAACAACATGAGTGCCGGTCAAATTGAAAATACGTTAACAGCCTTACAAAATGCATTTGCTTTGAGTTCGTTTGATGCGATTCAAGGTGAATTTTCTTCAGAGTTTGATTTTAGCCCTCCTTCTTATTTGCTTTCAGGAACAGTAAGTGGGGTGGGGAGTCGTGAGATCACTCGCCGATTATTAGCTGAATTAGGTTATCCCGGTGGAAACTTGAGCGATGCGACAATTGCACAATTAGAAAATGATCATCCTTGGCTGGATATCTCTTTGGGTGGAAGTTTTACTCAACGATTTCGTCGTGGTTCTGGTAGTCGTGGAGCACGTCGCGCTATCTCTGCTGATTCATCATTAATTGCTCGAGGGGGATATCGTAATAGCAAATACTGGTACTATGGTATGCAAGAAGCCTTTATTAGTATAAAGCCTGGTGTTAAATTGCCAGACAATATTTTAAATTTTGTGGGACGTTATTTAGAAAATGGCCAACTGAATGAAAATAATTCTGGTTCTTCACAAGGAAGTTTGATTGATGGCAATGTGTTGATTTTAGCTCCTGGTTCTAATATTGGCGGAGAAGAAAAGAGAGCTGCTTTTAATCGTTTGCCTCAAAATCAGCAAGATCTTATCAACCAAGCATTGGCTGCGATTGGTAGCGGAGATCAAGGTGCTTTGCGTGGTGTGTTAACCACACTTTATCTTAATCCGGGTCAACCTCCTTTAAACCCAACCACTAAAGGGAATATTGAAAACTTATTGCGAGCCATGCAGCCTACTGGACAAGCAGTGGGAGAAATTAATTTACCTATCTCTTCTTTTATAGAAGAGGGAAGATTGCCTCTTAATACCACCTCTGTTGAAGTTTCTGTGGATGCAGATGGAAACGCGCGCATTACTTCTTATAATGCAACAGTCATGAAAGATGGCCAATTTCAAGATGAGACAACTACGGTAGATATTCCTGTGGATATGCCTCAAGGATTACCCAACCAAAATTTTACTGTGATTTTAGATGGAGGGGACGTTAAATTTTATAATGTGCCTGGATTGGGAGTGGTTTTTCCTACGGTTCAACAATTTGCAGAACGAGATGCAGTGCTTCGATTAGATGAAGTGGTGGCCAGTAGTACTTTTCAAAATACATTTGCGATTTTTCGTCAAGCCATGCAATCGGTTGGGGGCTCTGCTGCAGATCAAGATGCTGTATTAGGGGTCTTTTTTCAAGCAGTGGCTAAATCGGCTCAAACAGTTTCAGCTGGTTTGGCGACCGCGTTGAATCATATATTGGCACCGAACCAAGTCACTCCTGAAATTTTAGGGGCTGTTAAAGAAGAATTGGAAAATACAACAGACCTAACCACAGGTGAAAGAGAAACATTGATTTTAGATGTGGTGGGCCAGCTTTTTTCAATGGATCCAATGGTGAGTGGTTTTAGTGCTAATGGTCCACCATTAAATGAAACTTTGGCCACTTTGAATGACCTTAATTCAAATGTGGTGAATGGCTTGCGTGACTTTGTGGCGCTTTTAAATTCACAAAATTTCGTACAGAGTGGTGGCCTTGCCAATCTTCAAAACTTTGTTCCAAATGACATTATTAATTTATTCCAAAATCTCTCTAGTGAGTTAATCAATCGTTTTGATGATCCTGCTTATGCAAGTACGAAGCCAGAAAATGAAAATCAAGATATTGCCTCTTTAGGTGCGTTGCTTAATGATCCTAGTTCGAGTGCAGATCAACTTTCTGAAGGGAATTTAATAGCAGCACTTCAATCATTGATTCCTTATATTTCAGATCAAGTCAACTCACAACAGTATTCACAGTTACAGTATCAAAACTTTAATACAAACCGTGGTTACATTAACTTAGTAAACCTTCTTTCTCAGTTGGTTCCAAATACTAAGCAGATACCAAACAATGGTTTGGTTTCAATGCTCAATACTCAATTATCTGTTTTTCAAATTGCTTCTTCTGGTTTAGCTAATGTTGTTGGAACCCAACAAGTTCAAACATGGCGGACGTATTATAATGGAGCTGGATATGGAAATGTTTCAGTTCAAAATCCACTTGCGGGTCAACTTAAAGGCCAGCTTCAAACAATTTTAAATCAATTGCTCCCTCGTTTGCTTAATCCTGATGCACCTGTTCCTCAGGGAGAGCCTACAACAGAAGAATTAATTGAACAATCTTTGACTCAAATAGCATTGATGGTTGGTTCTGAAACAACTGAAAGAGTTCAAACAGGAACAAACTATTCTGGTAATTGGTGGGGTGGGGGTAGTTCTGCTCAATATGAAAATATTATTTATCCAACCTTTACAGATAATGATGTTGATGAGCTGAATGTTTTGAGACAGCTATTAATGAGCCAATCGCCCACATCTCAAGCTTTGTTGAGTTCAGGACAAGCTCTTTTAGGTTTATTAGATGGGGGAAGTCAGTTTCGTGGAGGGAGTCAAGATTATGTGAACATGGCCAGTGGAGTTCCTTTTGTTTTGCGTAATTTACTTTTCGCCACTTTAGGGATAGAGAATCCGCTTGCTTCATTGAGCCAAAGCCAGGGACAGGGTCAAGGACAGCAAAAAGATCGGGTGACTTTAGCTCCTGGAGATTCGCTTGATTCTGTTTTAGTTGATTTGATTTTAGCTGCAAGTGACAATGACCGTGATGAGATTGCTGCTGCTGTTCAAAAACTAAGTTATTTTTCACCTACAGCTTTATTAGCTCAAATGCGACCTTTGGTTGAAGTAGTTTTAGGGTTAAAAGATTCAAGTACAGCAAGTGGATTATTTCAACAAGCAGCTAGTCGAAATAACCAAAACCAAGGAGGTTCTTTTGGAGGTTTTGGTGGAAGCGGCCGGCAAGGAAATGTAGGAAGTTATAATCCAATTAATCAAAACCCTGGATTGCGTCAAGCAGCATGGCAATTGTATCGTGCTATTAATGAAGTGCAGGGAACTTTGGGTGTTACGGTACCATCATTAGTTCTTTCAACAGATTTTCCAACAGACACAACCGAACTTGAATTTCGTGTGGATGGAAATGGAGATGTTTTTGTTTCAAGTTATACAGATGGAAATGGTTTTAAACGTCAAGTAAGTATTCCTGTCTCTTCAGCACAAGGATTTCCTAATCTACCTCAAGGAACAACCACTTTTACTGCCATTATTGAAAATGGATTGGCTGTTGCTTATGTGATTCCTCAATCCGCAACACCAGGAAATCAAGGTCAGCAGGCTTTTGAAGTTGTTTTTGTGGACCGTCCAACAGGTCAAGCGGCTCCAGAAGTTTTAACTTTAAATTTTGGGCCAGTCAAAAGTGTGAGTCGAGGTGGCGAGGCTTATGATGGTAATGGTCAGCTATCTGCTTTTTCCATTAACTATTATGATGATAGGGGTAACTTGGTTAAAGAAGTACGACGTGATTCTATTGCCCGAAATGAGATTGGGTTGATCACTGATTTTAACGAGAGCACCAAATCTCCATTTGGAGTGACCCATTCGAGTCGTTCGGTGAACGATATTGATTACAATTCTCTTTCTCAAGCAAATGGATTTGCTGTTTCAACAACCTTTTTAGATGTCACCACTCTAACGATTCGTTCTGACATGAAATACAATGCCTTGGGTCAACTCACTTCTTATAAAGAGGTGACTCGAAGTACTGCGACACCAGGGTTGGTCACAACCACATATCTTTACGATATTCAATATGATAAGCAAGGGCGTATCACCGCGCAAACTTCATTGCAAAATCAAAAGGGGACTTATACTACGGTTAAGTATCAATCTGAAAATGGAAGTGAATTAGATCAGATTGCTTTAGAAAATATTGTAGAAAAAACAGGTTTAAAAGTAGATGAATTGTTAGCAACAGGTTTTATTAAAGCTGTGCCAGATCAAGCTACTTTAGATGTGACCACTAAAACTATTCTGACGTTAAGAAATTACAACCGTTTAAATCAAGTTGTAGAAGAGCGGACTTTATCCACAAATAATGGGACGCTCTTTGTTGAAACGATTCGTGTTGGTATTACTTATGATGTCTTAGATCGAGTTGTGAGTGAAGTAGTTCAAACACATCAATTTGGTGAAGGTGAAACAATAGGGTATCGCAAAGCAGATGGCTCTGTTCTTACAGAAAGTGATATTAAAAATGAAGCTCGCAGTAATGGACTTACCTTGATCGAGATGTTAGAGCAAGATATTGTTCAAAAAGTTCGCGTCAAAACAAGTGTCGATGTTTATGAATCAGTTGTCCGTAAAATTCTTGCATTTGATAATTTGGGGCGGGTTGCTCGTAATCAAGAAACACGTACTTCTAATAGAGATGATGTTTTAGAGCGAACCACAACGTATAACATTAAATATAATAATTTAAATCAACAAGTTGGAAGTCGTCGAACTGTGGAGCGTGCAGGTAAGAGTAGTCGCGTTGAATATCGCGATCGGTTGGGTCGGCCTATAAATAGTGAACGACTTCAAAAAATGCTTAAATCAAATTCTCTTCAAGATTTACTTTCAAGTGGTGTGATTCAAGAGCGTTCCTTTCCTGCTGTATTAATGGAAACCTTGATCGTTGATACCTTGTTTACTGTATTTAATGAAGTTGGTTTATTGGTTGAGTCTTCAGAAGTTCGTGTCAATAATGTGGATAAAATTCAGACGACAATTAATACGTTGGCTGTTTTTTATGATCAACGAGGCCGTCGTGTTGGGGCTTTGGTGATTACGCGCCAACAAGGAGAGACTATTGGTGAAGGGTTTGTTACTCAAGGTGGTGCTTTAACAGATGAACAATTGGCTAAGATTCGTGAAGGTGGATTGTTAAAAGACTTAATGTCTAATAATATTATTATTCGTGACACTGAAGGGGCGCTTGTTTTTTCAGAAGGGCAAACAGTTGATCTTCCAACCTTAAATAGATTGCTTCAAGCTTTAGACGTGAGCCAGGATGAGCTTCAAGATTTAAATTTTGTTTCGTTTACAGATCAGGCAGTGACTAAGCTTGATCGTACAGATGTTTCTTTAACGATCAGTACAAAGTTTAATGAATTAGATCAAGCGATTGAGACGTTAGAAATAACCTCTTCTTCAGTTGACGGAAATGTTTCAATCAATAGAACTTATGGCATAACCTATGATGTTTATGGCCGTCAACTTCAAGACATTTCTGATCGCACGGTTATTTTTAATGGCCCTAAAGATGTTTTGTTACTTAATGGTAAAGAAGCTACTTCTAAAGAAGTGGCCCAATATTTAGCTAAAAATTTACTTACATTTAAAGACGCCACTACCAGAGGAATTGTTCGAACAGATACACGTGTGAAGCTTGAAAAAACAAAGTCTGTTTCAATTCGAAGAAGAGAATATAACCGCTTAGGTCAAGTTTCCCAGCTATTGACGATGAGTGCTTCTAGTGACAGTGTTCTTACAACAATCAGTCATCAGTTAAATATGATTTATAACGCGTTGGGTTTACTGGTTGATAACTTGACCGTTGGACAGCGTTTTGGAATAGGCGACCGCGAGACATTAGAATCTCAAGAAAGAAATCTTTCGCCACAAGAATATCAGCAGTTTTTAAGTTTTGTTGAACAAGGATATGATCCTGTTTTAATGGGTCTGATTGCGACAGGTATGAGCCTGCAGCAGCTTGAATCGGCTGGAATTCTTCGTGAAGTAAATGGCCAGCTTATTTCTAGTATTAATAAAAATTTGAGCAGTGAAGAAATTGCTTCTCTATTTGAAGGAGCTAGTAGTGAAGCAGGTGAATTTCGTCAGAATCTAAACACTCGATTTGAGGCTCCTGTTGTTTCTTCAGAACAAGACATGATTGCTGATTTGGTTTCGCGTGGGATTGTCCAGGTTGTCAATGGCAAAGTCTACTTAAAACAAGATACACCCGTCTCTCCTGAAAATGTGGCGTTATTAGATCAAGTGCAAGCAGCAGGCGGGGATTTAAATAAAGTTATTGAAGATGATTTGATTGCCCAAGGTTTGATTCAAATCGATGATAAAACAGGTGACGTTACATTGGTGGGGGGCGTGAGTCCTAATCCTGCTATATTTTATGCTCTAACTATGATGACCCGTGATGTTGATGAAGCACGGGTTCAGGCGCTTGAAGCACAAACAGGAAAACCACGTGAGCAGTTATTAGCAGAAGGGTTTTTAGCTGTAGATGACCCTGTTTTTCAATTTACCGAGTCAGTTGAGTTTGACACAGAAACATTTCGAGCCATTGCAGAGGCTTTAGGCCGTTCGGTTGAAGATCTTCTTGCTAATCCTCCTTCATGGATGAGCGGAATTGAAACCGTTGGTTGGGGAATGACAGTTCGAAGAGGGAAGTCAACTCGAGGCCCCGCTAGAGATCAAATGTTTGTGAATCCAAATGTGATTGCCACACACACAAGTAGAACGTCTACTCATAGAAAATATTATGGGTATCAATTAACAGGAAACATTAATCCTAACGCTGACATTCCTGAGAATATAATGAACCTTCTTTTAGGTAAGTTAGTACGGGTTCGAGGTGAGTTAAAAGCTTGGGGGGGTGGATCAAGAGCAGGAGGTCCTGTCAGAGGTGTGGCAGGTCTTCCAGTAGGTCAACAAGGAAGTGTCTTATCAACGCCTGAATTATTAGAACAAGGTATTCTTAATGTTGTGAGTGGAGACTGGCAAGAAGAACCTAATGCTGATTTTTTAAATAATAATGGTTTTATTTCAGAAGGCATGGTTACAGAGTTTTTTGAAGAAATAACAGTCGCTTCAGAACAATTAGAATATAACGGTTTGCGACAAGTCAATCAACGGACATCAAAAACAACAGGTCCAACTGGAACAGAGACAACAACCTCTCAAGTTTCTTATGATTCAGCGGGTCGTCAATCAACAGTCCGCACCACTCAAGGAACAGGCGCGAACCTTCGTGATGTTTATTCTCAAAATGTGTTTGATGCTTCAGGAGAAGTGGTTAAAACGCATCGTTTGACAACAGGTGCAGACGAGAGTGAATTTTCGACTCGTTCATTTGAGCAGCGAGATGATTTTGGACGGGTGATTGCTTCGTTTGAACAAGGTAATGATCAAAATGGTTCGTTCACTCGATTTAATCGTACCTTTTTTGATGCTGCAGGACGTCAAGTTGCCAATATGTCTTTTGGAGAACGGACAAATGCCCAAGGAAAAACACGTGTTGATTTTAGTTTGTCGATTAATGAAGTTGATAATGACGGCAATACAACTTCCCGGTTTCAAATAGGGAACAATGCTGATACAGGTAAAATCGATATTAGCTTAACCCGTTTTGAGTATCGTTCTACTTATAGTATTAATGGCGCCCCGGTTTCTCCTGCGGTTGTGACTGATTTCTTAAAAGAAAAAGGGCTCACTGTTAAAGAAGCTGAAGCTCAAGGCTTGATTGATGTAGAGCGCCAGGAAGATCAACAAACATCTATTTATTCTGTGGGAACACAGAGTGGTCAACGCTTTGCTAATTTTAATTTTAATCGTCAATTTGATGAAAGCGGTCGGTTGAACCGATTCACATCGGTTAATTCTTCTGGTAATGGTGAAAGTGTTAGTTTGCTTCAACATCAAACCCTTTCATTTGATGATGAAGATAGAGAAACTGCTTTTGAAGAGAGTGGAATTGATGGGAGTAGAGGAACCTTTAATGTAAGTCGAACCGAAATTGAATATAACAGTGAGGGTCGAGTCTCTTCATTTCAAGAGTCAGGTAGTGATAATCAACAAGGTAACTATACATTTACACGAGAACTTGAATATGACTCTAATGGCAACATAACCAAACAACATGATAAAGGGATTGAGTCGGGTGCAAGAGGAGAATATAACTTAACCACAGAGACTCAATTTGATGAAAACAACCGTGTTATTTATCGTCATACAACAGGACAGCAAAATATTGAAAAGATCCGGGCGGCAAAAAAGGCTGCTCGAAGAGCAAAGAAAAGTGGAGCGATTGTTGGAACAGTCTTAATTGTTGTGGCTGTGATTGTGGCAGTGATCATTGTTATAGCTACTTTTGGTATTGGGACTGCGGGGGGTGCCGCTGCAGGGAGTGCCATTGCCGGAGCCGGTGCCGCTGCAGGGGGTATAAGTGTAACTGGACTTGTTGTGGGGGCTCTTGTCGCGGGTGCTCTATATGGAGCGGGCCAATCGATCCGAGAGAATGGACTCACAACTAAGGCGATATTTACGGGGATTGTAGCAGGATTGGTTCTAGCTGCAGTGATCATTGTGGCTGGTTATGGTTTAGGTGGATTGTTGTTAGTTGGGATTATTGCAGGCATAGCACATCCACTCTTATTGACTCAATATCAAAAGATGCTAGCAAAAGAAGAACCAGATAGTGTGGTTAATATTGATCGTGAAGAAAAGAATTTTAGATATGACCGTTTTGGTAATTTGATTTCTTTTGAAACAAATGAACGCACTCATACCGACTTTAAAGGTAAGGCACGTGATTCACGTCAATACACAAACTTTTTCACTACATTTGGTTTTGGTGTCAATGGTGAAGATTTAGGCAATGTAAGCCGAACCACCACGTTTGAACTAAGCAAACAAGGTAAGGCCACTGCGTTTTTTGCTAAGCAAGATGTGGTGACTACTTTTCGTATTACGGGACAAGTTTCGTTAGCTGTTGTTATAGCTGTGATCGGTGTGGTTGCCGGTGTCTTTACAGGGCCTGGGGCCGGAGTTGCTGTGGCAGCGCTGATTGCTGTTGCCGGTCAGGTGGTCACATTAGCTTATACCGCGGCTCAACAAGAAGCTTCTGGCCAAGGTTTTAAAATGGATTGGGAAGAGTTTGCCATTAACATTGCGATTGCAGTAGTCACCTCTGTGATCAGTGCGATTGGAGGAATATTAGAGGCGGTAAATAAAGCGATAAAAACCATTAAAGAGATTATTCAAACACTTCTTCAAGCCGCCAACCTAATTTCTGTTGTAGCGGTACCTATTTTAGTGATTGTTTATGTTGCTTTAACAATTGTGAGTGCTGTTTTAACTGTGATTCAAAAACTTATGGAAGCAATTGGTAAGCTTTTAACACCCGGTGCGGCTGGTAATTTAGCTCCCTCTCTTGGAGCTAAAGTAGGAACCAATTTAGCAGGAGAAGCCATTACGGCGGGTGCGATTGTTTCTCGTTTAGCCCCTCGATTGATTAATATTGCCACTTCAACGATTGGTCAATTTGTTTTAAGAGAAGAGATGGCTTATCTAGGCGCTATATTAGGTACTTTGGCAGGTGGTTTGTTAACAGGAGGCACGGTTAATCTTGGAGATGTTGGATTTGGCGTGTTATTTGCTGCTTTGGAAACACGACTTGGATTTGAGCTAGAAGATATTTTTAGTGAAGTGGATGAAGGTTCTAATTTAAATGGCCAACCTATATTAGATGAACTGGGACGGCCTCAACGACGATTGAGTCGCTTGGGTCAATTGGTGAATGCGGCTGTTGGATTAGGGGTGGCTTTTTTAACCTCTTCTTTTAGAGCCAATGCAACAAGAAATAACCAAGCACGCAAAAATATTGCACGGGCGAAACAGGTTTTTTCTAATGTGGAGGATCCAGAATTAGAAAGTTTGCTCAGTGATTTAGGACAAGATCCAACGGCACAACTCGATGCCATTAATAACCGTTTGAGTATTGTCTTAGGTGCAGGAGTTAATACTCTTACACCTGAGGGTCAAGAGGTCTTAAATCTTTTATTACAACAGGCCAATGCGCCTGGTTTGGATGCCAATGCTCGTTTTGGTCGCTTGCTTAAAGCGCATTCGGCAAATGAAGCATTGCGTGTTTCTAGTTTTAGAGTTTCTTTTGCTGGTTTGGTGGATCAGTTAACCCCAGCTCTTCGTACAGCGATTGGAGAGACTAATTTTAATCGTTTGAAATCAGCTTACGATCGTAGCGCTAAAGGATTAAAGGCTGTCGAAGATCAAGTCACCCAAGTCTTAAATGGTGACTTTTCAGTAGAGCAACGAGCTGAGCTGATTGCGGCTTTAGGTTCGCGTGTGATTCAAGTGCGTCAAGTCCATAAAGCGATTCAAGGTGGAATCACTGCAGCAACGACTGTGGCAGGTGTGGCTGCTGCTAATGGGGGAAATGCAACGCACTCTGTTGGCTTTAACGGAAACAGAGAAAATGTTGATTTAGAAAAAGTGGTTGCGGGTCAGTTGCAAGGGATTGAACAGTTTAGTAAGTTTGGGAGCGATTTTGATACAGAATTAAAAGCAATTATTGATAGTGGAACGTATAAAGGAGAGATTGGTGGAGAAGATATTTGGATCCAATCGCGTGGTCGAATAGAAGCATCTGCCGATCGTGGAGCACAAATTCGTGACTTGACTCAAGGGATCACTCGAGTGACTCGTAATTTCACACCTGCTTCTAATAGGCCTAATGAAGATGGAAATATTGTTTTAGGCGGTGACCGTGTACTGGATGGGGAATCTGTTTTTCTTCAAGCTGAAGCTTTTAATGTGATGGTTGGTTTAGATAATGATGCGCAAATCACATTTGCAGCATTTAAAAATGGAGCAGGTGATGATCGGGGTGATTATAAAGCTCTATCTGAAGTGACCTTTGAACAAGGTCGTGCTATTGGAGCTGTTGGACGGATTGTGTTGCAAGCAGGAGAACTTGCTGAACGGATACCAAGACGTTCGGTTGATGTGAGTTCGAGTCGAAATGGATTGCGTCAAGCGGTTCGATCCGCTAAAAGAATTCACCGTTTGCAGGCAGTAGATGCCAATGGTGTCCCTCAAGTTAATAAAGATGGAACACCTAAAGCAAATATTGCCAACAGTGGGTTTGACACGGCAGGTGGCGTGCCAATGCTTGATTTTGGCGATATGATTTCAAATTATCGAGGCGAAGGGGCTTTGCAACTCTTAGGCATTAATGATAATAACTCTGCTATTATAGATCAAATAGATCGAAGTCTTTCTTTTATCTCTGCAGCAAACACAATCTTTACCTTAACAGGAACCTATGCCACAAACTTAAGTGAAGATGATGTGCGTCGTGTTTATGGCCAATTAAAAACTGAGCGTGATACTTTAAGAAGTGCTTCTGAAGAACGAACCCTTTCATCAGACGAGCAAAAAAGACTTTCATCTTTAGATGGGTTAACAAATTTTCAAGAATTTAGCGTTAAAATCATCCAACGTATTAATGAAGGAATTGATGCTGGAGATTATGAAATTTCTGAAAATGATTCAAGGCAGTTAGGCCAAATTGCGCGTTACTTAAATCAATCCTTACAACGTTACAATGAAATTAGAATTGCACGTCGTACAGCAACCGCTTCAGGGGCGAATAGACAGATTGTTCAAACTGATCCCGCCACCGGGCAATCTGTTAACTTTGGAACCACAACAGACCTTTTAAATAATGCTGAGCAAGCTCTCTTAACCCAATGGGCTAATAATGATAATACTGGCGTTATTAAAGTTTTAAATCAAGATTTACCTGACGTGTTATCTGGAGGAATTAGTGACTATTTTCAGGAGAATCCAGGAACTTTTACTGACTTAGATACGATTGGCCGTCAGGTTGCTAATGTGACTCACTTTATTAAAAATGGATCCGATGCCATTGAAGTGGGTCAAGGGCTTGCACTGGTGAATGGTTATTTGAGAGCTGTGGCCTCTGGGGATTCCAATGCTGCGATTCCTGCAAACAAACGTGTTTATCAAAGTATTGCCAAAGCAACTAATATTCTTCAACGCAACCCTGATTCAGAAACCGATATACAAAATGCATTAGACTTTTTGAGTGGAGCTCCTGGCGACCGACGTTATGCGCAGGCACGTAACTGGGCAAAAAATGGAGTCCGTAATATGGCTCAACAAGCACGCCGAACCATTCGAACCTTAGCACAAGCACCAGACAAAAGTGATGTGGGGGCAGTGATTGCACTTCTGCCAGGTTATTCTCAAAGCAATGTGATTGGACAGTTGTTTGATCAAGTTGTTTTGCCTCAGCGTGATTTTGTGGGTCAAGTAGAGCTTTGGGATCGAGTCGATAGTTTTGCTGGTAGCGTGAATCAAACATCTCAGCAAATTAATTTGATCGACACTCAGATTGCAACGTTTGATCGTCAATTAGCTGATTTAGCTTCTAAAGGAATTACCTCGGGTGCTCAGTTTGATCGAATCACTCAACGTAAAACAGCCTTGAATACCTTTCGTACTCGTATTAATGGACATGTTGTTAAAGCAGCCAATGCTTTCTTTTCTGGGTTGAGTGGGATTGCTAGTGATGCAGCCCAAGGTAAAATATTTAATGTGGCTAATTTAGCGGCCTTAGGTGCATCGACTCGGTTGAGTAGAAATATTTTAAGAGGAGTCTCTTATCAAATTCAACAAAGAAACTTAAATGAAGGGACTTTAGCGACCTTAGATCAAACGATTGCTAAATATAGTGCTGATCTAGCTCAACTGACAGTAGATACTCCTGCAGCTAGAAAGTTGAGTAATGAGATAGAAGGACTAAGACGTCTGAGAGCATCGACTCAGACTGTGATGAACAATAATTTTTCTGAAAATGGGGCTTTTGTTTCAACTTTGGCTGAAGATGATTCTACCTTAGAAGGGGCGATGTTGGGGCAACAAACAACATTGGCACTTGCTGCAACTTATGTCGGGACTAATGGCCGAGGCGGGCTTGTTGGCACATTAAACTCGATTGGAACGTTAAGTGATCTTAAAAATTTAACTCCAGCTCAAATTACGCAACGTATACAAGGATTACGTGCATTACGTGATGCTTATGGGACGACCACTCAAGAGTACCAATCGTTTAATCGATTAGTGACCGCTCTAGAAGGGGTGACTCAAACAGGAGTGGCTGGCAGTAACTTTACTCAACTTCTTGATCGGGTAGACGGACTCCGAAGTGATTTGATTGAATTAATTCCAACAACTTATCAAGGGGTTGATACGGAACGAGTCGATAGAACCGTTCGAACCGCTGATGCTTTAATGGCACCTTTAAATGGAATTCGAACCGCGCTTAATTTAGCTCAAGTCCGTATTCGAATTGGCAGCCGTTCTTTTCCTTTAACACGTCAAAACTTGCAACGGGCTAAAGATGCATTGCGTAACTTGCCTCGTCCAACTGTGGCACCTGGAACCACGGCTAGTTTGGATCAGCAAAATACATTGAGTTTGATTGCGATTGGAAATGTCTTAAACCCAGATGATTTGTTTAAAGCAGTGGGTCTACTGGGTGATTATTTATCCAAAGTAAATGATGTGTTGTCACGACCTCAACCAGGAGATGCTTCAGGTACAGGCTATAATTTTGCTGAACTCAGTCGATTTGGAAGTGGTGTGGCCACGTTAAATCGTTTGGTGACCACGCTTGTGGGTGTGTTTAATTTAAATCAACAAGCTGGGTTTGATCGCTCAACATTTGATCAACGTGCTGAAGAGATGGCAAACAACCCAGATTCCCCAGAACTCAGACAATTGGGTCTTGCCTTACAAGCTAGAGGGTATGCCTCTTATTCTGAAGCCTTAAAACAGATTCCAGCTCTTTATCGAAATGCTGTTAGTGGCCTGAGATCTTTTGAGTTAACCGATGTGGCTCAGTTGGGCCGAGCCGCCAGCCGATTAAGCACAGTTTCAGAAGTGCCAACAATAATCACTTCTGCTTCTCGTGTGGGACAAGCTGATCCAAAACGAGCTGAAAGATTAGTGAAACAAGAAATTGAAAGACAGCAAACCGAAGCTGAAGATGAATTGCTTCAAGTTGCTGATGATGCGACAAGTGGCGGTTTTATTACGGCTGCTTTTAGTTTGCGAACTTTAACCGATGAAGCAAATCGTTTAAGTGTTCCTTTTGATTTGGCTACTCAAACACCTGAACAGATCGCCATTAATGTGGGTGTTGCTTTAAAAACAGAAATAGAAACTAACTTACGAGGCACATTACTCTTAGCACAACAATCCCAAGTTCACAAAGCGGTGGGACCTTTAGCAACCCAATTAAAAGATACAACTAAAGGTCATGTCTTAAGTTTGACCGCAGCAGCGGTGAGTTCTTTCAGTACCATTGTCCCAAAAATTCAATCTACGTTGCAACAAGTGGCCACACTCTACACATCTTTATTAACACAGGTCGACCAAGCTTTAACTGAAAAGAACTATGACCAATTAGCTGTTGTAGTGCAGCAAGCAAGAGCCTTAAATCGTGTGGTTCGAATTTTAACGTTTCCACAAAGAGCGATTGCAGCCTTAAATCGAGTTGTTCCTAATGCGAGAACAGTTTTAAATAGGTCTTCGATTCAAGGGGCAAAACAAAACTTAAGAACAGCAGGGTTGGATCAAAAATCTAAAAATGTGCTGGAAGAATTAGATCAATTAGTTGGTAATGATGGTGTCAGTCTCTTAGAAGATTTTGATGCTCTATTTTCCGCTGATTTAAATGGTTTTGCTGATAGTTTTGACACGCTGAGTAGTAATATCAATGCGGTTTCTTTAATCAATGGAAGTTTGGCTACCATGCTTCCAGGTTTGGAATCAAACTCAAGCCAATTTCAACAAACCACCAATAACTTAAATGATGTGACCCGTTTTGTAGGACAGTTTAGTGGAAAAAATGGACTCAAAGGAGCACGTGACTTTGCCACATTATTGAGTCAACCACAAACAAGTAATGCTTCTACAGCTGTTCAAAGTGCTACATATTTAGGAAGTAATGGCGCGGTATTGAATATGGCGCGTTTAACACAAGGTTTGCGCCAATTTAGAGATAATTTAAGACAAGCGGCTGCGCTTGTTAGCTCAGGCCGGGTTAATGCTCAAAATAGAGTGACTTTGGGTCGCTTGGTTCGTCGCCAAGTGCAAGCCTTTCAATTTGCTCAAAATGAAGTGACGATCGCGCAACGGGCGCAACAAGCTATCACACTTTTAGCTTCAGGTAATTTTTCGGCGGCTCAATTACAAAATTTATCCGCTCAATCTGTTAATGTGACTGATTCGTTAAGTTTGGTTTCTTTTATGCAAGTTGGGACAAGCTTACCTACTTCAACAGATGAACAGATCGCCATGTTGCGTGTGGCAGATGGTTTCTTAAAAGATTTGAAAAATGCTACAGAAGCTCAAGCGCGAGCTTCAACTGCCTTAACTCAAGGAGATTGGCAAGTCTTTGAACAAAATGTGAATTTATCAAGTCAGAACATTCAGTTGGCTAATCGTCGTGCAGAAGTTGGATTGGAAACAGTCAAAGTGGCGCGTTCCTTTTTAGCAAGTAATGCAGAAGGTTTGAGTTTTACTCAATCACCTACAAACGACTTAGTCGTGGCCCGTGGAGCAACTGTGATTGCAACAATTCCTGGGAGTGCTACAAATGAACAAAGAGTGACTCAATTAGCTGCAGCCTTAGCTCGTTCGGTTCAAGGGCGAGAAGTCAAATCGCCTTTATTACAAGAATTTTTGGGAACCGATGGAAGCGCCACTGCTTTTGTTACAAGTAACAGTATTCAAGGTTTAGGTGAAGCAGGTTTAGCTGGATATTTTACGAGTTTGATTGGAAGTATGACAGAAATTGAGCGAGTCACAGATGCGCTGGCCACAGATGCGCCTCTTGAAGCTGGTTTGGCTGCTGATATTTTAGCGGGTGTGAGTGCTGAGTCGCGTTACAGAACCGAAGTGCGTCGTTTGGGTCAAGCTGTGAACCAAACTGCGACTCGTTCGGATCGATTAGCTCTGGTTTTAGATGGAACCGGAACCGGTATCGGTCAAGCAACAGCAGGCTATCGCAATCAATTAATGGCAACAGTGGGATCGACCATCAGCTCTTCTGATTTTGCTACTGGTTTAGCCCAAGTTTCAAGCCGCTTGCAATCAGCCCGTAGACAATTAGATGTGGGAACACGTGAAACTGCTTCTTCTCAAATTGGTTTAGCCAATGCTGAGATGCGTCGTTTAGATGCCTCGCGACAAATTGCAGAAAAAATATTTGATGTGGCCACTAAATTACCACGCATTCAAGCCACACTTTCTGGTTTAGGTGTGGCTCAAGCAACGATTGCTCGTTACACAGGAGCGATTAAAACGCAAATGGATCGTTTGAGTTTGATTAATATTCTTGTTACGGCAGGGGCTAATGACTTGGCTCAAGAACAGATTGGCTTTTTAGCGATTGACCAACAAACAATCCGTGGAATGGATGTTGCTATTGAGCGTTTGGCTTTAGCCAGTTCAACTCAAATGGAAGCAGGTAATTTGCTCGATCCTGCAACACGAACCGCAACGTTAGGCCGAATCAATTCAGTCTTAGTTTCATTGAGAGGTCCTGGACAGAGAATTTCTGCAACACAACGTTCTGCTTTGTATGCTCAGTTGTTACGAGAAGTTGAAAGTTTAGGTATTTCACGCGCTAGTTTTCAAGTGAGTCTTGGAGCACCAATCTCTATTTTTACAGGGACTATTTCATTTGCTGGCCTTGAACAAACATTAACCATTGGAGCAGTAGAAGGGATTGTTGCAGATTGGACAGCTTCTCAAGCTCGATTTGCTAATTTGACGCAAGGAAGCACTTTGACTCAAACCGCTTATAATAATGAACTCAAAGAATTGGTGAGACAAGCTTTTAGCGTTAATCCTGTTAGTAATATTTCTCAAGCCACGGTTGCTTCTCAACAATTAGGATTAATTGATGCACGCTTACAAGCAGTTTCTAATCAATACGATGCGACTAAAGAAGCGTTTCAACTTTCTCAACCTGGGGGGCAAAACTCTTTTAATTCTAAATTTAGTTCGGTTTTAGATTTCTTGGATGGGGGACAAAGCCGCAACAATTATACTCGAGCTTTAAGAGGAAGGATTCAACTCTTAGAGGGGGCGCGCCAAGACTTGGTTTCAACAGATGTTTACACACGCCAAGTTCGTTCAGTGGCTCGATTGGAACAAGCTAAAGTCTTAAAAGATGTGATGGCTGAAACGTTAAAGGTTCGTAACACGGTGAATCAGCCTGCACTGACTTCTTATACAGGTGGACAAGCAGTAGCAGGAATTAATACTTTCAGTCATATTCAAACAGCCTATCTTGCCAACGTGAATTTAAATGCAGCGATTAATGCCATTCTTTATCAAGGGGACACGCACCAAGCACAGAATCTTTTTGCAGCAGCTAAGACTCAAAGTCAAGAAGCAGAGCGCCAATATAATATTGCTAAAGCTCAAGCAGACGTTTTAGTTGATGCTAATTACAATCGAATTAAAGATTCAGCGACTTCAGCTAGTGGAATCACAATCAATGCTCAAGTTCGAACAGATTTACAAAATGGATTAGCCCGAGCTCAAACCGCTTCCTTATTAGCTGTTCAACAATCTCAGCAAAGTGTGGTTGATTTTGTAGGAGGGCGTTATATAGCAGCCAATGATCAAGCGGCTTTAGCAGGCAGAACAGCTGCTAATGCTAAGTTTCAATTTGATTCTTCAAATGGGTTGTATCAAACCATTCGAGAAGCAGGTCGGAATATGCGAGAAGGGGCTCAATTTGATTCAACACAATCAGGTCAATATACAACGAGTTTAAATCAAGCGATTATAAATTACCAAGCTGCGATTAATGCAATAGATCCATTAGCAGGTCAACAAAGTTTGGCTGTGGCTAATGGTTACCGTCAAAATGCCACGTTAATGTATCAAGTGGCCCAAGCTAGGAATAACTTAGAACGTTATGCCGCTACAGCTGATCCAAGTAATAGCAATACTCGTTTAGTTAAAAGAAGAAACTTAATTGCAGCCATTCAAACTCGTTTAGTTCAAGTTCAAACAAACTTGCAACAAGGTAATACTCGATTAGCTAAAAATGACAATGATTTGGCTCAAGTGGCAATTCAAGTCTTAACCCTTGAAGGGGCTGCTTCAACAGCACATCAAGAATTAAATGATCCTTCAAAAGCAAATCAATTCACACTTCAAGCAAGCGAACGTGCTGGAGCTCAAACCGCATATAATAATTTAGAAGGACTTCTTGCTCAAGTGACTGCTGCAGTGACAAGCGGAAACCAACAAAGTTTGGCAGGTCTCTTTGCTCAGGTTCAAGCCAACTCTCAAATCGTGAGTGCGGTGCGTGATTTGGGTCGTACCCGTACTTTAGGAGGACAACAAGTTCCTGGAAGTTTGGTTGCAGGCTCAGCTGCTCGACAAAAATTTGATCAAGGCATTCAGTTAAGTCAATCTCGTTTAAATGCAGCAATTAATGCTATGGCTACTGGGGACACTCAAATAGCGATGATCAATTTAACTGAAGCGCGTTTGGCACAACAGGCATCAATGCGTATTGGACAGATTGCGGTTGGGGCATTGCGTCAACGTCAATCAGAATTGGATGTGTTACAAGCAAGTGACGGGAAGAAAAAGTTTCAAACGGCATTGACCGACTCCCTCCGTCGATCCTCTCAAGTGATCGACCTTATTGCTTCTGGTAATACTTATCTCCCATCTGTAGCCGCTCAAATGAATACAGAAAGTCGTTTAGCTGACTTAAGTTTGCGTGGAGCGCAACAACTCTTAACCATTGCAGCTGGATTTCAAGCTTCTGTGAATGAACAAGGTTTGCCAAATGCACAAGAACAAGCATTCTTGCTTCAAGATTCACCTGAAAAAATAGACTACATTAATGCCTTAAGATTAGCTGAAGCTGAAGCATTGAGTGCTATTGAACTAGCTAGTGCTGGTTTTGCTGATGAAGCTGCTTCAGCATTGTCACGTAGTCAAACGTATGTTCGGTTTGCTAATGCAGTGAAGCAAAGTAAAATTGCTGGAGTGGTAAATGATCCTGATCTTTTAGCGGCAAAAGAAGCCTTAGCAGCACGTAATTTTGAAAAAGCAAATGAAGCGATTGCTGTGGTTGAAGGAAAACTTAAAGTTCGTTCTATCACGCAACAGATCTCAACCTTACAACGTCAAGATGTTTACCGGTCGCCTTCAAGTACAAGTACAGCCGGTCGCATTTTAACCGCTTTGACTGCTTCTAAAACACGCTTAGAACAAGCTATTACCAACCGAAATGTTTCTGAAATCAGTGAAGCATCGCAAGATTTTGATGCACGTATCGAATTAGCCAATCGCTTTGCCATGGTGGCGCCAAATGGCACATTGCTCACAGCATTGTCACAAATATTGGGTGATCCAAACAATGCAAGTGACACTAAATTTGCGATTTTAGGGGCGCGTTTGCAAACAGCCATCACTGAATTGGATGCAGATCAAAGTGCGGCAACTCGAGTTCCAACAGCAGGAGGGGCTGTTACATTAGGAACATTAAATTTATCAACAGCTCAAAAACAACGACTTGTTGCGCTCTTGGTTCAACAAATGGCGACTGCTGATCCTGTAACTCAAGCTCAAATGACCTCTGCCATTGCTGCTTTAACCACTCCAAATATGCCTTCAAGCACTTCGATTACCTTAAGTGCTAATGTGAGTACTCTGTTTAAATCGCAACTTGAATTAAGGGCCGGTACTTTAGGTCAAGTTAATGTTAATGTGGCAGCTGTGCGTGCTCAACTTGTCAGTTTGCAATCGACATTGGGTGGAGTGACATTTGATCAAATTCAAGCCGCAATTGCAGGTTTTCAATCAAGCACGACTGAAGCCCAACAATTGATTTCAACATTTGTGGCTAATGAAGGGTTTCGTTCCCGTTCAGCCATTGGCCAAATTAATGCTTCATTTGATTCTCAAACCCAACCTGCACAGGTGCTGGTGGCCCAAATTGCTGGCTTTGAAGCATTGTTAGGTGGCATGTTGTCAAATAGAGAAGGGGGTTATGCTCCTTCCTTTGCTGAAAACTTTTTAGCCTTAAGTCGTATAACAGATGTGCCTCTTGGTTCTGGCAGAGCTGCCAGGATCCGTGGTGTGGTGAGTAAATTGACCCAACGTTTGCCTGCTGGAATGGCATTTAACTTAACCCAGTTGATTCAAACAGGAGCTCAAACTTCTTCATCAACACGTCAAGCTCGATTAGCTCAACTTGCTTTAGGTGGAACAAGCCTTCTTTCTATTTATCAAACAGTGAGTGCTGTTTCGAGTCAGTTGGGTGCCGCAACAGAATTACTTGGATTAAAGGGAGCCACTAATTTATCAACTCAAACCATGATTGTGCGCACGGTTCAAGGTTGGGGCGCTAAAATTGAAGCCATGATTAATGGGTTGGATGCCTTGGCTGATATGATTGGAACCACAATGGGAACTGGATTGGCCAGTGGTCGTTTTTATGCAGAGGCCCAACAACAAATTGCCAATGTTCAAGGTTTTGCTTCAACGTTTGATCCACGTAGTGTGGTTGGATTGGTCAATCAACAAATTCGTCTGAATGCGTTTGCCGGTTCAACAGGATTAAATGCACGTATTCGTGGGGCAGCTCAAAAATTAAGTCGTGAAATGAGCAGTCAATTGCTTCAAATTCAAAACAGTGCGACTTCAACCAATCCAAGAGTGGCTCAACGTTATCGTGTGGCATTGAATCGTTTTACTGCAGCCTTTAATGCATTGAGAACATTTAATGTTGCTTTACAAGATGATAATGCAAATGGGGGCCGCGGTAATGCTGCTTCTGTGGATGCGGCGTTAACAGGAACAGATCAAACAAATTGGAGAGCATTAAAAACTTCTATTAATAATGCGTTAGATGGATTTAGCCGAACAACCAATCCGATTTCTTTGGAAGAGTTTTCAACTCGAGCTATTATTTATTCTCAAGGCATTCAAGAAGCACGCGACTCGATTGATTTACAAAAACGAGCTGAAACCGAGATTGCTCGTTTGCGTGATCAAGCGCCACTACCAGGTACACCTGCTTATACCGCATTGCGTAATAAACGAATTGCGGATGTTCGCAAATTAGTTGGAACGGGTTCTACTTTGACAGATGTTCAGATACAAGCTTATGTTGATCGAGGGCTTGCTCAAGATCAACGGGCACTACAAGTATTGGTTGATGCTGAAGCCCGTATTATACCTTCGATTAGACCTATTTTAAATAGTGCTGGTGATTTGAATGCTCTGGTTGCGGTTTTTCAAGACAGGAGCAGTGCTCAACGTTTACGCAATCAAGTAAGTGCTTTAATTGGGGACAACAATCAAAGAGGATTAGTAAGCCTTTATTTTGACGCTAAAGAATCACGTGATCTCCGTTTTATTGTGGGTCAAGATGAGAGTTTGGTGGGTGGGGCAACAGGAAAAGCTAAAGCCGATCGTTTGGGAACCTTGGCACAATTTGATACAGAGATTGAAACAGCATTGACTCAACTTGAAACTGTTGCTTCGAGTTTGGGTGATGAAGCTAATCAAGCTCGTATTGAACAACTCTCAGCCACTTTCTTAACATTAAAAGCCAAAGGGGATCTCTTAACAGGGCTCATCTTTTTGAATAATGGCTTGAGTACATTAAGACCTCGCTTAGCATCAACTGAAGTGACACGTTTAGAAGGGTTAGTGGGTTCGTTATCAACGGTTAATTTAAATTCAACTGTGCGCACCAATTTAACTGCTTTTATTGATCAAAGTATTACTCAAATTGAGGGATTAGATACAACTCAAACGGCTAATGTGCGTCGTACGGTTCAATTGATATCACGTCAGGTGCGTGGATATTTTAGTACACAGCGTCAATCTTTTAGAACCAGACAAGAATTGGCATTAGTCCATGTGGGTGCATTGGTTGATACATTGGTGCAAGCCCGTACCTCTTATGAACGTGCCCAAAGAGATTTTGATGCAGCCAGTTCTGCACAAGTAAATTCTGAAGGAGAGACTGCAGCGCAAAGTACATTGGGAGTGACTTGGTATGCGGCTGCTATTTCAGATTATTACGCCGGTACCAAAATTATCGATTCTGTTAATGATGCAGCTACTCAAAGAACAAATACAGCTTTAAGAGGTTACAATATTGCGGTTAGAAGAAATCAAAGCATTATTAATGAGTTGCAATCTCGTTATGCGCTAACTCGGGCTGATTTAAACATTATTTTACGAGGAAATACTTCTTCAGATGAGTATCGTAATTTAGTTGCAAGTATTAAAAATGGATCGCGTGCCACAACTCATGAGGCTTCATTATTAGATTCGATTAAATCAGGTCAAGTGAATCCACGCATTGAAGAGGTCCGGACTGAAACAGTAACGGTTGGGGCTATCACAAATGTTCGAGTGTGGTTACCACCGACAACGCCTGGAGGAGAGCCTCGTTCTTTCTGGTATCGTAGTGAAGCAGGGCGTTTTGATGCGCCAGATGCAGAGTCTCAACTGAATCAAGTTACGGGTCGTCAGAATAGTATTTTAAGCACTTTAGGTGAGTCTTCTCGTTTGATTGGTTCGCGTGATTTTGCTCGAGCTGAGACCGCTTTAAATTTAGTGGAGCGTTCGATTCAATTAGGAGATGCTCAAATCCAATCGATTTCAGCGCGTCGTACAGCTCAAAACAATTTAACGAGTGCGTTATTTTCTCAAGAGCAATTGCATAGTCAGGCTCAAATCACTGTTTATTCTAAAGAAACACGTTCAGTGGCCACACGGGGTGGGGCTTATAGCTATGATGTGACTGTGGAACGGACTTATACAATGACGCAGTTGTTGGCAATGTCTCAAACCGATCGAGCCGCTATTTTGGCACGAGCACCACCAGAGCAACAACAGCGCTTTCAATTGGCTGCAGACCGAGTTACATTTGCGCGTGCTCAATTTGCTGCAGTGGGTCGTGAAACAGGTCAGGCTAATCGAGCAAGCAGTGCGGCTAATGCTTTATTAGCGCAAGCCCAATCTGCTTTTGATAATGGTGACTTACAAAAATCAAATCAATTATTAGCTTTAGTTGATCAATTTGCCAATGTTGCTTCACAATTTAATCAACGGGCTCAAGATTTAGCCGGACGTACGTTTGATGGCGAACAAACAACAGCACAACGTTTGACTCAAGCCCAAGCTCTTCAAACAGGAAGAAATAGTTACGCAGCCACATTAGATGATTTACCAGGTAAAAGAAATGAAGCTCAATCGATTCGCGATCAAGCCACAGCCCAACAACCTTTAATTACAGCATTGACCAATGCGGGTACCACAACAGAAGATCGCCTTAGAACCCAACGTGACACTTATTTTAATGCTGCAGGTAATAATTTAGGTAGAGCGTTAAATGTTCTTCAAGCTGTTGCGGCATTAGATCCTACTTCAGTAACAGCACAAAGCTTATTAGGTGATGCGTCTAGTTTGCTTGGTCTGGCTCGTTCGCAGCAATCTATAGCAAGTCGTTCTTCAACTGTCTTAAGAGCGTTACAACGCGAAGTTCAAAATCGCCAAGGTGAAGTGGACCAAATCTTAACTTTATTTGTTCAACAACAATTGAATACAGGAGATGGTCCATTAATTGGTTATTTACAAGAAGCTTTAAGAGAAAATCCTGATCTAGTTAAAGAAGTCTTTGGTAATGATTTTTCAGAAGCCTCTCAAGAATTAAGAGTCGGGGCTGATTTTGAACAAGTAGAGGTTGGTTCTCGAACGTTATATAAACGTGAAAAAGTTGATATTGATAGCAATGCAGAGTTTATTGAACATTTGCCTATTTTATTACAATCAGGACGGAGTGGACTCGATGATGGAATTCAAGTAACCACATCGCAAGTGCGTCAGTTATTAGGAGTGGTCTTAAGCCAAGTTCGTCGTTCTATAGTGAGTCAACAAGGTCAAGGAACATCACTTGGAGCCACAGATCAGCGTTTGAGTAATTTGATTCAGCTTCAAGATGCAGTTCAAGTAGGTCGCGCTCAGTTTAATGCTTTATTGGGTTCACTCGGCCAAAATTTTAGTCAAAACATTGTTTCGACTGAACTAGCTGAAGGTTTTCAAAATTGGACGAAGTTGTATGGAGACAATAAGACCGTTCCATTGCCACTTTCAAACGGTCAATCATATCAAAATGTCAATACAGCGATTACAGCTGAAACTTCTTTATTAACTCAAATGACAGAATTGATTGCAGCTGATGCTGACTTTTTGGATTTCAATCAAACCCGAGCAAGTATTGCTGCTAATTTAGATGAAGGGGCCAGTCGTCAAGATTCATTTGTGCAATCTAACTTGCAATTAGTGGAAGCGGCTACTGCAACATTCCGTTCATTCCTTGTTTTTCGCGACACGATTCGTAGTCAGTTTACCGTAGCTGTGATTGATCGAACACAACAGCAATTAGATCGTTTTAGAACTGTCTTTAAAGAATATCAAGAGTCAGGTGGAATACTTACCTCCTTTACTGAAGAGCGCCGCACCACACGAGATGAGTTGCTGCGCATTGCTTCTACTTTAGGTGGTGGGCTTGAAACATATCCTAATGGAATGTTAAAAGAAGACTCTGTCACTCGTTTTATTGCACGAATCGAAGGAGAAGTTTCAACATTAACAACGTATCGAGACAATGTTTTAAATGGAACGGTAAAGTTTACAGGTTCTACAATTCCAATTCGAACAACCTATAATCGTGGAACAGGGCGTACCACTCAAGCAAAAATTGGTTTTAGCGATGCGAATGCTGTCATAGTTACAGAGATGGCCACTCTTTTTGGCCAAACCGTTGAAGTTTATAATCAGGCACAAACCTTAATTCATCAAGCGACAGAAGCAGGGAATGTGGCGTTGTTGGCTCAAGCAGATGCCCCTCTTTTAATTATTCAAATTAATGAAGCTCAAATAGGAACTGCAGCTCAACGTATTCAACTTAACTCTGAAATTGAAAATGAAACTGAGCAAATTCGTTTAAAAGAATCTGAAGCAGCTTCATTTAAATCTCGCAATAAAGTGACTGAAGAGCGAGCTGCAAATCGTGAAGTACAACAACTGACAACTGTACGAGATCGATTCACAAGTCAACGCGAACAGTTAAGAGAAACGTCAAGACAATCTGTAGAGTCATTTGACCAAGCACGTGCTTCTGCTTTATCAGGTCAACTGGATTCAGCTCGAACCCAATTAGCGAGTGCGCGCAGTTTGAATCAAACCTTTAGCCGTAATTTAGGTTTATACCGTGCCTTGAAAGGGGCCTTAGAACATCGGTTAAGTCGTGATCGATCTGCTCAAGACCAAAGAGAGCAAACATGGGCTTATAAGATTGGTTTTAGCGGTTCTTGGACAGTTGGAATTAAAAACTTTTTTAGAGATACGGTTGAAGCCGGATATTCAGGAGCTAATGGCCGAGAAAGCGCTTGGAGTGCTGAAGAACGATTTGCGAATTATCAAGCTGAAGTGGATGGCCTGATTGCGTTAACAGGAGCTGGTAACTTTGATGGCGCTCAAGCCATTTATGATGACACATTTGTTTCAGATAAATCAGTCTTCTTATCCGATGGATCTACCATTCAAGTGCGTAGTGATAATTTACAATCAGCCATTACAGTTGTGAATGCGCGTGAAGAGACACGCCGTTTTATTGGTGTGATCACAAACTTAGTGACTGACTTTGTGTTAAGCACGGCGTTGATCTGGACAGGAGCTCAAATATTTACATTAGCCACTAGTTTTGGAAGTGCTCTTTGGGCTGGAAAATCATTAAAAGATGCAGCTGCTACTGCCTGGGCTTATCGAGCCACTGTGGCTGCAGAAGCTGTTGCTGCAGGCAAAGCAGCAGAAATAGCTACACAAGGTGCAAAGGCAGCAAGTGCAGCAAAGAGGTTGGAGGCGATTGCTGCTGTTGGGGGTTACCGTGCATATTATACGGCGAAGGCAGTCAGTGCGGTTACTGCTGTACCTGGTGCACTCAGTGCCATACCAACTGCGGTTGCTAATGCCGCTCGTTTTATTAAAGATGTGTTATTTAGTGTGCCTCAATTATTGTGGAATACTCCAAGACTTATTGTTAGTTGGTTGGGTGCAGGAGCCGGAACGCTTAAATCTTATACTGCTGTGAGTAATATTTTTGCGGCACAAAAACATGTTGTTGGACTTTTTATTATGCTTGAAGGAGTTCGAGCCGGGGCTGGTTTGGCTGGTTTGAATAATGTTCCTATTTTAGGAAAGCTATTTGATGAGCATTCTCTCTTTGGAGTTTTAGGTCCTGTATACAAACTATCATTAAAGGATTTTAAACCTTCTAATTGGGGTAAAGGAATTAAAGCAGTTGTTGAAACGGTGGCGCAGGCTCTTGATGGTGCGGTGACTATGGGGCCTCTTTTTCGATTTGCCATTCCAGCAGGGGCTGTGTCTGGTTTAGGGTCATTAGGGGCTCAACGGTTAGCAACTTTAAATCAAGGTTTTATCCGAGCCATAGTTGCCCCAGGCTCAACAGCTTTAGCTGGAGGGTATATTGCGCTTCTTGATACCTTGCTTGCTTTTAGAGCAATGGAAACAGTTGTCGGAGCTGTGATTGTATACGGTGGGGCCGTTTTATCGGGTGATTCTAACGCTTTTAGTAGTTATGCCTTGGCAGAACGCCAAGCTGACTTTGAAAAATCGATCTTTCGTGAATTTGCGTTCTTGATTTTACCGACTCCTGGTGGAAATACTTTAACTAAGCGAGAGTTTAAAGAAGCTACTGAAAAGGCTGGAATTGATTCCAAATCGGTTCGTGAAACTGTGAATCAAAAATTAGCCGCACTTGAAGCACGTAAGTTTTCTTCACCTGAAGCCAAACAACGAGCGAAACAAGAAGTCTATGCAGAGGCTCAAAATAACATTGCTGAAGCGCTTCAAAATAACTCTAGAACACACTTAAATGAAGCACGACTTCAAGAACAGATTGGTAAGTTTCTTGAAGATGCCATGAATCCATTTAAAGCACAGCTTAAAGCACTAGGTAAAGAAGGTCGTCAACGCCTGATGAACGAAAAGGGCTCAGACCCAGGTCGCGAACTTAACTTAAGTAAAGAAGCACGTGAAATTGCAGATTCTACAACTTTTGCTGAACAAGCGGCTAAATTTGCTGAACAAGCGGCTAATTTTAGAGAAAAAGCTGAAACAGCTCCAACTAAAGAATTAGCTGATCTTTATAAAGAGATGGCTAGCCGTGCTGAACAAGCGGTTGAATCTTCATTGAATTTAAGCAAACAAATGGAATTTCTTGAAAGCATTGATTCCATGACCCTTTCTGCAGATCCGGCACAAAATGCTCAAGCTAAAGCTGAGTTACGTGTGCGTGCCGAACAAGGGGTTAAATTAGGTAAAGAACTCTTCTTTGAATTAGCCGCGCAAGTTCAGGCCGCATCAGGTGCTAAAACACTAGGTGGTTTGAGATCAGCTGTGGGTAAAACAAAACTCTTATTACGCAGCTTAAAAACATTAGATGGTTTGGTTCAAGGTGGAATCAAACGCATTGCTGAATTAACCCAAAAACGCCAAGTTGAAAACTTGACTGCTGAAGAAGTAACAGCCATTGAAGCGGCTAAATCTAATTATCAAGCAAGCTTAAGACAAGTTCAACGGGCTAAAGATTTTTCTCTAGCAGGTGAGAGTGTTAAAGCTAATAAAGCTTTAACCGAAGCTAAAACACTTGAAAACCAAGTGCAACAAGAAGTCCTTAAAGGTCAAATAGCGGCTGCTAAAGCAACTGGTATGAGTAAAGACCTGATTGAATCATTAGAAACGCAATTAGATCAATCAACAAAAGATTTAGCTGAATTGAAAAAATTGATTAAGAAAGAAGGTTTTGAAGGGGAAAGCTTTGATCAGAATTTTCGTGAATTAGAAGGGCGTACAGAACGTCTAGGCCGTTTGACAGAAACAGCTTCTCGTTATACACGTGCACGTGGGGAGCGTTTGACTCCAGAAGAAGTCACTCAATTTAAAGAAGAGTTAGCTTCATTAAAGGCAGAGGCTTTAGAACCTATTCCTTCTGAAGTCGGTATCTCAGAAGTGGCGAAAGAATTAATCAAAGGAATTCAAGAAGGAACAATCACTAAAGAAGCCTTAAAAGAAAATTTTGCTGGGTTTGAATTGCATGCTCAAAAGTTACAAAATTTACGTCAATTTTTGCGTTTGGTGATTCTTAATGCATTTAATAATCAAGGTTCCTTACTAGAAATTGGTCAACGTAAAGAAGGGGATTCGATCTTAATTGAGATTGAAGGAACCGAAGCCTTTAAATTAACTCAAGAAATGATTCTTACGGCTCGTGAGTTAGCTAATAAAGGAACCGAAGCACTCATTGCAGAATTAGGCACGTTAGGCATTGCTGAATTCCTTCGATTTGGTCAACAAGGTTTTAGAGTTAAAGGTGAAGGAGAGCCATTTGATGTGTCAGATGCCTCTAAAGTGGCTGAAACCTTAAAAGGATTAAAAGAAGGGGATGTGGTTGAGTTTACCTTTGAGCGGGTTAATGCTGAAGGAAAAGTTGAAACTGTCACCCGTAAAGTAGAAATCACTGAAGTTGAAGTGAGCCAGTTGCGTAAAAAATATGGAGAAAATGGAGCTAAAGCCGAACAAGTTGCCAAACGCGTTCAAGAAGTACGTGATGCTATTGAGGGTAAAAGCAAAGGTAAAGAAGCAGACGCGCTTCGTAAAGAATACCGTGATTACCAATCAACCTTGCGTCAAGGGGGCCGTTTTGCTTTTAGAGAAGGTTCTACTGCGCGTGATTTTGCTTTAGGTAAAGCCGTGGCTGAAGCTTTAGGTATCAAAACAAACTTAGCGATTGCTATCTTTATTACTCCAGGCAATAGCTGGGCACCTCCTGCAGAGAATTTAACCTTTAAAACATTTGCTGAAGGGGTGTCTAAAGACTTGGCTTTAAGAGGAGAACGTTATTTCTTAGCTGAAGCCAATCGTTTGATTAATGCTGAAACAGTGACTCTTGAATCAGGAAAAGAAGTTACTAGAGAAGCAGTAGAAAAAGCTGAAGCTGTTGAAGAGAATGCGCTTCTCTTAGAGAAACAGATTGAGGCAAAACGAAATGAAGTGACAACCCTTGAGGCAAAATCTAAATTTAAAGTGAGAGAAGCAACTGAAGCAAAAGCTAAAAGTGAGGCTGATGCAAAGGTTAAAGATCGAGATGCGCTTGAAACCCAAGCTGAATTAATTGAAAAGCAAACCGAGTTAAAAGAGCTTCAAGAGAAAGCTGAAGAATCTCAAAATAAAGAGGCCTTAGAAGAAGTTCAAGAAGCAGCTAAAGAAGAAGGTGGAGCACAAAAAGAAGCTGCCTTGCGTAAGAAATATACTTATCAAGGCAAATATCGCGTTAAGACAGCTGATGGTAAAACAGTTGAAATCACAGCTAAAGAGCGAACTGAAATTTTAGAATCGACTAAACAAAAGTTGCTTCAAAAGCAAAAAGAGTTTCAATCTAAACAGTCTGAATATAAACGAACAGCCTTAGTCCGTAAAGCAACTGAATTACTTGGATTGAGTGAAAATTTTGTTACAGGTGAACATGGAAATTTTAAAGAAGCAGCTAAAACCGAATATCAAGATGCCTTAAGTAAAGCCGATCAAGCTGTGGCTCGTGAATATAAAGAGCTCTTAGCTGAGCGTGATGCCATTGCTAAAGAGACAGCTGAGGCTGAAACATTAAGTAAAGAAGCCCGAACAGCTAAAGAGGCTCAATTAAAAGAACGGACTAAAGCCTTAGAACAACGATTTGAATCGCTTCAACAAAAAATTGAATTGATTGACTTGGCTCAAGCTGAAATTGGCAAACAGTTTAAAGAACCAGGTAAAGGAGCAGAGCCTCCATTTATTTCTGAAGCGTTTAAATCGGTTCTTGAAGCTCGTTTAGGTGAGACTGTTGCTGAAGGATTGATTAAAGAATTTAATAAAGCGGTTGAAACTGCTGAAGGTAAAAGTCAGGCTGAGGCAGAAGCGATTTATGAAAAAGTCTTTAAGAAACTTAGAGACCAATATTTTGCAGGTAAAGAGTATGGCCGCAAACAATTTTCATTAGAACAACCTTTGACTAAAGAATCGAAAGCTGAATTTGTTGAGTACCTAACAGAGTTAGGCCTTTCCAAGAAACAGATCGAAGCATTGATTGAAACAGTGGAGCAATCTCAAGGCAATAAAGATAAAACTCAAGGCCAAGAAGTGATCGAACAAGTGAATGAGCGCCTACGCCACTTAGAAGCGATTGAAGATGTCTTTATTTATGAAACAGCTATTTATGAAGGGTTACATGGTTTTGGTAAAAACTTTCAACTTTCAACTTATGCGGTTCAAAAAGAAATCACTCGTAATTCATTACGTAATCGCATTGTAGAAGCGGCAACAGCTGCTGGTAAGACCGTTGCTTCGATTATGTCTGCAGCTATCTTCTCATTTGCGGGTCAATTAGCAGGTGTTAAAAACTCAAGTTCCATCATTATTACTGAAAATCCAGAAGCTTCAGCTAAATATGAAGCAAAAAGCGAAGTTCGTATTGCTGCTTTAGCTCTAGGTTTAAAAGTTAAAAATGTCGATGCCTTACTTGAAGCACGTGAATATGGAAAAGTTCAAGAAGCTCTTAAAGATCCAAGCACCATTTCTGTGGGCAATTACAGTGACTTGGCTCAGATCTTTAACTTTGCGATTCCTGAATTAACCACTGCCTTGAAAAACCAAGGGTTCCGTGTGGCAGATGAAGCTCACAAATTTATCTTAGAAAAAGTTTCTCCAATCTTATCAGGGGGTAAAGGTTCTAATCCTGTTGAGTTCTCAACCGTTGAAAAAGTGTATGAAGCCTTAGAAAAAGCAGTTGAGGGTAAAGAATTAGAACAGATCAGTGCAGAAGAATTAACTATTGGCTCTGAAGCATTTGAAGGTAAAGTGCCGCATGCGGGTAAACGTTACTTTGGTATAGATGGAAATGGCAATGTTGTGATGAATCGCGCTGCACGTGAATATGTTGAAGCTCAAATTAAAAAAGGAACGTTTGGTGAGGTTTCTTTAGGTCAAGTGGTTGAGATCTTAAAATATCAAGTGATTGATGTGGCTAAAGGAGAACCTTTTGAAATTGCCTCTACAGGTGAAAAAGCAGGAGAGTTGGTTTCAAGTCAAGCAGATCGAGGTCAAGCACCTGATCAATCGCCTCATTCTAAAGAAGGGGCAATCTCTTATGCGATTCGAAAAGCTCGTCAATCTGGTATCAAAGGCGAAGCCTTAGAAAAACTCCAATCTTCAGAATTATTCAAACAGACTAAAACTGTAGCTGAAGCAACTTTCTTTGAACTGGGCTTTGATGCAGGGGTTTCAGGAACGTTAAGTAATATCCGTAATTTGGCTGAAGCTTTTGGTGGTAAAGAGTTGGTCACCTTGACTCGAACTATCCTAGATGTGGCTGAACTTAAAGGAAGTAAAGAATCAACCAATACAGAAGGTTCTATTGAGCGTGTTGAAGGAAGCCGTCGCCAACAAGCACGTCGTTTGGCTGAGCATGTCTTAGATTCAATTGCCAAAACAGGTCGAGGTCAACTTTTAGGGGTTCATGATCCTTTATTACAAAAAATTGTCGTAGAAGAAATATTAAGCTTAGCCGCAGAGCGGGGTATTTATGATGCGATTGCTCCTAAAATCAAACGTGTCAATGGGGGAACAGATGGCCGATTGATTAATGAATATGCTGAACGTATTGGTGGCGAACAGCTGATTGTGATTACCAACCAACGGGGTTATACAGGGGTTGATTATAAAGGTGAAGTGGATGTGACCTTACATGCGCCTGAAGTACTCGAAGGTATTTTAACCGCTCAATTTATTGGTCGGAACCGACGTGGATGGGTTGTTAATGGAAATCGAACGCTATTTGTCAATGAAGCTAAATTAGATTCCTTACTCTTAACCAAAGGCCGCGGTGGGGATGCAAGAACTCCTTCTGAAACAGTGTCACAAGTTAAAGAAATTCTGACTCGAGATGCAGACGGGGCACGCACACGTGCTAAAGAAGTTTCAAGACAAGCTAAAGAAGCTCAAAAGAGGTTAGAAGAGGTTGAGGCTCAACTTAAAGAGTCTCCTACGGAAGCTCTTAATACGAAGAAAATTAGGATTGAGGCTGAAGTTGAGATTTTAGAAAAACAGGTTGAAAATGAAACTAAACTAGCTGAGAAAAATGAATTTTACAAAGAACTGATTGAAAAAACAGAAAACTTAACTGACTTGACCAGCCCTGAATTTGACTTGTTAGTGCAACGAGAAGTGGCAAGAGAACGGGTCGAAGCAAGAGGCGAAAAGGTTACAGACAAAGCAATTGAAGCTGAATTACAAACCTTAAAATCAGAGCCAACTTTTAAACAGCTCAAAGCAAGAAAAGCATTAGAATTAAAAACAGAGTTAAATGGAAAACTTCAAGATTTAAGTTCTGTGAATAAGAGTACCCGTTTCTTAATTGGCCAAGCATTTAAACGAGCTTTAACCATGGACTTGATCAGTGTGGCTAAAGAATTGTCCCAAAAAGAAGGGGGCGAATCAGCTGAATCAGGAGAAGGAAACAAAGACCTTGATTTCTTAGGCGAAGTGGTTAATGACATTGCTAAAGGGGAATTGAGTGACAGTGTTTATCAAACGGATCGCACTACCTCTGGTGCTGAAGTGGTTAAACAAAGCTTTTTGGGTCAACGTCAACGTTTCTTAGATTTATATGAACGTTTGGTCAAGAGCGAACAATTGAGTGAACCTGTACGCCGTAAATTAGTGAAAGCATTTGAAGCTAAAGTTAAAGAAGTAAAAGAGCTTGATGCAAGCAGCTTTGAAGCCGAGTATTCCAAACTAGGTGAAAAAGGAAACTTCTCAAGTAAAAATATTCGAGAAGTTCTCTCAGGAGCCAAACGGGTTCAAAAAGATATTTTGCCTGAAAGAGAGACCACAAGTCGTGAACAACAAGTACGTCAAGTTTCAAGCCGTCAGTTACAACGCAGCTTTAGTCAAAAAGGGATTGAGATTACTGAAGTTCAAGCGCTTGAATTGGCACGTGAAGCCAATGCTGAGTTGGCAGCTAATCCTGCTCGTTCCCCTTATTTGGCCTTGAAATCAGTGGTGGCTTATTTGGCACCTCAGGTCGCAGGACAAAATACGCCATTGGCTCAAGCCATTGGAGCTGTCTCTACCTTATTAGAACAAGAAGAGGTGGAATTGGCTGAAGCTAAAGATGAAGTGCTCTTAGCACATTTGACTCAGATTGCCGTTGATGCGCAATTAGGAGATGAATATGATGATTTCTTAAACATTATTACAGCTGGTTCTTTATCATCTGGTTTAGTTGAAGAAGCTGTGACTCATCATACCTTAAACTTGGTGCGTGAATCAGCTAATGCAGCAACTGCTGCAGAACGTGCGACTGCGATTCAAGAATTGAGAAACTATGGCAAAGTCAATTTCTTAGATGCAAACATTGATGGGGTTGATAGTTTTATCGGCAATTTGAATGGCAATACCTCTAAAGTGTACGAAGCACTTAAACCTTTATTGGCTACATTAGAAATCAGTGCTGCTGACGTTTCTACAGAAGCAGGTAAAGCCAAATTTCGAGAAAGTTTAGCGAAGAGTCTTAAAAGTGACAGCATTAAATTAACAACGCGTGCTCAAATTATCCAAGCTTTAACAGAAGAAAGCAGTGTGGATAATCGAGCGGTTTTTCAACTCTTCCATTTAGAAAGTCCTTCACTTCGATCTTTTATTGGTAGTTTAGATGGGGCTATGCCACCGTTGCATGAACGATTAAAAACACAATTACAAAGTTTAAGGCCTTCAGATACAGACACCTCTCAGAGAGCACAAGAATTGAATGCGCTCTTAGATGGTATAGATGGGTTTACAGAGGTGCAACTCAATACCTTGGCAGGTAAAGAACAATTTAGTGCTAAGTTAGCTCAAGCTACAGCCGTAGCACCTCAAGTGGCTGTTGTCACTGTTCAAGTGATTGCCAAAACTCAATCTGATTTGAAAAAAGAAATGACTCAACCTGAAACAGGAACTCAACACCGACATTCTTTTGAAGCATTTGCCATTGCAAACAGTATATTAAAAAACAGAAATCTAAGCTTAAGTAGCCGTAATAGAGCGCGTGTCTTAAATGAAACAACCACCTTGCTTGAAGAAGTGGTTGAGCGTGAAGGTGGGGCTGATAAAGCTTTTAGAGAAAAAGATGGGATTGATTCAACGATTGTGGCGACTCAAATTGCTGAGTTAAGTGAAGAGGTTTCTAGAGAAGTGAGTTTTGATTTACGTGGGGCAGAAGAATCAGCTGAAACAGTCGCTTCCTTATTAAGAGCCACCTCAGGGGCCACTCAATTGGGTGACGCACAACGCAATCGCATTGCACAACATTTTGATGCTGTGAGTACTAACTTAAGAGAAGGCAGGGAACGGGACCGTGCGCTCTTTGCTTCAGCTTCAAGTGTGTTGCTTGAAAGTGCGGGTCGTTTTGGAACAGAGTTTGGTTTAAGCCGTACTGGCATCTTTGATTTGAAAACCGATTATGATCTTTCAATCGAGAACTTAGATGATAAGCCTTTATTAAAGGCTCAGTTATTAGAAGCTGACTTAGAATTTTACCTTGGTTTAGCTCAAGCCGCTGATTTTAGTTCTGAAATTGAAGCGACTTTAGTTGAAGCCTTGAGTTTATATGAAGACCTTGATGCTAAAAAAGAGAAGAGTGAAGAAGAACAACAAGCTATAGATCAATTACACTTACTCTTAGTTACAGCAACTGGAGGTCTTAGAGATTTAAATCTTTATGAAGGCTTGAATCAAACCACACGTAATCGAACCGAAGCGATTCTTCAAGCAGCCATTACAGCCTTGCTTGAAAATGCTCAAGCTGATTTTGCTGCAGGCAATGTTGAAGGGGCGTTAGCAGAGTTGAGTCGTTTGATTGCTTTGGCATTGGGTGTGCGTGTTGGAACAGAAGAGCATACATTTATCTTGCGCGCCTTAATTGAATTTGTTTCCAGCCGTGGATCGCCTCAATCTGTTTTTACGTGGATTACCACAGTGGCTCCTACTTTAACCGGAAAAGTAAGTACATTTCAATCAACTCTTTCTACAGAAACGGCACTCATCAATAATGTTCTAGCTCAAGTGCGTCAAAACTATTCACCTGCCTTATCTTCTATCTTGCGTGCTCGCCTCAATGCCCGTGGCTTGAACGAAACAGACTTTGTGTTAGCTCGCATCTTAGAAAGTCAGTTTGGCATCAAACGAACCAACTTAGATGTGGTGGATCGCGTTTTAGAACAGATCACAGTTATTGATGTGAGCGAGACTGAAACCATTCAGCTTGATGGCAAAACATTAGTCCGTGATTTAAAGAATCGTAAAGTTGAGTTTGATGCGGCAAAACAAACCGTGGTGATTACGGGTGAACAAGCTGTAGATGGACAAGCCGTTCGATTAGAAATTAAAGCTTTAGATACCTTGGGTAAAGTGGTGGCTGTGACCACAACAGTCGGAACTCAATCAACTTATTCTGTAATTGTTGAAGGCAATACTGTTCTTAAAACAGAAAATAAAGTGACTTTAACTGTGAAAGCCTTAATTGGGGGCGGTCTTCGACTATCAGCAGAACCTGTTCAAGCAGGCCCTGTGCGGGCTGTGATTGATATCAGCCATACCGGTGAAGTGATTGATAGCCGAGTCCAATTCCGCAATCAAACCGGTGTGATTGAACGGGTGGTTCGTAACCAAGCTGTTGAAGCAACGGTTTCTGGAACCGATGTCACCATTGTGAAGTCTGTTGATGAGGGAGGCGTTGTCTTTACTGCAGAGGGTAGCGGTCAAGCGCTTCAAATTCGTTCTGATGGAGAACAAAAAGAGGTTTCGTTACAAATTGGCGATCAAGTCAATCGAGTTCTTGCTGAAGCAGGGAATGTGGTTGATTTGCGTAATGTTGAATTCTCTGATGAAGCGGTTGAATTTGATGCCACGTTTGAAGATGGAGAAGGAAACCGTAAAGTTGTCACGGTTACTTACACCAAAGCAACAGGAATAACAGTTGTTCGAGACATCACTTCAAATGAAGTGGATGATTCCAAACAAAAAAGCACGATCTTTTTAAATGGAGTCTTGGTTGAAGCCTTAAGTGACATAGAAGGTGTGAGTGCTATTGAGCAAGTTGATAACCACTTTGAAGTAAAAGCTAATGGCAAAACAGTGGCTACCTTTGCTCAAACTGAAGCATTAGTGGATGGAGAGACTGAACAATACTTAGTGGTCCGTAAAGCAGGTGAAGAGATTGTAGTTCTTCGCAATGGCCAAAAACTAAGTTTAGATGAAAAATTAAATCAAGATGTATTAGGTGTGGAGTATGTTGAAACAGAAGGCCGTGAATACTTAAAAATAGAAGGGCACAAGCAAACCTTAACTGTTGCTCTAACATCCCGTCAAGCTGAAGAAGGGGTTCAAGAAGAGGGACAAGAACAGGTTGATGCGGCTGTTGAAGAGGTAGATCAAAGTGATCCATTACAAGCTGTGGATGTTTCTAGAGAGTCGGTTATTTCTCAACTTGCTAGCAAAGTTAATCAAGATAAACTCTTAAATAGTGAATTGCCTGATGGAGTGGGTGCCAGAGACCAAGATGCATTAAGAGATCTGTTTAATGAATATGGCGAATTGGTCAATGCAACTATGTATGACATTTTTATGCAAGTTCTTGAAGAGGCTAAAGCAGCAGGTGAAATCACACAATCTGAAATTGATGCCATGTTTAATGCGGTCGGTATTACTTCTGCAGATGCTCAAGTACGCAAGAGCGAATATATTCGATTAGCCAATATCAAGAAAGCATTGAACGGTTTTTGGGGTGGTATTCGTAAAAACGATGCGGTGAAAAGACGTTTGACTCAAGAAACTCAACGTTCCACAGCGCAATTACGCCAACGTTTTATTGAAAAAGATGTTCGAACAAAAGAACAAATAAATGAAGCGTTACAGGATAAAGGCCTGCTTTTACAAGCCTTGTTGAATGTGAATATCGCTATGACAATAAGTCCAGGAATGGGGTATAACCAAAGTAGTGTTCAATTCTTAGGATCACTCTTGTTAACCAATAATGTGGTGAATATGTTAACAGGTGAAGGGAAAACAGAAACATCATTATTGCCGCTCTATATTCACTCCTTAACGGGCAATTCAGCGATTCAAATTGTGCCAACCAATGCATTGCGTGATGCGGGTTTTAAACGGACTCAAGGTGTATTTAATACATTAGGGGTTCAACAATACAATGTGCGTAAGTCTGATTCAACCCGTCGTAAAGATTTCTTTAAATGGGCTTTTTCACGTGAAGTGAATATGCCTCGCATTGTTTATGCAACCAGTTCAGACCTTTTATTTGGTTTGCTTGAAGATACGTATAAAGAAGAGAATGAAAAATTATTCCCTGAAAATCTCTTCTACGCCAATATTGATGAATTTGATGACAATATTTTTGATAAAGGGAATACCGATTACATTAATGCAGCCCCTGGTGAAGCGCTTTCTGAAAAAGCCAAACAAAAATACCGTGTCGCTCTTTTAGCCGCAAGAAAATTAATTGAAGGAAACAAAGGGGCTAAGATTGAACTTGGACTGACCTCGATTAAAACTGAAGAAGATCGTAAAAAATATCTAGAAAATTTACAAAAAGCTTCAGAAGCAGGAACTGAGCTTAGTTTTCGTACTGTGAGTGGCCAAGTCCAATTTACTTCTGCCGGTTATGGTGATATTCAAAAAATTCACAGTGAAGCTAAGCAGCTTGGGTTAGAAGTGGGCGATGTTCAAGACTTTACCCGTGTCTTACAAGAAGCATTAAACGTTTTCTTGTTCAGACCGCTTAATAAAGCATACTCGGTTGAAGAACAACGCAATGAAGTGACTGGTGAAAAAGAAATGAAAGTCCGCTTGATTAATGAGAGTGGGGAACATACTAACCAACGTCGTAACATTGAAGGAACCTTGCTCGAAGTGTTGCATGAAAATGTGGGCATTGATGCAACAGGGGACACCAAAACATCGGGTAAATTAGGTGGTTTGCCAGGTTACTATCGTTTTGAGAAATTAACTGGAGCAAGTGGTTCGGTTAAAGATGAGCAAAGTGAGACAGAATTACAAGCAAATGGTATTTTAGACAAATTAGGAAAAGATAAAAAGGTTATTGAGCTACCTGCTGCAGCTGAAGTGGTGCGTGGTTTTGATGAAACTCAAGTGCTAGATTCGATTGAAGAACGTTATGATGTGGTTAAACGTCGTCATAATAAACGTTTTACCTCTCAATCTCGCTCACCCGTCTTAGTCTTTTACCGTCATGGGAATGAAACTCGTAATGATTATAATCGTTATGTAAAAGAATCGCGTGAAGAAGCTCTCGGGGTCTATGATCGTTTGGTCGAAGGATTGGACGGAGACGTTCGAACTCAATTTACAGAGTTGATTGAATCAAATTTTGAAAAACGCCGTGAAGCAGACACACACCGTGAATATTTAGCAGAAGTAGATGCTTTCTTTGAAGAGTTAGCAGATCAAGGTGTTTCTAATGCCTCTATTTTAGAGTTGCGCCGTCACTTTGAAAAAGCAACCAACATCTTTGTTTTAGATGACTTGCAAACCTTATATGAACGTCAAATTGCTCAATTATACAATCCTGCAGGGATTGTCTTTGCGACTGCTGTGGCGGGTCGGGGTTGGGATTTTGGTTTGCCTGGTGAGAAAGAAGCTAAAAAACTACTTAAAAATGCTTTAAGACTTCATTTAAGTGCTCAACCTGATGCATGGCCTATTTCATTAAACAATACTTACCGTGAATATGTTGCTCTAGAAAAAGAAATTGAGCAATTAGAACAACAAGAAGATGTTTTAAAAGAAATTGAAGCAAGTATTGAATCTCCTGAAGAACGGGAAAAGAATGAGCAATTAAAAGAAGAGATTGCGCAATTAATTGCAGAGAAAGAACAAGAGTTAAAAGATCTTCGATTAGATAAGGATATAGAACGTGTCATTAATGAAGATTCAGATATTCAAGCGCTTGATGAAATAGTGGCTAAACTTAGAACTGAACGTAATATTGAATCACGAAGACGTTTAGAAGCAGAGGCTCGTCAATTGTTTCAACAAAGTCGCGAAGGGGTGGCAGAAGAGTATCGTTCATTAATTGATCAAGCTGAAGAAATGTTCTTTGCACTTAATATTTATGGGAATGACACTATTGTGGCAGGTCCTCCTGCAAACAAACGAATTTGGTTACAAAATATTGGTCGTGGGGGGCGTGCCGGAGCTCCAACTTCAACCGTAATGCTGTATACCCGTGAAACCGATCTCTTTGAAATCATCAAAGCAGGCTTGAACTTAGATGGGTCTAAGAAAAACCAAAAAGTGTATGCCCAATTTAATAAAAATTACCAAGATTACCTTGAAAAACGCCGTGAATTAGCTGAAGCACGTAACCAACGTGACTACCAATACGAACTCTTTGAAGAATTAAAACAACTCAGAAGCCAGTTTGATGTTTCTTTAAGCTTAATTGCTCAAATAAAAGAAAACTTTGCTGATATTGTGGCGGTTGAGAATTTAATTGCTGAAGCGGTTGATAAGAATGAAATCACTCAAGAAGCAGCAGATAGTTTGCTAAGTGCGATTGAAGAGACACGAAAAAATATTGAATCTCAAGAAGAGAGACAAGCTGCGTTTGAATTGATTCAACGACAAATTGAATCTGAAGAGGGTGAGGTTTCTCAGCAGGAAAAACAACGTCTTCTTGATTCGCGTGATGAACAAATTGATCTGTTGTTAGCTCAGGCTGGTATTCCACAAGGGGTGGTTGATTTTATTCAAGAATCGCGTGGAGATTATGTTGGAGATGATCAACAACAGTTTTATGAAAATGTTCAAGATAACTTGTCTCGACGAGAAATTGTGTTGCAACTTATTTTAGAACAATTGGGTGTTCAAAGAGAGCTTGCTGAATCAATATCAGAACATCTTAAAGAGAGAGATTACCGCTCTATCAGCAAAATTAAAGAAGCGTTGAACCAATCGTTTAAATATCAAGTCGAAGGTCAAGAGCGTGAGTCAAAAGTCTCCGCTGGAGTTGTGACCCAGGCTTTAAATCAATTTGAAACCTTCTTTTATGCTGAAAAAGGGAAAACCTCAACTAAAGCGATTGAGTTTGTGAAACAGGTTCGTTTCTTAGTTGAATTGGCTCAATTGCAAGAACGTTCTTTATTGCAAGTGGTGCGGGCTAAGAATTTGGATGCAGATGCACGTGAAACAATCGCGCTTCAGCTTCAATTAGAAGAAAACTTTGATGATTGGATACAAGAGCAACTCTATTTGGAGTATTTGGCTGATGCTGAAGCTTTAGCTCAGGCAGCCAATGAAGCAGAAGTGAACAATCAAGAACGCCAAGACCTGTACCAATATTTCCTTCAATTAGAACAAGCCCGTTTAGACAATTTTGACTCACGCCGCCAATTTGATCAACGAGGTGATTTAGACCAACGATTTAACCTCTTTAGAGAAACGGTTGAATTAAGAAGCGAGCTTCAAAATGGCTTGTCTCAAGCTCAAGACAATGTGAATAGACAAAAATCATTGCAACGTTTAGAAGGGGCTAAAATTAAGTTTGATGATGCGGATACGGCTCGAAGTATGGGAGAGCTTAAAGATGCTTTCTTAAATGACCGTTACGATTCTGAATCAAATAAAGTTTTAACCGAAGAAGAGGCAGAACAAAGAGATAAAGATGGTCAACCTCTTGAAACAAAGAAAGCATTACAACGTAAAGTCCTTGAAAAAATATATGAAGCGTATGACAAAGCTAAAGAAGAATTAGCGCAAGCAACTAAGAAGAATAACGCTCAGGCGATTGATGCCGCTAAAAAGAAAATAGAGAGCGAAGCTAAAGAGATTCAAAAGAAATTACAAGCACTCTTAATCTTAAGCTATACCGAAAAAGAAGCCACGCCTGAAGATGTGGGTAATCTCCGCGATATGATTGAAGTGAGTATTGAACGAGGAGAATTTGAGTTTGTTGATAAACAGGTGGTGGAAGATGCGTTTGGAGACTTTAACGGCGAATACTTAAAAGAGCGTGAAGGTTTGGCAGGTTACTACCAAGGTTATGTTAGTCGTGTGACAGGTGATTTGAATGCTGGTTTTTTCAAACGTCACTATTGGAATATAAGATTAAAAATTGCTGGAAAAATTTATGATAGGCGTTCTAAAAAGTTGCAGAAAAAATACGAAGAAGAAGCCTTAGAGCGTTTTGCCGACAAAATTATTGAAAAAGCGCTTGAAGAGGCTGAAGAAGAAGATGTTTTTTCAGCTAAAGATAAAGCTAAAGAAGAAAAAAATATAGCGACTTTAACATCACGAGTTGAAACCTTATTGGCCGAAAAAGCAGTGAAACCAGCAAAAGAAATTGGTTTCTTGGCTCGACTTGGAAGAGGTTTAAATTATCGCTTAACTCAGTTTAGAGTTTGGAATGCGGCTCGCAAAGGGGAAGAGTTTATCTCAGAAGAAAAAGCACAATCCTTTGATGATGTAGACGTCCGCAATGTTCAAGAGCGTGCGGTGGAAGATACAGGACCGGCTCAAACCAAACAATTTATTAATACTTTGAAAAAGAAAGATGTACGTGGGGATCGTTTAAAACGAATGAAAGCTCACTTCACTCTCTCTGAAGTAGGAGCTGTCAAACTTGAAGCAGGGGCGCCTGACTTAACGTCACGTAAAGCTAAAAAACAAGTCGATGGCGATGTAATTGCTAAGGAATTTAGAGAGTCTGAAGTGACAGACTTGCCTAAGGGGCAATTTGGTGGTGTGGCAACCGTTGAAGTGAAAGTAGCAGATAGCCGTGCTTCAAAAGTAGGGGCTGTTGCCTTAGCTCTAAACAAAGAAGCAGAAGTCTTAGAAGAAGGGGAAGCTCAAGCCAAAGTCCTTGTTCTACGTGGCTTTGAAAGTACAGATGAAGATTCTAGCTTTAACTATGAAACAAGAGAATTAGTTGAGCGATTTGTTCCTGGTTTAAAAGAGAACGAGCGTTTGGTTGTGGATCGCCGTGATGGTCGAAAAGTTGTGTCGATTATTTCTGATGAAGGGGCTGAAAGAATTTTAGAAGAAGACCGCCGTTGGAAAGATCGCGGTGTGAATTCATTTGAAGATCGTGCAGATCGTTTAGATGATGCGATTGAAGGACAAGAGTTTGGTTACACTCAAATTGAAGATCAAGTGTTTACATTTGGAAAAACCGAAGATGGGGTCACAGTCTTACGAAGCCGTCATCATACTGAAGTCCCTGAAGAGGCACTCGAAGCATTAGACTTCTTAAAACAAAAGGCCCGAGTGGACCAACAGCGCCAATTTGTTCAGTTCACAGGACAAACTAAGGAGTTGGCAGCGGCTGAAGCAAGACTTAGAAGAGAAAAACTCTTTGGCAAATTAGGATCTGTGGACTCAAGTGATGTGAAGGTGAATGATCGTGGAAGCTTGTTGATTGGTTCTCAAGCCAATAATGACTTTGATGGATTTGCACTTCGTTCAAATATTCCGAATGCTAAGTCAGGCTATTTTGATCAAGTGGTTTCAACGGCTGATGCTGATTTAGGCAATCAAGTGGTCCGAAAAGTGACTGACTTAGATGGAAAACAAGACTTAGATGCTCAAGCAGGAATTGTGACGCCTACTCCTACTAAAAAAGAACCTATTGAGGTTGGAGAAGAGATCCTTTTCCGTAAAGAAGCTTCAAGAGCAGAAGAGTTAGGATCGCGTGCAGATGGCTTGTTTGAACGGGTTAAATCAAGTGCAACTGAGCGTGGAGGCTACCTAAATTGGTTCTTCCGTGTGGTTAGTTTTGGACTGTTAGACTTAGGCCGAGTTGGAATCGACAAAGTCCAACAAGCACGACTTTCTAAACAACGTCAATTAGAACAACTTTCATCTGAGTTCTTGGTTAATCAAGCTGGATTGGCTGATGCGGTTGCAACACTTAATGTGAATGAAAACTTAACTCAATTGTTACAAGATTCAGAAGATAAAAAATTACAAGCCATTGCTTCTAAATTAAACGCTCTTCAAGATCTTTCAAATGGAGAAAAACGTCGTTTAATTCAATTCTTAATTGACCAAGCAAAAACTTATATGGAAGCAGCCAATCAAAACATTGAATCAGCTCAAGGAAAAGAAGCGTTGAGTGAAAAAGAAGGTGAGCTTGATCAGGCTGTAAATAATTTTAATAGCGCGCGTCGTTTCTTAGATTTAGCGATTAAATTAAGTCCACAATCTAAATATTCAGCTGAAGCCTATTGGTTGATGGTGAGAGTCGATCAAAGCCAAGTCGAAGCCTGGAAAGATTTAGCTAAAGAACTTGAAGAAGAGAAGACTCAAGTTGAAGAAGCTCTGACTAAAGTTAAATCAAAATCAAAAAGAGAATTAGTGATTGCTTATACTGCTGGGAATGACGAAGCCATATTGAGTCGTTTTGAAGCTGACGCTCCAGAGTTTTTAGAGTGGGGTTCTGATAAATACTCAAATTCGATTACAGATCCAGATTCACTTTCTTTTGAAGAACGAGCCAGTTTAGAAAAAGCAGGTCTCTTATTTGGAGATCGATTGGGTGAGTATGAAGAAAAAACCGCTCGATTAGAAGAAATTGAAAAAATATTAGAACGAGCTCAAGAAAAACAAAAACAAGCGCAAGAGATTTTAGACCGTCATTATAAATCAAGTGACTTTTTTGCGGCTGTTTCGATTGAATATGAAATTGAAAAAGCAGCCTTGCTTGAAAAAGCAGATAAAAAAGATGAAGCTCTAACGGCTTACCAAGGTGTGCTCAAAAAACAACCTAAGAATGAAACAGTGGCACGTAAAGTGGCTGATTTACTTAAAGGTAAAAAAGGGCAAGAAAAAGTGGCTCTTGCTGCTTACGAAAAAGTGGTTTCACTCACATCAGACAAGCAAACTAAAATTGATGCTCTTTTTGAAATAGCCCAGCTTTATAGAAAATTAGGTCAAACAAGTAATTGGTTTGCTAATCACCAACAAGCAGACCGTGTGTATCAACGAATCCTAAAGATTGCAGATAATAACGTTGATAAGTCTAAAGCTTTACTTGGCCGGGCTGATGTTGCTGTGGCTGAGTCTCAAGAAGCATTATGGAGAACCAGTTTTACAACTAATGTGGCTCGTAAAGCTTTGACAGGAATTCAGCTTATTGTCTCAGGGTTCCTTGCTTTAAATTATCTTCAGGTGACAGCATTAGTTGTACCAACAGGTTACTTGGTTCCTGTTTTCTTTGGAGGACTCTTTCTCTTTAATCAACTGATTAAATCTAAGGAGACTAAATCACCGTTTGCCGCTATTCAAGGTCTGATGACAGGTGCGTTTGCTCGCTTTGGACTAGGAGCAAAACAAACTATAGAACAAGCAGAAGAGCAGGCTGAGGCTTTTGAACCATCATTAAAACAAAAAAGAGAAGCTTTAAAATATTTAGAGCAAGCTAAATCGCTTCAGGTAGCTGAAGATGTTTCACAAGAAGAAAAAGAAGTGGCAGCTCAAGCCTTAGCTAGATGGGCTCAATTGGCATTAGAGTTTTATAATGAAGAGAAAACTATAGATAGCTACGTTACTCAAAAAGAATACTTTGATTTAGTTGAACAAGGGGCTGAAGAAAAGTTTGTGGTGGCTAAATTAAATGAACTGAGACAGATTATTGCCGCAGAAAACAAGGTTTTAGAGGGTATTCGTGAAGCAGCAGATCAAGCCTTAGTCTTGCAGCCAGGTAATGATGTGGCCAAACAAACATTAATTGCTTCAATTCAACCATTGATTGATCAGTTGGATAGTGCGAAACAAGCGGTTAAAGAGGGTGGGGATAATGCTGATGAACAATTAGGCCGTGTTTACTATGGAATAAACTTTGTGGTTGAAGGCCAAGGTTTTGGGCGTAAGGGATTAAGAGATTTAATCCGAGAAGTAAAATCAGATGCTGCATTACCAGAGTTAGTTGATCTTTTGATTGAAGAGACCGAAAAAGAGGTTCCAGTAGATGGATTGCCTCAAACCATCAAGCAAAATCAATTCTTGGTTATTCAAGACAATGCAGATGCTGTTCGAACTATGGTTGAAAGAAGAAAGAATCGGACGTCAAATGCAGATGTGAAAAAACAATTAGCCTTGAAACTGGCAGAAGCTGAATTAGCACAAGTGGATGAGCCTACTGAAGAAAATGTGACAACTGTAGCAGAAAAATATGCAGAAGATGGAGTGAGTTATTTAGATGTGTTAGAACAGCTCAAAGATAGTTCTAAGGTAAATGCCGATGCGGTTCAAGCTTTTCGTGTGCTTTCAAACTTAATTATGGAAGAAGATCTTTCTTTTGAAGAAGCATTTGAACAATTAACCCCTCAACAAACTGAAATCATTCAAAAATCGATCTTGTCTGGTGAAATTGAAAAGATTGTCAATGATCCTGAAATTGAAGAGAAATTGGTTAAAGGATTAAAAATATCAAAAGAAGAATTAAAGGCAAAAATCTTAAAATTAATGGATGTGGACATTTCTTTTGATCAATTGCAAGGTTTTGAAAATCAAATTCTTCCAATCTTGAATCGAAGCGATATGCCTGAATCGATTAAAGAGAATGTTGACCTAAAAATGGTGGCTAAACTTTATCAAGCTTGGAGTGCGGTTAAAGTTTATGGCGATAAAGTCACGTTTAATAGCTTATTAGAAGCAGCTGAGAACTCTGGATTGAGTGAGAATGAAACTCAAGCATTGATTCTTTTTGCAGACTTACAATATGCAGGAGCTGAATCGCTTGATACTGCAAAAGCTAAAGAATTAGTTACGTTCTATAACCGATTTACTTCATTTGCACCGTTAAAACTTCAGTTACGTTTTAACACAGTTCGAGATACCTTTCTTAAAGGTGAGGATAAAGACCTTGATGTTTATGTGAACGAGTTTATTGTGTTGCCAAATACAGGCATTAATACAGAAGATCCTTATGTGGTTCGTTTACAAAAAGCAATTCAAATGGCTTATCAAACTTTAGGAGATGCTGAAGACGAGCTGGCTATGTTGAGAGGGATTGCTGAAGAGACTAATTTGACCTTTGCCACTTTGTATCGCTTGTTTGAAGTGGAGACTTCAGAGCAAGAAGCCCAAGCCTTGGGATCATTAGAAGATTTAAGAGCTTATTTTGGATACAACGTTTCATTAAGTGAAATTGAAGAAATTGCACAAAGCCGTAATGCGAGTGTAAAAGTGAAGATGATTCGTGAAGTCTTAACCTTGGCCTTGAGCGAAGGATTGCAAGTTCCTCTTTGGAAGTTAGGGCGCATTGCAGATCAAACCGGTCTTTCAATTACAGAAGTCTCTGAAGCCTATTTGAAACAAGTGGTTGAAGGAATTGATGAGAGCACTTTAAGTGGGATCTCTAATTTGACAGAAACCTTGGCCTTGTTCCAGGTTGAAGGGGTGGCTGTCTTTTCTAGAATCTTAAATGTTTCCCAATTACTTGCTTTACAAGGGCAAAGCGAAGGGGAACGTGTGGCAACGCTATTGAGTTTGCTTGATGCAAGCCAAATTAAAAGTTTAGAAGCTCAAATTAGTGTGGCGCGTGAAGAAGCTGATAGTGAAGAGATTTCTAAACAACTTTATGCTCTGGTGAATGTGTTGGATGAAGTTCAACAATTTTTAGCTGACACTCCAACGCCTTTTGAAGTGGTTGAGTTTGCGAAGCAGCAAGAGCGTGTATCTAAAATATCAACTGAGTCTATTTTAAGGTTAGTTGGTTCTGGAGCGGCTCAGTCACGAACAGAGATATTACTAAGTCAATTAGTGGGTGATGAGTGGAAAGAGTACCAAGATCAGTTAAAAGCCATTCTTGAAGCCAAATCAGTTGAAGGGGCTTCTGTAACAGCCTTGTCACTTATTGAGTCTGAAGCAGCGGTTGATTTGCTGAACCAAATGTTGGAAAAAGAACAAGCTGAATTAGAACGGATTGAAGCGGCGATTGAGTCTGTTTCACTTGCAGATAGAATACAAAAAGCAGTTGAATTAAATCTGAGTGCTCAAAGAGCAAAAGTAGCAACGATTAAAGAAGCAATTGAAGTTGTTGAATCGGGTCTCTTTGTGAAGCGAGAAGCTTTGGCTGATGAATTTTTAGCACAGGGTGCTGCCGAAAAAGCTAAAGAGGTTTACAAACAATTATTGGCTGAGCCAATTGATTCATCTGTTGAAGACCGTTTGACAGAAAAATTAGAACAAGCATTAGATCAACTTCAAAATCGTGAAACCTTTGCTTTCCGAGTTGAGAAATTGATTGAAGCTGGCGAAACAGAGTTAGCTCAAGCTGAATTAGCAGCTGTTCTTGCTAGAGATGAGGCTTTAATACAGCAAGACTATGATTATCAAAGATGGTTTCTTGAAACATCGATTCAATTGGCTCAACAATTGGCTCAAAATAATGATTTTGATGCAGCGAATTCAATTTTGGATCAGTTTAACCAAAGCTTTAGTGAGCAACTCGTATCAGACATTAGCTTAAGAGATCGAAGGGCTCAAGCTTATCTTTCTTTAGGTAGTATTGCGGCAGGTCAAAACAAATATGATCTTGCCCGAAGTTATTTTGAACAAGTTAGAGATGAAACAACCGAACGCAAATATAGTCAAGAAGCAGAAGACTTGTTGATTGAACTTGCGATTAATGAATCGACCTTTAAAGAAGAACAAGAAGCCAAAGCTTTGGCTGAAGCAAAAGAAGTAGAAATAAGAGAATTAGCAGAAGAGCTCAATAATGGGGCTTGGACTTTAGCTGAAGATTCTGACCTTGTGGATCGAGTGGTTGATGCTATTTTACCTGAATCAACAGAAAATCCTGTTCAAGCATTAGAAGCAACACAACAGCTTCTTGGCCAAAATGTGGTTTCTTATATTTTGAATCAAGTCTTATCTAGCTTACAGCAGTCTGAAGAAGAGGTTACCATTGAAGTGGCGCGTGAAGCACTTAGATCGACCACATTAAGTATTAAAGAGCCTTTATTAAGACAACAACAAGGTAGGGCGGTTCAGAAGATTGTTCAAGCCTTTGAAGCTCGTTATCCTAATCAATCGTTATTAATTGCACCTCCTGAGTTGATGATTAATGCTGTGATCGCTGGAGAAGAGCTATTGGAAGAAGATTTGGAAGGATTAAATGAAGCGCAAGAAGATGCGCGTGAAGAAGCCTTGAAAGCTGTGGATGCACTTATTGAAGCTGAGTTTAGTCTCTTGATTCAAAGTAGAATGAAAGAAATTGTTAGAAAAGAAGGAAAAGCTTTAATTGATCGTATTGTTTCTGGAGAGCCATTGACTCAAGCCTCTCTTGCGGTTATCGCGGCTCAAGCAAAGTCATTGACTCAAGAATCATTGGTTCAAGAGAAAGAGACGGCATTAAGTCAAGCCCTAGCCTTACAAAGAGAGGTTAATAACTTAAATAGTACCTTTAGTCGTATTCCTAAAGCTGATTTAAGATTAGTAGCTGGATTTTCTGAAGTAAATAAATTATCTAGAGCTTATGGAGAGATTAAGGATGTTGATTTAAATAAAGCTTCTCGAGATCAATTAGAAGCTTATCTTGAAAATGCCACAATCTTTAGAAATAGTGCACGCAAGGTTTTGGATGGGGATGTTTTGAGTGAGTTGGTTGAAAAAGTATTAACAGACTTAAACCGTGTGCAGAGTAGTTTAGATCGGTTTCAACGAAAAGAAATCGGTTTCGATGCCACTTATTCTGATTATAAAGACTTGAATTTGAAAGATGCAGATAAAGACCAGTTGCTTGAAGCGTTAGAACGCTTAACCGAGTTACGTGACAAAACAAAACAGTTTGTGGTTAAAGCAGTTCCAACTGTCAAAGTGGCTCAAGGTCTCGTAGAACAAGCTACTCAATTGAGTGAGAAGGTTAATGTAATCAATGACAAAGTGATTAAGACATCGGTCTTAGATCAGATGATGATTGCGGGAAGAAATCTTGCGAATAAATATTCTCAAAATTATATGGCATTTATTAAAGCTGACATTGCTTCATTAAATAATGTGGAATTAGAAGCCTTGATTGATCAAGGGAATACGATCCTTGAATTGGGACAAGAAATTTTGGATAAAATAGAAGAAGCAAAGCAAGCTGAAACAGCTGAAGAATCTGCAGAGGAAGAGGCGCCTAAGACATTTCTTGATGGGATTGAATTACCTGAAACACCAGATTGGATTCAAGATTCAGGGCCAAGCTTCATTGATCAATTGCCAGCGACACAAGTGCCACTTTTATTTGGAGAAGCGCTTGAGAGTGAATTAGAAGAACAAGACGAAGCAGCTGATGTGAGTGCAACCATGGCTCAAAAAACAGAAACCGGCCCTAAATTGATTCTTCCTGGCCAAGTGGAGACGTCACAAAAAGATGTTTCAATTCAAGTGGCCTCTGCATGGACAAATGTTCCTAAGAGTTCAGCGCCAACTCAAAGTAAAAATCCTTTGATTAACGCTGCTGCTGAAGAAGAAGGAGCCTTTGGAGCGTTTACAATCGATCAAAAGAGTGGACTCTTTGTGCCTAACTTGGCTCCAGCACCTAAATCAAGCGGATTGGATAAATTAAATGATCAAGAAGAGGAAAAGAAAGTCTTTGAACAAGCAGCTTAAGAGTATGGTAAAGTATTAATGACATGAGAACAATTACCTGTTGGGTTACAGTTTTATTACTTTTTTGGTCTGTAGAAGCTACCTCCCAAACCTTATCTCAATATTACCAGCAAGAAAAAACATTGGATAACCAAGTGGTTCAAGCTTTGCGACTCTCGCTTGATCCTGTTCAACCTAATCTAGGTGGAATGAATGAGAAGTTTTTGGTGCGAGATCAATTAGGGCGAAGATGGTTGTTTAAATCGCATCAAAGCTCTCATCTGGATAATGTGAGTGTGATGGCCTCTGAAGTGGCGCGGTATATGAACGTGTCTGTTCCCCGTGCCTATATGTTGAGTTTGACTTTGAATGGAAAGTCTCGTCAGGGAACGTTAATGGAATGGATTGAAGAGGCCGTTAACATGGAAGATTTTCTTCCTAATCAGCTCTCCAACAGTCAACTCGATCAACTTTTTAAACAGCAAATCCTCGATTATATCTTAGTGAATTACGATGTTCGACCTGATAATTTTATCTATCAAGAAAAGGTCAATCAAATATGGGGCATTGATAAAGACTTTGCCTTTGACTATTGGGATGAAGACCTGCCTTTAACACTTAATCCAGGAATCGAGCTTTCGTATTTTGAGGATTATTATGTGGAGGCTTGGAAAAGTTATATTGAAACAGAAAAGCAAGTTAACTGGAATGAATTGTTAGAGCTCATTGCTTATGTTAATCAGATGGATGAATCTTTTCTAAGTTTAATGATTGAACCTGTTTTTAAGTTTAAACGAGTGAAAAAAAATGTGGGTGATTGGAATACCTTCCTTAAATATAAAGGAGAAATTCAAGATGCCTTTTATGTCTTTTATAAGGAGATAATTCAGAAAAAAGGGCTTCCTGTTGAGTTTCTTGTTTTTCCTGAATCAAATGACTATGCTCAAAAGGTTCGAGTGCAGGCTAAAGAGCGGATAGAACTAAGAAAAGAAGAATTAGCGCAGTTAAAAGCGGCGCAAAAAGGGGAGCAGCAAAAATTTGATTTGGTTATGAGTCTGAAGGCATGGCGATATGTTTTAGATAATGAAGATAAAGGTCCTCAAGTGATTTTAAAAGGATTAAATCGTATTTTAAGTCAAACAAAAGAGCCAAATGAGCGTGAAGCAGTGCAACTTTATATCAAACAAGTTCAAAGATGGGATCCTGTTAATCCAAGGGATTGGGATATGAACTATGTGATTAAGTTTCCAAAATCGAATTAAAGGTAATCAGATGCAGAAAACAGCAAAAGTATTTTTTCTATCATTTTTCTTAGCAATATTTGTTTTTACAATGATTGCAGATGTCTTTGCCTCGCAACCACGTCGGTTTCGTCGTGCTGCGCCTACGGGTGTTGAAAATAAGGGAACGTTTGAGAAGAGACCTTTAGCTGAGGTTGACCCGTATGAAATTGTGATTCCTGAAGATGCGGGGCGGATTAAAGAGGTGTATAAAGCCCCAAATGCTAAGCAGGTGGTAGTCCATATTCAAGATGCCCACTGTAATTATGAAGCGCAGAGCAATATTTCAAAGGTTGTGGAGCATTTGATTAAGAACTATGTGCTTAATTTGGCTGCGGTTGAAGGTTCTACGGGTATGATTGATACGAGCCCATTCCGTAATATGCCCAATCAAGAATCTAAGGTTGAGGTGGCTGACTATTACATGAAGAAGGGGCGTGTGACTGGCCCTGAGTTTTTGTCGATTACGGGTCCTTATAATTTTACGATTTGGGGTATTGAAGATGAAGATATGTACCTCAATAACTATGATGCATTTTTAAAGACTATTAAGTTTCAAACTGAGATGGAGAAGTATTGTGCTGAGTTAAAGCTGGTGATCGATACACTCAAGGCACGTCTCTATAACAAGGAACTCAAAGAGTTTGATAATCGTCTTGTTTCCTTTACAGATAAGTTTGAATCGTTTACTGAGTATGCTGATTTTCTAGAAGAGAACGCACGTAGTCATAAGATTAATTTGCGCAAATACACGAACTTTGTGGCTCAAATTAAAGCCAAGTACCTTGAAAAGAAGATTAATTTTGACAAGGTGGATAAAGAACGGGCTAAGTTAGTTGATGAATTAGGAAAAGTGTTAGAGAAAGATGTTCTTTCTGATTTGGTTGTGAAGTCATTGTCTTATCGTTTAGCTAAAATTTCTTCAGATGATTATTATGAGTATTTGACCCAAGTGGTGGAAGAGGCTGAATTTGATTTAGCGGCATTTCCTAATTTAAAACGTTATATTGACTACTCAAAGGCATTTCACTCTATTGATTCGTTTCACCTGTTATTAGAGGCTGAGAAGATTGAAGATGATATTAAGAATAAGCTCTTTACAGGTAAAGATCAAAGAGAACTAGATCGTCTTGCTAAGCATTTACGAATCATGACTCAAATGTATGCTCTGGAACTCTCCAAAGAAGATGTGAAGTACTATAATAAGAACAAGAAAGATTTTTCACTTAAGACTTTTACCAAGTTTATTGATAAACACGCACCTAAGAACAAACTCTTTTTTACGATCCAACCAGGGCCTAAGATCAAAGCCGCTAAAAAATATGTACCTGCCATGGAAGCTTTTTCTGATGGGATTGAGGCGCTCGACACAAACCGAACCGTGGTGGAAGATTTTTATAAATATGCGATGATCCGTGATAATGTGCTTGTTAAAAATACCTTAAAGAAGCTCAATGATTCTAATGAAACATCATGTGTGATGGTCACAGGGGGTTTTCATACCACAGGTGTGACCCAACAACTCAAAGAAAAGGGCATCTCATACTTAGTCATCTCACCCCGCATTACAGCAGATGACCCAGGCAACCCTTACATTGACGTGATGACAAGCCAACAAAACTCATTCCAAAACATCCTAACCGGCTTCGAATCCGGCGAAGTCCCCGAATAACCTTTATTCTTTATTTTTAGGGCACACTGCGTGTCGAAATGTTTCCACAAAGGACCGCTGCGTAAGCAACTTGCCGCCCGGCAAGTCACTTACTCCACTCATACTCGGATCCACACCCAGAAAAAGTTGCCTTCTTAGGCAGGGTCTCCCTCCGGCTCCGCTTCGCTGCGCCTACACGAGCCCCTGTCGGAAGGCAACTTTCTCTGGGCCCCTGTCTCCTCAGATGCCCTTTGTGGAAACATTTCGACACTCCGTTTATCAAATAACTTGTAACCACGTAAAAATAATCTAAAAGATGTCTCACCCGAACCTTCAAGGAATTTGTCGCAAAGACGGAGCAAAAAATGTGAGGGAAAGAGCAAGACTGGTGTCTGAGCGGAGCCTCGCGCCGAATGTGCGTCTGCCAAGGGGGGCTTTAGCCCTCTGGCAGAAAGCCATTCGGACCAGAGGCGCAGTGAGTTCATTCTTGCCCTCACATTTTTTGCGCAGTCTGCTACAAATTCCGGGTGAGGGGAAGACATCTTTTAGATTATTTTGGCACTGGCTGATAGAACGTTTAAATTATTCGACGGCTTTGATTTGTTTGACGTCTTCGAAGACCATGTAGACGCTGGGGATCACGAAGAGGGTGAGGATGGTGGAGCTGGCCATGCCGCCGATGACGGTGATGGCGAGTGGGGCCCATAGATTAGCACCTTCACTTTTATCTAGAGCAGTAGGTAGAAAACCAAGAATGGTGGTCATGGCAGTCATCATAATAGGGCGTAAGCGGTCTTGGCCGCCATGAAGCACGGAACGGATTAAGCTGTGGCCCTGGCTTTGTAGCAGATTGATATGGTCCACGAGCATAATCGCATTGTTCACCACAATCCCAACAAGCATGATGGACCCAATCAAAACCCCCATACTGATACTTTTGCCCATGTAGTCGAGAGCATAGATCGCTCCAATTAAGGCAAGAGGAACCGTGATCATAATAATAAAAGGTTGGTAATACGATTCAAAGAAGCAGGCTAAGACCATATAGACCAACACAGCGGTTAAGAGAAGGGCAATACTTAACTGCCTACGGTTTTCTTGGTTCTTACGAAAGTTGCCGCCAAATTCAAAATAGTAATCTTTAGGAAACTCAATTTCTTTTAACACTTCTGAAGAACGCTCAATGGCAAGTTGCATGGGAATTTTTTCAACACTGGCACTAATTTGAATCATGCGTGATTTGTTTTGGCGCCAGATTTCGCTAGGGCCTAGACCGGGTTTGAAATCAGCTATTTGATCAAGAAAGATCACTTTTTTGCCTGGAGTGACAAGCGTCAGAGTGCGCAAATCGCGCAAGCTTTTGCGGTATTTTTCGTCAAGGCGACCGAGTGTTTCAATTTCACGCGCCTTATAACGAAAAGCAGTCGCACGCAAACCACGCATATGAGCATGCAAGATATCAGCTACATCTTTAAGTGAAAACCCAAACATCGCAATCTTCTTTTTGTCAGGGTGAATCCGCATTTCAGGGCGACCTTCAGTGATACGAATCTTAGTATCTGCCAATCCTTTAACTTCACCCACTTTTTCAGCAATGGTATAGGCAAGATCACGTAATTTGCTGTAGTCATATCCATAAACATTGACAATCACTTCTTTGCCGCCTGATTCTTGAGCTTGAGAAAAATAGATAAACGAATCCTCTGCTTTACCGAGCTCTTTTACCTTGGGACGGAGCGATTCAATCACTTCTTCAGTCCCACGTGTCCGTTCTTCAAAAGGAACAAGCTTCACATAGACCTTAGAAGACCATCCTTCAACCCGTGACTGCACGGTTTTGATTTCAGGAACTGTTTCAAGCAAATCTTCAACTTGTTTCACAACCACATCAGACACATCAAGCTTGGCTCCATCAGGAAGTTCGACAAAGATCGTAAATTTTCCTTGCTCAGCGTCTGCATCAAACTCTTTCTTAATCTGAGATGATTTTTGGACTGAGGCAGCAAGCAAGATCACAATCCCAATCAAAAAGAGATAGCGGTAACGCAAAAACCCCGCTGAGTGTTGACGGTAGTTAACAAAAAGCTCCACAAATAAAAATGCCGCAAAAACCAGAATAAGAACCCAAAGTAATGTTGACGGCAAATAGAGCCGTGCAAAAATAGTTCCGAGTAAAAAGGGAAGATGGAGTAATAAGTGATAACAGGTCCGACGTTCTAAAAGAGGGAAAGGAACTTTTTTAGAATGAGGATAAGCTTGTTTGAGCCAGGCTAAGAGAGTGATGAATGCATAAGCAGTAAAAAGAGTTTTTTGAATGGTAATGCTAAATAATAAAAAGAGCGTAACAACTAAGATCAACCCTTTTTGATGGGCAAAAAAATCAAAGATTACTTTTAAGATGTGCATCACTTCTTCAAGTTCAGGGTGCTTCTTAGCAAAATCACGTTTGCTGACTTTAGGTTTAGGTTTGATTTTAGAAGCCAGTAGAGGCACAAATGAAATAGCCACCACTAAGGAAGCAACCAAAGAGCAGCTCACTGTAAAAGCCAAACCTTCATAGAGCATTCTGATCTCAGGGTTCACAAAAATAATGGGGATAAAGACAACCAAAAGGGTGAGGGTCGAGCTGACAATAGCCAGCATCATCTCATCAGCTCCTTCAATGGAGGCATTCTTGGCATCAAGCCCTTTTTCCTTTTTCTTAAAAATATTTTCTACCACCACCACAGAGTTATCAGTCAGCATCCCCACACCCAAGGCGAGTCCAGATAAAGTCATCACATTGATTGTGATTCCAAGGGAGCCCATTCCAATAAAGGTCATTAACACAGAAATAGGGATGGCAATAATCACCACCATCGTGGTTTTAAAGTCGCGTAAAAAGCAGAAGAGAACCACAAAAGCTAAAAAGGCACCAAATTTCAATTGGGTTTGGACTGTGTGTATGGCATCTAAAATAAATTCGGCTTGGTTTGAAATCACTAAAATCCGAACATCATTGGGAAGGGCGTCACGAACAGTGTCCAAGATTCCAAGCACACCTGTGGCCGTCGAAACAGTATTGGCTGTACTTTCTCGTTGTAAATAAAGAGAAACCACTGATTGTTTATCGACTCGAGAATAGTTTTCAGGATCTAAAAACGAATCAGAAACTTTGGAAATATCGTTGAGTCGAATCAGTGCGGAATCAGGAGTGACTTTAATAATGGTCTCTTCTAATTCTCGCAATGTTTGAAAGCTACCAATGGTTCGTATGCCTTGTTTTTCGTTTCCTTTGGTTTTGACTTCACCGACCTGCAGGTTGAGATTTGAATTACCAATTTTATCAATGGCACTTCGAATATCTATTTCATAGGCCTCTAAGCGGGCGAGGTTAAAATCAACAATAATCTTTTGTTCACGGCCTCCTCCAATTTCAACATTAGCCACACCTGGTACCCGTAACAGCTTGTCTTTCACAGATGCTTCAACCAGTTTACGTAATGTCTCAGGTGTTTGATTGTCACTTAAAGCAGTTACCGCTAAGATCATGACAGGTACATCTGATTCTTCATACTTGGCAATGACTTCTTTTTCACGATCTTTTGGGAGTTTGTTTTTAATCGCATCAAACTTATTCTTGATTTCCACAAAGGCGTTGTCCATGTTGTGGCCTGGTTTGAAACGAAGCACCACCGTACATTTTCCTTTTTCTGAGGTGGAAGTGATCCCTTGCATCCCGGTTACAGTACTTAAACCATCTTCAATAATACGTGTGTAAAGGTTTTCCACTTCAGTAGGAGGCATGCCTCCGCGAATCCCTTGGATCACCGTAATTTTTTTAGGGGAGACATTGGGCATTAACTCAACAGGAAGGCTTTTTAAAGAAATAATTCCAATTAAAAAAACGGCAAAGAAAATCATGAGCATTGTGATGGGGCGGTAAATCGAAAATGCTGATATTTTCATATTTACCTCACGATTTGCTCAAAAGCTCTGAGAGGTTCATCCGACGTGTTTTCATTTTGGATTTGATCTGTTCGCTGGCTAAATAAAGCACGGGGATCACGACTAAGGTTAAAAAGGTAGAGGTGATAATTCCACCCATGATCACACGGGCCATAGGGGCTTGTAATTGAGCGCCTTCGCCAATCCCTAATGAAAGGGGCATCAAACCAAACACCGTTGTAAAAGCAGTCATCAAAATAGGGCGTAAACGAATTTTACTGGCTCGAACCACAGCTTCGTGCAAAACCATTCCCTCTGCACGCAAATCATTCATATATTGAATGAGCACAATCCCATTGTTCACAATCAAACCACCTAAGATAATCACACCTAATAAGGCCATCACGCTTAAAGCTGTTCCCGTTAAGATTAAAGTGAGGGCAACCCCAATTAATGAGAGAGGAACGGTGAACATAATGATAAAAGGTTGGAGTAAGGACTCAAATTGAGAAGCCATGATCATGTAAATCAAAATAATTGAAAGAATAATGGCAAAGATCACACTTTGAAAAGAACGTTTGACTTCCTCTGCATCTCCACCCATTTTAACGGTATAGTTGTCAGGAAGGGTGAGGGTGCTAATAAAGGTATTTATTTTTTCAACCAGTTCTTTTTTGCTCGCATCTTTTGTTTTATCAACGCTAACAGTGATAACTCGTTGTCTCTCTTTACGATCAATCCGACTGGGTCCTTTACCAAAAGTAAGGGTGGCGAGTTCGTTTAAAGGGACAGGTTGGTCCAGTTGACTGGAATAAATATAAATCCCTCGTAAGCCACTCACACTGTTTCGATCTTCTTCTTGTAAACGCACAAGAATGTCATATTCATTTCCTTCTTCTTTAAATTTTGAAGAGACAATGCCGCGAATACAGAGTAAGGCTGTTTCTGAAATATCTTTAGTTGATAAGTTATAAAGAGCCGCTTTATCTTTTCTGATATTGATTTTTGTTTCTGGAGAGGGTTGAGATAAAGAGTTCTTTACATAAACCACTTCAGGGTAAGTGCGAACTTCTTCTTCAATCTGTTGGATCAGGCCTTTTAAAATAGGGTAGTCGAGTCCTAAGAGTTCAACCGCAGCATCGCCTGTTGCTTCACCCATGACAAAATCACTTTCTGTGGCCACATACCCGACATCTGTTGTTGAAGGAATTCCTAGTTGCTCCACTTTATTGCGCAATAAGGCGATAAAATCAGAGGAGGTCATGTCTCTTTTTTTCTTTAAATTAACTAAAATGCGTCCTTGATGAGAACCTAAGGTTTCGACGCTGCCCGAGCCACTAGAGTCACGACTTGATCCTACAGAGACGTTCACATTTTTAACCACCTTTTGTTCTAAGATCAACGTTTCTATTGCTCGAACTGTTTTGTTCGTGATTTCAAGACGGGTTCCTGTAAGCATTGTGATGTTAATAGTAATTTGTCCTTGGTCAACTTTAGGGAGCACTTCTTTTTCAATAAGAGGAAAAATGAAGAGAGAACTAAAAAATATCATTGCCACATAAAGCATTCCTTTTTTTCGATTAGCTAAAAACCAATCTAAAATTCTAGAGTAATAGGTGTTGATGGTGGTGAGCATGATGTCTGCACCCTTAAAAAACTTAGAGGAGTGTTCTTTTTCTGGTTTGGCTTTCATGGTTAATCTTGGGATCCAGGTAATAGCCACCATGTAAGAGGCAATTAAAATAAAGGTAACCGTTAAAGCCAGTTCACGGAAAAGTTGACCGGCAATCCCAATAATAAAGACCATGGGTAAAAAGACAGCCACACTGGTTAAAGTTGAAGAGAAGACAGCACTTGAAACTTCTGAAGCCCCATCAATAGAGGCTTTTCTAGCCTCTTCTTTAAGGGTGTTGGTGTGCCTTGAAATATTCTCCACCACCACAATCCCAGCGTCGACTAACATCCCTATCCCCATGGCCAGACCTCCCATGGAGAGCATGTTGAGCGAGATGCCCATAAAATACATACAGATTAAAGTAATGAGCAAACAGAGGGGGATGGTGGTAGCAACAACCACAGACTTACGCACATCTTTTAAGAAAAAGAGCAAGACAATAAAAGCAAGGACTCCACCTTGCCAAGCCGCATTAGCCACACTCACAATAGAGTTTTTAATAAAGACCCCTTGGTTGTAAACAATCTCAACATTCATTCCTTTTGGAAGAGCTTGTTCAATAACTTTCATTTGGTCTAAGACTAAGTTCGCGGTTTTTATGGTATTGGCATCGGCTTGCTTTTGAATGGCGATTGAAATATTAGCTTTTCCATTATAACGAGAGTGACTGGTCTTTTCTTTAAAATCATCTCTAACCAAAGCCACATCAGAGAGCAAAATCATCGGTTTGTATTTTGTGGTTGTTTTCAGTTCGCGGCGTTTATCAATATCATCACGGCGATTCTGTTTTTTCTCTTCTTCATCTTCTTTTTTTATCAAATCAAGAGAGACTACTGTATTTCTTACATCATCAATCGTTTCGTATTCTCCAATGGTTCGAATCAAGTATTCATAAAATTTTTCTTTGGTGGTTCCTGCAGGATAATTGAGATTGGAGTTACTTATAGCGTCGGAAACAGAGAGAATATCTATTTTTGTGGCAGCCAATCTGCCTTTATCAATTTCAACCAAAATTTGGCGTTCTAAACCTCCACTAATTGAAGCAGAAGCCACACCATCTAGTTTTTCCAGCTTATCCTTAATCACTTTTCGAGAGTAACGTAGCAAGTCTTCTTGGGGGAGAGTCCCTGTGACTGAAAAGACTAAAATAGGTTTTTCATAAGGATTAAATTTAAGCACAAGAGGTTCTTCACTATCACGTGGAAGTTGTTCTTTAACCAAGTCAATCTTTTGGCTTAGCTCAAGCGAGGACTTGTCAATATCTGTACCCCAACTAAATTCCACGGTAATAATTGAAACCCCTTCACGTGATTGAGAGGAGATTCGTTTGATTCCTTTAGCGGTTCCAATTGCTTCTTCGATTAGTTTTGTGACTAAACTTTCAATTTCTTCAGGAGCAGCATTAGCATAGTTGGTCACAACAGATAACACAGGATAAGTAATAGGGGGAAATAATTCTTGAGGCAAACGTTTGACGCAAATCAAGCCCAATAACAATACGGCCAGATAGATCATCATGGTCGTGACCGGTTTGGAAACAGCAAATTTGGGTAAACCCTTCATAGTGCCCCTGGTTTCAGCTTACTTACAAATCTGACTGGACTTCTTTTTTGCAAATTTGCAAAGCTTGTTCTTATTAATTATTTTACCACATAAATAGAACTAACGTAAGGGAGGGGAAAAGACTACAAGTTATCTGTTTACATTAGTTTATGACTGTCTAAAGAGACTCTTGGACTTCCACAATTTCAACTTCAGCCCCATCTTTTAAGTTTGCAGAGAGAGTCTCAATTACGACTTGATCGCCAGCTTTGACTCCAGCATCAATTTGGATGAAGTCTGCAGAACGGTGCCCTATTTCAACAGGGGTTTGAACCACTTTGTTTTCAGTATTAATCACAAAGATAAAAATGTCTTGTTCCTTTGTGTTTACAGCTTTGCGTGGCAAGACATAGGTGTCTGACTTTTCATATACAGTTAGTTTGACTCGAGTAAACATACCCGGTAACAAAAGGTTTTCTGGATTTTGAATACGCGCTTTAACAGTTAAGGTACGACTTCCACCCACAGTAGGAGCAATGTTTTCAATCTCTCCAAAAAAGTCTTGCTCAGGATAGGTGTCTACTTTAACAGTCACTTTTTGACCGGGTTCAATTTTATCTAGATCTTTTTCAATGATGCCTACTTCTGCATAGACTGCGCTGATTTCAACAATGGTAGCAATCTTTTTGTTGGAGGTGACAAACTCACCCAACTCAGCTAATTTAGAGCCAATCACACCGTCCATGGGAGCGAGGAGATAGGTTTTTTCAACTTCTGACTTAGCTGACTCCATTTCAATGCGAGCCCCTTTGAGTTCTGTTTTTGCTTTTTTAACTTCTAATTTAACTTCTTCAAGTTTGTCTTTGATGATAGCACCAATTGAAAATAGTTTTTCGTGTGTGGCCAATTTTTGCTCAGCAGCTTCAACACCTGTTTGAGCCCCTTCAACTTTAACATCTCGAAAGTCTACTTTGAGTTCAGATTCATAATGTTCGAGTTCAGCAATCACTTCACCGCGGCGAACAATATCACCTTCACGAAAGTTAAAGGTTTTAATCACTCCGTTGGTCTCAAATTTTAAATTGGTTTCAGAAATACCTTGAATCGATCCAATGGAGTTGAGCACGTCTTGAAAGTCTTGTTTGGCAGCTTTGTAAACTTTGACTCGAGGCAAAATAGCAGCTTGTTCTTCGTTTTTCTTCTTTGCTGTTTCTTCTTTAGCAAAGAAGGGGAGTTTTTTCCAGACTTCAGCATTCTTAATGTTGAGCAAGTCAAATTTAGTGACGCCCCAAATCAAACCTAATAATCCAACAATCACTAAAATTAAAATAATCGCTTTAAGTTTTTTAAAGGAGGCTCTTTTTTGTTCGGCTATTTCAGGATCATCATCATCTACATCTCTATCTTCAAGATCTCCAAGCATGTGGGTCTCTTCTTCACTAATTTCTTCATCTTCAAAAGACTTTTTTTCTTTTTCGTCATCTGGGCTCATAATGGTTTCTCCCTACCCTCATTATAACACAACGCTATTTCTCAATAGCCACTACAAGTTGGTTAGTTTTGTCTGTAATTTGGTACTGCCGGTTTTGATCTAAATCAATGATAAAGGCATTAATATCTGCCCCTTTTTTGCGCAATCTAATCGATTTGATGAGAGAGTTTTCAAGCTCAACACTTGAAACTTGTGGGCCTATCGCAACAGAGCTCTCTAAGACAAATAAAATGCGTGAGGGGTTTGCCATAGGGTAACTGGCTACATTGATAAAGCCTTCTTTATTAAAGATGACTTGCACTGTTTCAGAGCCTTCAACAACGTTAATGGATGATATTTTAAGGGCCTTCGTATTCTTGTTTATAGAGCCATATGAGGGGATTATTCGTTGTGGAGTCTTTTTCTTAGGGTTGGAAAGTTTGCTCTCTTGTTGAATAAATGGCTCTTGAGCCATATTCTTTTTGTGGCCCTCAGGTTGAGCTTCCACAGGGTCTAAGATGGTTTCATATTCGAAAAGACCTAAGATAGGCCAACGAAAGAACTGCCATGGTTTGAATGGCGGTAATGGTTTTTCAGGAGCCAAATCAATGCTATTTAAAAAGCCGTCACGCGTCTCTGCAGGAGTAAGAGCGTTAGCTGCTTCAGGAATCACTCTAAAAGGGGCTAAAATCTTCCAATTGTTATTGAAGGCAAGTTCTTCTTTACGTTCTTTAGCAAGTAGGTTCTCAGCTGTGATTTCTTGAGGTGGATAATTTAAGATATCTTCACCGATTTTATCTTTAGTGAGCTGAGTAAAGACTTTATAGCGTGGTTTGTTAATTGGTTTAAAGAGTTGAGCATGGAGCTCTTCAGAGACAACGCCTGTAACAGGGTTGTAATAGCCTGTGATACCGATTGCTTTATTTAAGTTGGAGATCGCGGTGTAATAAGAGGTGACTGACTGAGCTAAATTTCCTCGAGCATCATATTTTCTAACCACGGCACGTAAGACATCTAAGAGCTGAGCTTGATTGAGTTGGGCTTGTGCTTTTAAAATTTTAACTTCTTCTTCACCTAGGCTTAAACGGGTGACAGCTCCTTGAAGTTGAGCAAGAGCTTTTTGATATTCAAAAAAGTTTTGGCGTACTTCAAACTTAGTGGTCTTAATGGCATTTTTGTATTCACCTTTTGCGCGCATATATTGAATTTTAGCTTCAGTGATGCCTGTTTTAGATGCGTTGTTAAAAAGTTGTAAGGTCATCTCATTAGAACCAAATTGACTTGAGGTTGTTTGACCTGCTGAAGGGACTCTGTCTTGAACAATGAAGTTATTGTCAATGGTATGCATGCCTAGTGGTTTGGTGGCACGTATACCGACAAAAAATTCAGTCTCTAAACTAAGGTTCTCTGATTCCACAAAAAATTGGTCGTTTAAACCAATCGAAGCATTCATTTCAACACGAAAGCGATTCTGAGCTTTAGCCACTTCTACAGCATATTTATTAAAGAGAACTTGGAGTTCAGCTAATCTAATGTCTGATCGACGCTGTAAGGCCAGTGCTAAGGTCTTTTCATAATCAATATCTAAGAGGGTATAGGTTTTTACTTCTTCAATATCAAACGCTTCATTTTCATGGAGGTTCATTAATTGTTTTAAGGTGAGGTAAGCAAGCTCTAAATCTTTTTCACCTGAAGTGACCTGAAAGTTGATGTCGTTAAATTGATTTTCAATATTTAAAAGATCGAGTTGACGAGCCAAACCAAGTTCAAATTGTTTACGGATTAAGGTTTGGGATGCTGTGGCTTCTTTGAGTAACACAATTCGATCACGAAATACCTTTTTAGCATTTGAAAGAGCAAAGTAAGATTGTTCAAGTTCAGCAATAAAATCAGAACGTGTTTTTTCGTAGTTTTTTATAGAAACAGCCACATTGGCTTCAGCTTGACGGATAGAATTTTTAAGACGACCTCCAGTCATAATTGGGAGTTGAAATTCGGCTGTAAACTCAAGCCCTTCAAAATCTTCATCTGTCGAGACCCCTTCAGTGATTGCATTCTTTAAATTCACCCCAGGGTAACGTGCACGCCGTGCTTCAATAAGACGCATCTTAGAGAGTTTGATCTCTTCGCGACCTACTTTAGAAGGGCCATGGTTAGAGAGCCCTAAATGAATTAAGTCTTCAAGAGCTAGCGTTCCGTAGTCGTGAACTTCTCCCTTAACAACTTGTGGAGAGGAAATGCTTTTGATGGTTGCTTCAGGTCCTGCAATGTCGGGTAAAACGGTGCGTGTTTCTTTTGCAATAGGTGCGGGTGTGACTGTTGGAAGTGTGACTATTTTTTGGGGTTCAGGGGTGACTACTTTTTTGGGAGTTGAGACTGTTTTAGGGAGGACTTCTTCTTTAATATCTTGTCCTAATTTTTCTTTAGCTCGTTTGATATAGCGCTTAGCAGCTAAATTCATAGGATCGATCTGAACAGCTTGTTCCCATTTGTTAATGGCTTCTTGATAGTTTTCTTTACGATAAAGTTTTTTACCTTGTTCTAAAAGTTTTTTACCTTTTTGCTTAGGAGTAAGAGCCACTTCTTTTTTGGGTGTGATGACTTTAGGTTTAATCTCAGGTTTGATCTTAGGCTTGATTGCTGTTGTTACCATTTTTTTAGGGAGTATAGGAGGGGCTTCAGTTATTTTAGTTGGTTGTTCTTCAGCCTCGACAATAGTGGGAGGAGTGTCAACTAAACCAAGCTCAGCTTGTTTTTTTAGTGCCCGTTCAATATAACGTTTTGCTTTTTCATTGTTAGGATCTTTAACTAAAACTTTATTCCATTTTTTGATTGCAGGAGTGTACTTGCCTTCGCGATAAAGTAAGATGCCTTCACGTAAAAATGCTGCAGGAGTCTTTTCTTTAGTTTGAGCTAAACTTGTTTCAGTAGGGGATTCTTTTGTTTCTCCAGAAAGTTTTTTTTCTGCTCGTTGTATGTAGCGCAATGCTTTTTTGTTTTGTGGATCGAGTTTTAAAACTTCGTTCCATAAAAGGATTGCTTCACTCCATTTACCATTACGATATAATTTGGCACCCTGATCTAATTTGCTTTGAATAGAGTCTTCTTCAGCTGCGTAGGCGGTTGAAGAAAGAGGATTTAAGGATTCAACTGTTTTGCTCAGAGTGTTGGCACAAACTGGCCCTGTGGCCACAAACAAACTGAGGGTCAAGACAGTAAGGTGATAAAGTTTCATTTTAGCCCTAGATTCAGTATGTAATAAGTGTAGAATACAATATGTTGTATGTCAAATCGTTTTTTGACCTGAATTTGTTCTAAGCCAGGATGGGAGAATAGGAAATGCTTGCTTTTTTAAAGGAGGGCCGATACACTTTTTCGGCAATGA
>JAJCYG010000043.1 GCA_029263055.1 Actinomycetes bacterium
GGCGGCGGCAACGATGTGCTCAACGTCGGCAGCGACCTTGTTCTCGACAATGGCCAGCAAATCGACGGCTCATGGCAACAGGCAGCTGGCATCCGAGTCATTGACGGCATCATCTTCGACGTTTGGGAATTCAGGGATGCAGCAGACGAAGTATATGCCACCGCCGAGGTTGAACGCGGGATTGAGTTCAATCTGGTGCCGATCGCAGACGAGATCGGGGATCAGTCGGCAAAAGTGAACAAGTCTTTTACTGTAGCCGTGGCGGCTTTTTTTGTTGATCTTGACCAGGCTCAGGGCGAAACGCTGGAGTTCAGCGCCACGCTCTCCGATGGCAGCCCGCTGCCCCAGTGGCTGACATTCGACACCCAGACGGGCACCTTTTCCGGCACTCCCGGATCAGGCGACGCCGATGTCCTGAATATTGATGTGACCGCAATCGACGCCCATGGCGCCTCGGTGACCGAAGACTTCACATTGAGGGTCGGCAATATCGGAAGCGACAGGACGAACATCAAATTTGGCAGCAATGGCGATGATGTCATCGCCGGCCTTGGCGGCGCGGATCTGATTTTTGGCCGTGGCGGCAACGACCAGCTGTTTGGTGACGGCGGCAGAGATCTGATCTTCGGAGGAAGCGGCAAAGACACGATTCATGGCGGCGACGGCAGGGATATTCTGAATGGCGATAGCGGCAATGATCAAATCTTTGGCGATGACGGCAATGACCTGATCTCCGGCGGCAGCGGAAACGATACGATCCGTGGCGGCGAAGGAAACGACACCCTTTCCGGCAACAAGGGTAACGACATCATCTATGGCGACGCGGGCAACGACACCCTGTTGGGCGGCAAGGGCAATGACATTCTTGCGGGCGGTCTGGGTAATGACACTCTGTATGGCGGCTCGGGATCTGATGCTTACCTGTTCATGAGCCTTCTTGAAGGCGTCGACACCATCAAGGATTTCGACCTGCAGCAGGATGTGCTCGATCTCTCGGGACTCCTGGGCCTCGTGTTTGACCCCCAAGGGGAAGAACCGCTTTCCGACTATGTCCAGACATCGACCGACAATGGCGATACAACCGTCTCCGTCGACCTTGACGGCCAGGGCCTGGACCACGGCCCTGTCGATATAGCTGTTCTTCAAGGAGTCGATGCCGGAACCATCAACATCGTTGTGAACGATGAAGACACCACAGGCGCTGTCGTCGTGTGACTGCGCTATATCAGCCCCTGTCACCCCCAATACCCATTTCTTGCCGCACCGTCCGTTTGCTCCCAACCTCCGATAAGCCCGAACGGGACCGCACTCCATGCTGAAGCGCATAGGAACAGGGTGCGTGAACCTGGCGCAGCGTTTCGGATGGGGCCGGGTGTTCGGCATCGCTCTGCTGGTGGCGCTGGTGGGCCTGCGCGTCTGGGACCCGGCGGCGTTGCAACTGGCGCGGCTCAAGACCTTCGACATTTACCAGATCGCCAAGCCGCGCGTGCCAACCGCCCGGCCGGTCATGATCGTCGATATCGACGAGGCCAGCCTCAATACGCTCGGCCAGTGGCCCTGGCCGCGCACCGTGGTCGCCAATCTGATTGAGAAGATTGCCCGCGGCGGCGCGGTGGCCATCGGCCTAGATATCGTGTTCGCCGAACCCGACCGCACCTCGCCCGGGCTTCTCGCCGAAGGGCTTCCCGGTTTAAGCGAAGCGGCAAGGGCGGAGCTGAAAGCCGTGCCCGACCACGACACGATACTCGCAAACATAATCAAACGCACGCGCATCGTGCTCGGCCAGTCCGCCTACAACCCGCGCAAAGGCGACACGCGCGCGGCGCTGGCGCCGAAAGCTTCCTTCGCTACGCTGGGCGCCGACCCCAACCCCTACCTGATCGAGTATCCGGGACTATTGAGCAACATCCCCATTCTGGAACAGGCCGCTGCCGGGCGCGGCATGTTCACCGTCCTGCCGGACCCCGATGGGCTGGTGCGCCGCGTACCCGTGGTCATGAAGGCCGGCGGTTCCATGATCCCCTCGCTCAATGCGGACATGCTGCGGGTCGCTACGGGTCAGACCACCTATGTGATCAAAACCGGCAGGGCCGGGGTGCAATCGGTGGTGCTGGCCGGTGTCGAAATCCCGACCGACGCCAATGCGCAGCTATGGGTGTATTTCTCGCCACACGATCCCAAGCGCTTTGTTTCCGCCGCGGACGTGATCAACGCCAAGACGCCACCGGGTGTTTTCAAAGGCAAGCTCGTGCTCATCGGCACTTCCGCGACCGGTCTGTTCGACGTGAAATCGACACCCATCGAGCCGGTCATGCCCGGCGTTGAGCTGCATGCCCAGGCGCTTGAGAACATCCTCTCGCGCACCTCGCTCAAACGCCCGGGCTACACCATCGGCGCGGAGCTGAGCCTTACGCTTGTTGTCGGCTTCGCCTTCGTCGTGCTGGCGCCGATCTTGGGCGCACTTCCCGTCATGGTTCTGGGCACGGCGCTCGCCGGGCTGGTATCGGGACTGGCGTGGTATCTGTTTACGAGCCATGGCATCCTGCTCGATGTCGCCTACCCGCTGATCGGCGGCCTAGCCGTGTTCGTCACCATGGTGTTTGTGAATTACTTCCGCGAAGAGGCGCAGCGGCGGCAGATTCGCGGCGCCTTCAGCCAGTATATTTCACCCGACCTCGTGGCGCAGCTGGCGAAAGACCCGGACCGGCTGGTGCTCGGCGGCGAGACCCGCGAACTCACCATCCTGTTCTCCGATGTGCGCGGCTTCACCAGCATCTCGGAAAGCTACAAGGACAACCCCCAAGAACTGACCTCGCTGCTGAACCGGCTGCTGACGCCGCTGTCCCACGCTGTGCTGGAGCATGGCGGAACAATAGACAAATATATGGGCGACGCCGTCATGGCCTTCTGGAATGCGCCGCTCGACCATGTCGCCCACGCCTCGGGCGCCTGTGCGGCGGCGCTGAAGATGATGGAAAATCTCGACCGTGTGAACGCGGAACGCAAGGAGGAGGCGAAAGAAAGCGGCACGGCTCACGTCCCCCTGCGCATCGGCATCGGCATCAATACCGGCGAGTGCGTGGTCGGCAATATGGGCTCCGACATGCGCTTCGACTATTCGGT
>JAJCYG010000044.1 GCA_029263055.1 Actinomycetes bacterium
AACTGAGGAGAAAATAAAGATGTTTAGAAATTACTTAAAGCTAGTGTCGCTAATAACATGCCTAATATTTTCAACAGGCTGTGCTTCGATTGTGCATGGGCCTAAACAAGATGTGGCTGTTAGTTCAAACCCAGATGGAGCTAAGGTTTATTTCAAGCCAAAGTCTTCAAGCGGTGAAGAAGTTGTCTCAACAACTCCAGCAACCGTTAGCCTAAAACGTAAATCTGCTTACGACGTCACTTTTGAGAAGAATGGATATACCCCACAAACAAGACAAATCACAAAAACAATGGATGGTTGGTTCTTAGGCAACATCATCCTTGGTGGACTAATTGGTGTCATTATTGATGCATGTACAGGCGCTGCAAACAAATTAGAACCCTCAAATATCCATATAGACCTACAAAGGCTAGAAGCTTACTTAAAGCAAAACTTTAACCACAATAGAGTCAGCTGAAGTTTTGGATAGTCAAGAAGAGCTTAAATAGCCATGTGCGGGTTTAGAACGTTAAGGCCCATGATGCGGTTGAATTCACTGATAGAAGTGAAATAGGCTTGGAGTGCCGTATTTGATTTGACTAAAACATCTGTTTGGCGGATATATGATTCTAAAAGTTGGCTTAAATTGGCTTCGTTTAAACCGACTTGAATTTTCATTAATTCGCTTTCTTTAATGCGAAGTTTTTTGTCTGCTTGAGTTGCTTTAACCTGATTAATTGTACTTTGACATCTATAATAAGCTTCTTTAATTTCAAAAAGGGTGTTTCTTTTTGCTTTATAAAAATCTTCTTTAGCTTTTTTGAGGTTGATTTCAGCTTCGAGCCGTGATGATTTTCCTGTAAAACTGAATAGATCGATGGCAATGGTTTGGCTTTTAAAATCAGTACTGGTAGTTTGTCCTGCAGAAGGAACTGTATCTTGAACAATGGAATTGGTCTCAATTATATGATGCCAAAAAGGAATAGTGGCTCGAACACCAACAAAAAACTCATCCTCGAAATCTAAATTTTCAGAGTCAAATGCTTCAGCCCTATAACCTAAACTCCCGTCTAAATCAACTCGAAGCCCATTATCACCAAAGATAATCTCTTTTTCATATTGAGCGACTAAGTAATTGAATTGGCTAAGTATATATTCTGGTCTATTCTGAAAAGCAATATCTAAACTTTTTTCTAAGTCGATTGAGAGCAGCTGATAATTTAAGTTGGTTTCCACATTCAAAGGATCTTCTTCATAAAAACCGAGTAATTGCCTTAAAGAGAGTTGGGCTAAGTCCCATTCACTTTTGATTAAGTCGGCTTTATATTGCATTTCTGCTGAGAGGTTTTCAACGGCTAGCCATTCAACTTCTCGAATCAATTTTTTTTCAAATCTTTTTCGAGCACTCTCATGAATATTTTGGGCGATTTTTAAAAATTTTTCTTGTTGTTCATTATTTAATTGTGTTTGAACGCAAAGATAAAAAGCTTGTTTGACTTCAGCTTCTAAATCTAAAAGAACTTTTTGATAATTTGTCTTAGCCAAAGTAAAATTGATTTTAGCCTGTTTGTGGAGCTTCCATTGTTTGCCTCCGTTCCATAGGGGTTGCTGTACTTTAAGCTTCATGCCACGTCCCCTAAAATCCTCACCAATTGTTGTTCCTTCAGTTCCTTCAGCTTCAATTTGAGCAGAAGGGAGTAAGTTTCGCTTGGCTTCAGTTAAACGTAATTTAGCTAACTTCATTTGTTTTTCTGCTATTTTTAATGCTTCATTAATTTTTTTAGCTTGTTCAATACATGATGGCAGAGTGAGGAGTTCGCCCCAATAAAAGGCTGTTTGGCCTGAAAGGACAATCTTAGATAGTGCTAAAACAGGGTCAAGCATTGGAGGGGCTTCAGCTAGGGCTAAGGCGCTCTCTTTAGCAATGGCCTCTTTTGAGACAATCTCAGAAGAGAGGTCTTTTATGAGCGGCACAATTCTAGATTGGAACTGTGGCTGAGGCGGTATAGAGGGCTCGCCACTACTCGATCCTATTAAAGACCCAAAAATAACAAAAATGTAAATGTGCACTTTTGAACGTAACAAAATTGTAAATCCTCTCCTTTTTTAGTTGCTCATAGGGTAGCGATGAAAAATAGACCTTGTTCTGTCGATTTATTTGCAATCATTGTGCCATTTTTGAAAACTACCCCAAAAGGCGCTTTTTAAAGAAAAAAGAGGGATTTAAATTTTAAATTCATATAGTGCAACTATTTATAGTATTGACAGTTAGTGAATTTTTCTATAATATTTAACTCCGAAAAATGGTACAGAAGTTGCTCTTACATTGAGTCCTTATGAAAAAAATTAAAGAAATTATAAAAAATAAAACATGGGTGGCCTTAATCTGCGTAAGCATTTTGGGGCTTTTCTGGTTGTTGAACAAACCGGCTAAAATTTCCTCATATAATGAAGAGCCGTCAAAACCTTCTGAATCATCTTCTCAGCTTTCTGTAAAAGTGACAGAGGTAAAGAGGCAACCCTTAAAAGAAGTCATTTCTACTCAAGGGAAAGTGACTGGAGTTGAAATTGAACTCCGCTTTGAAACAGCTGGAAAATTAGAAATGTTTGATCTATATCCTGGCAAACAAGTTCAAAAAGGAGAGATTTTAGCCCGATTTAATGGCGAAGAAGCTTCTTTAAAGATCCAATATCGGCGCAC
>JAJCYG010000045.1 GCA_029263055.1 Actinomycetes bacterium
ATAATTTTAGCAATGTTTTCTTGAACTTCAAAACTGGCATGCACGTCTTGAATATGAAACACCATCATCTCTTTATCAGAACCTTGATAAATTTCTTTGATCGTTCCATATGCTTCTGGAATCATTAAAGCTTGGATTGTGCCTAGACTTGAAGGAATGGCATCTGTTGGAAGTTTTGATGCTTTTCCATCTTTAGTGGATGGAACAATTGGTTTACCTGGCTTTTGACTTTTAGTGATTTGAGTGGAACCTGTTTCAACGGCCTGAATAGGCAAAGAAGTAAGAGATAGACAGAAAGACAACATTAAGACCCATAAAGATCTCAGTCCCCAACCTTTTTTCAGTTGATTAGTTCTATTTTTCATAACCATTCTCTTATCATTAAGTTACATGCTAAGTCTTAACTTGTCAAGATAGGCAAAGACTACATTAAAATTTGGAACGAATCGACTCATACCACGTTAAGAGTTTATCCTGGATAGAGTTAAGGTGTGTCAAAGAAGACTCTATTTGATTCAATAATTGATACGCTTTAGGCAATAACTGCTGCGCCTTCTGTATTTTAGCCTGTTTCTTAGGATCTTGAGGACGGGCCTGAGCCAGCTTAATGGATGCTTTATCCAAACAACGTCGTGCTTCACCAATCAGTTTTTGGACATAGGCTAACCGACTTCCTGGTGGAAGCGATTTGATTTTACTGATTTCAGACTCTGCCCGTGCCCGTGCTTTACCCTCGTAAGGTTTTGCTTCTTTAGGAACACTTTCATTAGGAAGTTGCTTTAACCAACTAGGAATGTCAGATTGCGAAGATTGTTGCGTGTTGGTTTGAGCATAGGCTCCTGGATCGACGATAAAATCAATAAGAGGCTTATAAATAAAATAGAGCGCAACCCCTATTGCGATCAGACTAAAAAAACCAAGTAAGACAAGTTTAAAAAAAGCCCGTATTAATCTCACATCTTTATTATACCTTAATTCGACAATCTGGGTTAAACCTGAATTTGTTTGTATCTCTTAGAGGAATCGTTTAATAATAAGCCATGAAAATTCTAATAGTCGGCGACTTTAGGTATGATTCGCCCCACATAATGGTTAATGAAGCGCATCGGTTCCAGAAGGGATTTGCTCGCAGCAATCACGATGTGCTCCCATTTAGTTACCGCACCCTTCTTTTACAACAAAGCATGTTTAGAAGCAAAAAGCTCTCTCTACGTTTTTTTAAGAAGAAGACCGACCAGCTCTTAATTAAAATGGCAAAGCAATACCAGCCAGACCTTGTTCTTATAACAGCCTATAAGTTTTTAGATGAAGAGACTGTCTTATCTTTAAAAGAAGCTCTACCGAAAAGCGTGTTTTCATTTTGGTATGGAGATTTTAATGAAGGAGTCGATCCCATGGTTGCCAATATCGCTAAACATTGCGATTGGTTTCTCTCTTCAAGTGGCGGCGAAGTATTAAAAAACTATAAAGCGCTTGGCATTCAAAATTGCGCATTCATACCCAATCCTTGTGACAATGATCTTGATAAAACATATTCTGTTGAGGAGAAATGGTTAAGCAAACTCTTATTTTTAGGCACACTCAAACATGGTCGAAAAAATGGACAAGATCCTTTACGAGAAGAACTAATTCACTACTTAATTAAAAATAAAAACTTAACTTTGTGGCGTGGACTGGATCGCCCTTCCCTACACGGACAAGATTATTTAAATGCAATCTGCGGGGCTGACATTGCCATTAGCATCAACTCACTCAATCACATTCGCTTCTACCATTCTTTCAGACTCTTTCACTATTTAGGTTGCGGCACCTTTACCTTGGCAAAACATGTCCCTGACAGCGAACTCCTTTATGAAGATGGCAAACACCTCCACTACTTCAACACAAAAGAAGAATGTTTAGAACTGATCAAACGTTTTGAAAACGACGAAAAAGGAAGAAACAAAATCGCCCTAGCAGGCCAAAAGCACACCCACGAATCATTCAACTGCAAAAAAATAGCCAGCTACATCACCGACCTAGCCACCACCGGCACCCATAAAAAAGAACCCTGGTCTGAAATAATCTAAACAAAAAAATCCCCCGACATATCTTTTGGATATATCGAGGGATTTTTTATTTACTAACGGATGATGTTTTTACATCATGCCGGGCATTCCGCCCATACCACCCATGCCGCCCATATCAGGCATTGCATGGCCACCACCGTTGTCATCTTCGATTTCAGTGATCATAGCTTCAGTTGTTAACAGAAGAGATGAAACACTGGAAGCATTTTGAAGAGCGAAGCGTGTTACTTTTTTAGGATCAATAATCCCAGCTTCAACCATGTCAACAAACTCTCCAGAAGCCGCATCATAACCTTCAGTTCCTTTACGAGAAAGAACTTCTTTCACGATGACAGAACCTTCTTGGCCTGCATTTTCAGCGATTTGACGAATTGGCTCTTCAAGAGCGCGACGTAAGATGTTCACTCCAACTTGCTCATCCCCTGCTTCAGCTTTCACTGAATCTAACACAGGAATAGAACGAACTAGAGCAACCCCACCACCAGCCACGATTCCTTCTTCAACCGCGGCGCGTGTTGCGTGAAGCGCATCTTCCACACGTGCTTTCTTTTCTTTCATTTCAGTTTCAGTTGCTGCACCGACATTAACCACAGCCACTCCACCAGCCAACTTGGCTAAACGTTCTTGAAGTTTTTCACGGTCATAATCAGACGTGGTGTCTTCGATTTGACGTTTCATTTGTGAAACACGAGCTTTAATGTCATCTGAACTTCCAGCTCCTTCAATGATCGTGGTGTTTTCTTTATCAATGGTGATTCGTTTTGCTTGACCCAAATCTTCAAGGGTAATATTTTCAAGCTTAATACCAAGATCTTCAGTGATAGCTTTACCACCGGTTAAGATCGCGATATCTTCCATCATTGATTTACGACGATCCCCAAAACCAGGTGCTTTAACAGCAGCGATTTGAAGAACCCCTTTAAGTTTGTTCACTACTAATGTTGCCAAAGCTTCACCTTCAACTTCTTCAGCAATAATTAATAATGGCTTTCCGCTTTTAGAAGTTTGTTCCAAGATAGGCAACAAATCTTTCAAGTTGGAAATTTTCTTTTCGTAGATCAAGATGTAAGGATTGTCCAAGATCACTTCCATGGTTTCTGCATTGGTGACAAAGTAAGCAGAAAGATAACCACGGTCAAATTGCATCCCTTCCACGACATCCAATGTGGTGTCAATGGTTTTGGATTCTTCAACTGTGATGGTTCCATCTTTACCCACTTTTTCCATGGCATCCGCAATGGTTTCACCAATTGTGACATCTCCATTTGCAGAAATCGTGGCGATTTGAGAAATCTCTTTACGGCCTTTGACCTGCTTGGTTTCTTTGTCCAAGTGTGCCACAATCGCAGCCACACCTTTTTCAATTCCACGTTTCAATGCCATTGGATTGGCACCGGCCGTGACATTTTTATAACCTTCGCGGTAAATAGCTTCTGCCAAAAGAGTGGCTGTAGTTGTTCCGTCTCCGGCTACATCACTTGTTTTTTGAGAAACTTCTTTAACCATTTGTGCGCCCATGTTTTCATATGGATCGCTCAACTCTACTTCACGAGCCACAGTCACACCATCTTTTGTGATGGTTGGTGATCCAAATTTCTTATCAATCACCACGTTACGACCCTTTGGCCCAAGTGTTACTTTCACGGCACGGCTTAATTGCTCCACACCACTTAGAATGGCGCGACGTGCTTCTTCATTAAACTTCAATTGTTTTTTAGACATCGTTCTATTCTCCTAATTACTAACCTTCGATTTTAGCTAGAATATCTTCTTCACGGATGATAACCAAATCTTCGCCTTCAAGAGTGATATCGGTTCCAGCATATTTTCCGACTAAGACACGGTCATTTTCTATAACAGAAAATGAGATGCGTGATCCATCATCTTTTGCTTTTCCTTGGCCTAGGGCAACCACAGTTGCTTCCAAAGGTGTTTCTTTTGCTGTGTCAGGGATAATGATTCCTCCTTGACGCACTTCCTCAGCTGGAAGTCTTTTGATCAAAATGCGATCATCTAATGGTTTTACTTTCATTTATACGGCTCCTTTCGATTTGTCCGATTTTGTTAAATGTTTTCTTATTTTGTTTCTTCTTCAACCACTTCAGCATCCACGACTTTTTCGTCATTTTTGTCTTTTGGTTGAGTTGGATCAGGGCCGGCTCCTTGAGTTGGATCTTGGCCACCCGCAGCTTGTTGTTCTTTTGCAGCTTCTTCGTACATTTTTTGAGAAAGTGCGTGAGACGCTTGTGTCACTGCTTCCATATCTTTTTTGATTTGGTCGACAGCTGCTTCTTTGTTTTCTAACGTTTTCTTTAACACGTCGATAGACTCTTGCACTTTCTTCTTTTCTTCTTCGCTGATTTTATCTCCATGCTCAGTCAACATTTTTTCACTTTGATAAACAAACGAATCAGCTTGGTTACGTGTATCAACCGCTTCACGTTTTTCTTTATCTTCAGAGGCATGGCTTTCAGCTTCTTTAACCATTTTTTCAACTTCATCTTCAGCTAAACCACTTGAAGCTTCGATTTTGATTTTTTGTTCTTTACCTGTTCCCAAATCTTTCGCAGAAACATGAACAATTCCGTTGGCATCAATATCAAAGGTCACTTCGATTTGTGGTATCCCACGTGCTGCTGCAGGAATTCCAACCAAATCAAATCGGCCAATGGAACGGTTGTCACGAGACATTTCACGTTCCCCTTGTAACACATGAATCGAGACCGCAGGTTGATTGTCTTCTGCTGTTGAAAAGACTTGGCTCTTTTTAGTTGGAACAGTGGTGTTACGCTCAATCAACTTTGTCAACACACCACCCAATGTTTCAATCCCTAATGAAAGAGGTGTCACATCTAAGAGTAAGAGATCTTTAACATCCCCTTGAAGAATTCCACCTTGAATAGCGGCACCCAATGCAACCACTTCATCAGGATTCACTCCTTTATGTGGCTCTTTACCAAAAAGAGATTTAACTAATTCTTGAACCGCAGGCATACGTGTCATTCCACCCACTAAAACAACTTCGTTGATATCGCTAGGACTGATGCCCGCATCTTTCAATGCATTCAAGCAAGGTTGTTTGGTTCGGTTCACTAAGTCTTCACACAATTGATCTAACTTAGAACGAGTCAGCGTCAACAAGATGTGCTTAGGTCCTGTTTGATCTGCTGTCACAAATGGCAAGTTGATTTCTGTTTGTGCGCTTGAAGAAAGCTCTACTTTTGCTTTTTCAGCTGCTTCTTTCAAACGTTGTAAAGCCATGCGATCTTGACGTAAATCAACGCTGTTTTCTTTTTTAAATTCTTCAGCAATCCAATCAATGATCTTTTGGTCAAAGTCATCTCCACCTAAATGAGTATCTCCATTAGTTGAGAGTACTTCAAAAACACCATCTCCGATTTCGAGAATCGAAACATCAAATGTTCCTCCACCCAAATCATAGACCGCAATTTTTTCTTCTTTCTTTTTATCCAAACCATAAGCTAAAGAAGCAGCTGTAGGTTCGTTGATAATACGCAACACTTCAAGACCGGCAATTTTACCCGCATCTTTAGTCGCTTGACGTTGTGCATCATTAAAATAAGCAGGCACTGTGATCACAGCTTGTGTCACAGTTTCACCCAAATAATCTTCAGCTGTTTGCTTCATCTTTTGAAGCACCATAGCTGCGATTTGTGGCGGCGACCATTCTTTACCATGTGCATCAATCTTCACTTGGTCATTGGCAGCCCCTGTCACGTTATAAGGGACTAACTTTTCTTCAGACTCCACTTCTGAATGTTTACGTCCCATAAAACGTTTGATTGAAAATAGAGTGTTCTCAGGGTTGGTGATCGCTTGCCGTTTAGCAGACGCCCCAACCAATCGATCCTCTTCTTTTCCAAAACCAACCACGGAGGGTGTTGTGCGCGCGCCTTCAGCATTAGGGATGACTACTGTCTCCCCACCTGTCATCACAGCCACACATGAATTTGTTGTTCCTAAATCAATTCCAATTACTTTTCCCATGTTATTATCCTCACCTTCTAATGTATTTTTTTAGTCCACTCTCTACTTCTTGGACACCTAATTAAGAGCAATCCCCATACCAACCTTTATATTTTTATAAGAGGATGTACAAGAATAGTTTAAGAATAAATCAGGGATTTTGAAGAAACGAGGAAAGTGAGACAGTTTGGCTCATACTAAAAAATTCACAGAGAAGGTGAGACAAAACGTCTCAAAGAGGGACGTTTAGATTAAGCAGCTTTTTTCCGCTCTGGGATAGCAGAGATTTCCAATGAATAGCCTAAAGCATGCAAAAGCTTATGAATTGTTTCAAAAGTGGGGACCCTCATATGGTCGCCTTTTTCTAAGCGGGAAATAAAGGGCTGCGAAACCTTTGCGCGCTTAGCTAATTCAGCTTGAGTTATTCCCTTTTTCTTTCTTAAATCAGCTATCAAATGAGCCAATCGGAGATAAAAGACCTCTTGCTCAAAACGGAATCTCATTTCAGGATCCTTTAAAACCTCACTCTTTAACTCTTCCCAAGTTTGATGCCTTCTTCTCTTTTTCATGACAAATCCTCTTTCATTCTTCTCTTAGCCACATCTAATTCGCGCTTTGGCATTTTCTGACTTTGCTTTTTGTAAGCATGTAAAACCATCATCACTTCTTTAGATAGCATTACATAAAAAAATCGATATCCACTTCCTATTACTCTAACTTTTAACTCCCATAACTTTCCATCTAATTGTCTAAACTGACATTTTAAAGATTTAAAACCAAACAACTTTATATCTTCAAAAACAGCATAAAGACGAAGCTGTTCTTCAAAGTTTAATTTTTTTATAAACCGCTTAACGTAATTCCTACCAGAAGCAGATCTATAGAATTCAATGTTCATTTAATTATATCCGTTTGGTTATATAATGTAAAGTGCTTTTTTGAACTCTATTAAGAGCAACTGATATGCCAAAAGACTAAGGAGAGTTTGATTAAAATATGGAAAATATTTAACACTTCTGTAAAAAAAAGCCTAACTTATTTACAAAAGTGAAATAAAAGCATGAAGATTAAAGCGCTGATTCAATGCTTTGGGGTATTGAGGGGATTCTTATTAAAGAACCAGGAAACGGTGAAGGGAGCACATTAGACTTGGGCTTAAACAGGTCTAAGAGATTTTCCCGAGTATGAAACCAATCTGATTTAAGTTCAGATATTCGAGCCAAAGTTATTGTTAACAAGATTGTGGTGAGACTCATCAAAGCCCCACCCAATGCCACTGCCATTCCAAAAACCATTAAAGCAAACAAGAGTTCGGGAATACGGATAAAAGTTAAGCCCGGTTGAACCCAGCGCTTCCAATTCAGCCCTGTTCCAAAAGAGTAAGCTTTTGAGAAAAGCGCATTGGCTCCCCACTTAGATCCCCCTCCAATATGAAAAGCACCGTACCTAATCATTTCATTGGCTGAATTTAAAAGTCTAGAACCCACTTTTAAAACTTTTTCTTTTCTCTTTTTCTCTTCTTCCGCAATTTTCTTCTCAAGCTCTTTAATAATTTTTAAATATTTCGGATCAACAAAATCGCCTTCTTGATACAATCTAAAAACCTCTTTAATTCTATCAAACGAATACATCGAATTTAATTTTTCAGGATTTTTAGAAAACCAGATAATCATTTTCTGAGTAAATCGAATAGCATTTTCTAAATCATTAAAATAAAGAGGTTCAGGACTCACTTCACTCTCCTTAAGACGAAGCTGAACCCATTGCAATGTAAACTCAGGATCTATCGAAAGCATCTCTTCTAAAAAACGATACACTCTACCTGAAATAGTAAATTTTCGTATCCAAGTAGGTGGATCATATAAAAAAAGCATGGATAAGAACGACTTAGCACCAGGATATTTATTAAATCGGGTTAAATCTTCTTTAGAAAGCTTAAAACCATATAATTCACCATAACGAATATAATTAAGAATATTTTCAATATTTGATTCACGCAAAAACTGTATAAAAGCAACTTCTATACGCGTTTTTTTAGGCACACCAAAAACATGTATAGTTTGTTTGGGGTCCCAAAAAGGGTCAACATGCATACTGGTATCAGGGATAGGCATTACCGAAATGTTCCAGGCTATATTTTTAAACCCAGAACCTTTTACACGGCTTAAATATAAACCCAAATCTCTGGACTCACGTACTCCCTTTGTTAATGAAAAATTAGTCAACACTCCTGTCTCAACCAATCTAGAAAGCAAATACTCAGCCTTGTAAGCACTACCACCTGATTCAACACGATCAACCAATGCCATAACTAAGCTTGCCAAAACCCCTCTTCTTCCTTTTTGATAAACATCAAAGAACTGATTAAAGCCAGAATATTTAGGAGGCTCAAAAAAATCTTTCTCTGGCCCTCCAATATCTGTTAATCGTTTAGCCATTAACTGAAGACGTTCTCTAATTTCTTTATCTTCAGGAAACAGGCCTAGTTCATCTATTCCTTGATAATCTTCTAGCTTCAAGTTAACTTCACGTAAAAGTAAATAGAGTTCGCTTAAATTTAGCGCCTTGTTCAATTGTGGAAGAATAAGATCAAAAGTATCTCGTTCTTCCGACATGAGTGATTTAAAAAGCACCTCAACACTAAGGTAATACCTAAAATAATATTTAAAATACTTTGCCTTTATAAGTTTCTCTAATTTTAAACCGTCGAATCTTTCGTCTATTTTTTCCAACGCGTTAAAGGCTTCAGAACCAACCGAATAATTATGCATAGCACAATATTTTATTATAGCGGGGATTGCTGGAGAAGACTTTGGACCTATTTCTCCCAATGCATAAACAGCCCAAGCACTCACCCTTTCATTAGGATCTTCTATTAGTTTAATTATTTTAGAAACTGCAGGTGCTGCTCTTGGGCCCATCCTAGACAAAACTCTAAGCGTATTATTACGAGCATTCGCATCTGGATTATCTAGAACATTCACAATCACAGAGATAGGAGCAGTAGATAAATCCTTTGGATCCATCATGGCAAATGCATAAATAGCGATAACATGACTCTTTGGGTCTGATCCTTTTAATTCCTGAGTTAAAGCAGGAATCGCCTTTGAACCCAAACCAGCTAAAACTTCTACAGCATGTCTTTGAACGCTCCATTTTTTAGTATTATTAGCTACTTTTATTAAGTAGGGAATAGATTTGGGGCCTATCCTCTCTAAGGCTACAGCGGCATAACCAGGATAAGAATACATTCCTGTTGATTTTAGCTCTTTTATTAAAATAGGAATCGCAGATGATGCACTTGGCCCTATACGACCCAATGCATCAATAACAGATATGCAGAAATTACCATAACAATTTTTTTGATTTAAAATTTTTATTAATGCAGGGACAGCCCTTGAATCTTTTGGAGCTATTGCATTCAATGCTCCTACAGCCATAAATTGAACTCGACTATTAGAATCACCTAAAGCTTTGATTAAAGTTGGGATTACAGACGAAGCTTTTGAGCCTATTGCACCCAATGTATAAACAACAGCCAATCGGACTTCATCACTTCTGTCATCAAAAGCTTCGATTAAGGCTGGAACTGCAAATGAAGCTTTAGGACCTATTGCACCCAATGCTTTTGCAGCATCTACTCGAACTTGACCATTTGAGTCTCTTAAGGCTTTGATCAAGTCAGAAACGGCAAAAGAAGCCTTCGGCCCCATTTCACCCAATGCTTTAGCCGCAACCACACGAATATTTTTATTTTTATGTGCTAGCTCTCGGATTAAACCCTTCATTTTTTCTTCTAATTCAAAATCTAAATCAGAGATAGCAACTCCAGCGGCTCTATCTTGATTATTTGCATAAAGATTTTTACAACCTAAAGCAAATAAGAGGGGCACTAAAACAATTCCGATCCAGAGATATCTTGTCCCACTAAAAGAACGTGCTCTTCTTGAAATGGCAGGTTCTGGATCCCCTTCTTCAAAAAAGGTTTCCAATTCCACATCTTGAGAATGCAAAATGGTTGGAGGAGACAAATAATTGTGCTGAGGCAAACGCCCCCCACACTCTCCAAAAACTAGCAGAGCGGTTAATACAAACCGTAAAAACAACTGTTTCATCATTATTATTATCATACCATATAGATCATAACTAATTGTAATGCAGAAGATTAACGATTATGAAGCTTTTTTCTTGAGGAGGAAGTCGCGGTCGACCATTTCTTTGACTTTTTCGGCTTTGGCTTTTTCTGCGGAGGCAGCGTCTGAGCCGGTCATGCCGCTGGCTGAAGTGGTTCGGTTGCGGCCGTTTTCTTTGGATTCGTATAAAGCGGTGTCTGCGGCTTTAACTAATGAAGCACTATCTTTTGCATTTTCTGGGTAAGTTGCAACCCCCACGCTAATGCGCACTTCATATTTTTTACCATTTTCATCTTTGAATTCATGTTTTTCAATTGCTTCGCGAATGCGTTCGGCCATTTTTAAGGCGCCTTCGGCATTGGTTTCAGGTAACACAACCGCAAACTCTTCGCCACCATAACGGCAGGCAATATCAACTTCGCGCACAGAATTTTTAAAGACGCGTGCGGTCTCTTCTAAAACAAAGTCGCCTACTTGGTGACCATAGGTATCATTAAACTTTTTAAAGAAATCAATATCAGTGATGATCACTGATGTAGGATGTTTGTAGCGTTCGCTGCGACGGATTTCACCCTGCAACTTTTGTTGAAAGTAACGGTGAATAAATAATTTGGTCAATCCATCTGTCACGGCTAATTCATAAAGTTGAGCATTATTAATGGCAACAGCCGCTTGATCAGCTAATGTTTTCATTAAATCTAAATCATCTTGACTGAATTTTTCTTTATCCTTTTTATTGGTCATGTTCACCACACCAATAGGGACTCCATTTAATAACAATGGCAAACAAAGAATGGAGTTAACTCTTGAAGCGTCTGATTGTTTGAACTGATCATTTTGAGTGTCATCCATAATAATCGGCTCACCTGTCTTGAAAACTTTTCCCGCCACGCCTTCACCTGGTTTAATGGTTGTGCATTTAATCTCGCCTGAAGCAATCTTGTCTTCAGTTACAGGATCAATCCCTCGCACCACACGCACCATCAATTCATTACTATCTTCATCCAATAACATCAACGAACCTTTTTCACAGTGAGTCACTTCGCGTGCTTTATCAATGATCAGCTTTAATAACTTGGTTAAATCATTAATAAAGTTCATGGCCTTACCGACGTTGAAGAGAATGGAAAGGTTAAACATCTGCTTGTCTAATTCTTTAGAGGTTTTTTCCATGGTTTCATACATCACCGCACTTTCAATAGCCACAGCAGACTGACCACTTAGCAAACGCAAAAACTCCATCTCCCCTTCAGAAAAAGGAAGTTCATTTCTTTTTTGGCTTAAGACTAAAATCCCTGTCACCTTTCCTTTTGTTTTTAAAGGCACCCACATCACTGATTTTAGTTTGTCTAATTTTTCTGTTTTAAATATTTTTTCAAAACGCATCTCACCTTCGTGATCCACCACATAAAAGGGAGACCCGTTCACAATAATTTCCCAAAACAATCCTTCTTTTTGGTGAAAGAGAAATCCATCTTTACCTAATCCGTTTAAACCTTCTGAAGCAGTCAAACGATAAACCGATTCTTTTTCATCAAATAGAAAGCAAGCGCAATGAAGCACATCCATTTTTTCAGTCACAATCGCAACTAAGGTTTCAGCTAATTTCTGTGTGTTTAATAAAGAGGTTAATGTTTTACTCGCTTGCGAGACCGCAAACAGATCAAACATTTGATTGTCTAAATCACGGCTTGTGCTGACTAACTTTTCAACACTCTTCTTTAATGCTTCATTTTCTTTGGAGACTTTTTTTAGATCTTCTTGGCGAGTCGCAACAGGTTTAGGTAGCTTGCTTGCTTCGTGATGGAGCTTATGAGCCGATTGTTTCATTCCCGATCTCCTTTAAACCAACCTCTGATATCAATTTACCACCCATATAGAGCCCCGTCAAGATATGGGCCCTTATAGACACAGTCAATCACTCTCTCTCATTGACAAATATTATATTTAAAATAAGATGGAAAAGATTGATTTATTTCCCGTATTTAGATATACCTAGATCGAATCGCTTTCGAATAAGTTTAAAGGAGATGGTTACTTATGACTTTTTTTAATTTTTTTAGCACCCTACTGATTGCCGCGTCATTGACACTCTCTTTCTCCACTCCTTCAGAAGGAAAATCAAAGGATCCTGAGCACTACACAAACCAAGAATGGAAGAACGATCCTGATTTTATCCCTGATTTACAATATCCAGCTCCTGATTCACAAGCAGCTGAAGAACGCTACAAAGAGATGGTTGACTCTTTAGACCCTAAAGGAAACATTATTTTAGATGTACTAAAAGAAGAAAAAGATGAGATTTCTTGGACTTCAGTTAAAAATAAAACAGCTGAAGTGCTTGGTTATTTCAGAGCTTTTGATGCCTATATCTCCTTTGAAGAAGGAAAGTTCAAGAAAGCAGAACTTCTTGTTTCAGTCAACAGCATTGATTCAGCTGTTCCAGGACGAGATCACCGTATTAGAAATCTATTTTTTAAGTCCATGCAACCTGAAATGGGAACAGGTGTTTTAGTCTTAGATAAAGTAGCTGATGGATCTCCTTACATTTCAGCTATACAAAACGGGGCTTCTCACAAAATCATTGCTGAAGGACTCTTTACTCTAGGAGCGGTCACTGTTCCAGTCACAGCAGAACTTGTTGTAATGTGGGATCAAGAAAACGAAATTCTCTCTGTTCAAACCTTAAAACCGATCTCTTTATTAGTGAGTGACCTCCAACTTGATGGCAACTTTCCTGCCCTTATGAAAGAGTGTAATCACAAATCCATGGGGAATCGGGTAAAAATCGCTTGCAAGCTAAGGTTTGAATAAGAATCTACGCTAGAAAAAGTGGCGGGAGCGACGGGACTCGAACCCGCAACAACCAGATCGACAGTCTGGGACTCTAACCAATTGAGCTACGCCCCCACTAAAAAAAATAAACTACAGGACAGAAGGCACATAATATACATGAAAAGTGCCACTATTCAAATCATAATTATTTTGAGTGCTGCGCAAGGCGGAGATAAGATTTAAGGGCGAAGTCGTATAGTTAAATACGTCGAAGGTCTTAAATCTTATCTCCAACGCCGCGCAGTACCAAAATTGGGCGGTAGAAGGCTCGAACTTCTGACCCCATCCTTGTAAGGGATGTGCTCTCCCAACTGAGCTAACCGCCCTAAAAGCTGGGAAATACTACCATAAATCAAATTGATTTCAATACTTAACTATTTATACTTTACAGAGCAGCCGTACGGCTTGGTTGAGTTAGGGCTGGGAGATCCGCCCTTTTGAAGGGCTTGAATCGAATTGTCTACATAATTTTTGAGTTTTTTAGTGCTTTTGCTTCCCCAAGAATCATTATCTATGGCGCCTTTGTAGCGGAGGATTCCTTCTTTGTCGATCACAAACATGTGCGGGGTTGTTTTGGCTGCATAGAGTTTGCCGACTTCCCCTTTTGGATCTTGAAGAGTGGGATAGTTTATTTTGTGTTTTTTGGCCCAGGCTTTGCTTTGGTCTGGAGTAATAAAGTGGCTTGAATCAATGGCGAGCCAAACAACATTTTTGTTGGCATAAACATTGGCTAATGTGGTCATGGTTTTGGTTTTGTAGTGGCGCACCACAAATGGGCATTCAGGGTTGGTCCACTCTAGGACAACTGTTTTACCTTTATAGTTAGACAAAGTGTGAGCTTTTCCGCTTTGATCTTTTAGAGTGAACTCAGGAGCTGGTTTTCCCACTTCAGGGGCAGCAAAAATCAAAGAAGGCAACAACAACGCGGCAATAGCAATCACTCCAAATAGTTGTTTCATCATATCTCCATCTATTTTTCTACAGCGTCTAAAAGTATTTTCTTTGTTAACACTTCAGGTAATATGATCGGCTCTGTCTGGTTTCCTTTTGGATAATAAACATATAAAGGAACACCAAAACGGTTAAAGCTTTTTAATAAGGCGGTCACTTCCTTGTCTTGAAAGGTCCAATCTAATTTAAAGGCAACGATATTTTTTTCAGAAAAAGAAGCAATAACGTCCTTTGTATTTAACACTGTTTTTTCATTCACCTTACAGGTCAAACACCAATCAGCTGTAAAGTCTAAGAAAACTTTTTTCCCTTCTTTTAAAGCTTGTTGAAAAGCCTCAGGGTTATATTCTTTCCAAGCAATGCCCCCCTCTTTTGAGATCATTTTAGATTGGCCTGGTACAGTCCTTAAAACAGGATTGAGAAAATATTTCACTCCTACTAATAAGACAATGAGCAACAAAACTAAAGTCATCACTCTTTTTCTTTTCCCTTGAAACTGAGCTTTTCCCCAAATCCAAAAGATAAAACCTAATAAAACCAAGAAACCTAACAGCAGAACCAGCGCATCCACACCCAACTGTTTTCCCACCACCCATAACAACCAAACCACAGTGGCAAATAAAAGAAAGGCCATAAACTCTTTAAAGACTTCCATCCATGCACCTGGCTTTGGAATGAGGCGTGTCCACGCAGGGTTTAAAGAGAGCAACAGAAAAGGAAAAGCTAAACCAATTCCCATTGTAAGAAAAATAAGAAATATGTTGAGATTGGAACTACTAAACGCAAAACCGATTGTCACACCGACAAAAGGGGCGGTGCAAGGAGTGGCTAAAATAGTGGCCAAAACCCCATAAAAGAAAGCGCCCCCTAATCCCTCTTTTTGAGTTAAAGAGACACCCTTTTGAGGAACAGACAACGTTAACTCAAACAGACCCGCCAAACTCAATCCTAAAACAAAAATAACCGCTGTTAAGATCACCACAAATTCTGGGTGTTGAAATTGAAACCCCCAACCCACATCTTGGCCAATATTTTTTAGCACCACCACGACGGTGGCTAAAGCCATAAATGAAGCCAACACACCTAAAGAAAAAGAGCCCCCTAATAAAGCAATTCGTTTTCGGTCTTCTTGAGCCATGCGCACAAAACTTAAAATCTTTAACGAAACAACCGGCAACACACATGGCATGATGTTTAAAATCAATCCACCAATAAAAGCAAAAAACAAAAATCGAATGAGGTCAGATTTTTCTTCTGTTGGTTGTTGAAATTGATTAAAGAGATCTTGATTAGCTGATGCAGCAACTTGATTTGAAACAGAAAGCGTTAAAGACAGTGAGGTTGACTCAGGAATACAAACATCGGCACAGACCAGCCAATTGGCATCAACATTAAAAGAGATCTCTTTTTTAGAACTATTTTTAGGAGGGATCACTTCTGCCCAAAGAAGTAATTCTTTTTTGTAAGCATTGACCCGAATATTCCCAGGCTCCACTAACTCTTTATACTTAGGCCACTGTAACTCTCCGAGCTGAAACCCTTTTGGCAACTGCCACTTAAACTGAGGAGGCGCCCCAGATTCACCCGGATCTTTATAATAGGTATGCCACCCCTTCTCGATCTCAAAATAAAGGCCTACTTGAAAAGGAACCCCTGGCTGAACAGACTCCACATCAGCAATTAAAGAGAGCTGAACTTTATTTCCTTCATCCTCAGCCCAAACAGGTTGCAATCCAACACAAATCAGAATTAAAAATGCCCATAAAGTCTTTTTCATAAGGTTTTATTCTATCTTTTGAGACGTCTAAAAGACAGGTTTTATTCACTCTTTAAGCCCTATTTGTGCTAGTTTAACCACCATGAAACGAGTTTGTTTGATTGTTTTAGATGGGGTTGGCGTTGGCGCCACACCTGATGCAGGCGAGTATCAAGACCTGGGGACCAATACTCTAGCGCATGTGGAAGCAGCATCCCCTTTAAATTGCCCCACCCTTCAAAGCTTAGGGCTAGGCAATATCCTTTCTTTAAAATCAGTTCCTCCAACACAACATCCTCAAGGAGCTTGGGGCCGCCTTCAAGAACAATCAGTGGGCAAAGATTCAATCACGGGGCATTGGGAATTAGCAGGGGTGATCACAACGGATCCCTTCCCTACTTATCCTAAAGGCTTCCCTGATGAAATTCTTATTCCATTTAAAAAAGAGATTGATCGCAACATCTTAGGTAACAAAGCAGCTTCTGGAACAGAGATCATCAAAGAACTAGGTGAGCAACATTTAAAGACAGGCGCTCCCATTGTTTACACCTCTGTTGATTCGGTTTTTCAGATTGCCGCCCACGAAGAAGTCATCCCGATTGAAGAGCTCTATCAAATTTGTGAAACCGCTCGAAAAGTTTTAACCCCGCCCCATCATATGTCACGCGTGATTGCGCGCCCCTTTACAGGTAAACCTGGTGAATTTGTCCGCACTCACCGACGTAAAGACTTTTCACTAGACCCAACAGGAACCACCTTTTTAGACCTGGCTGTTGAAAACGGATTAGAGACCCTTGCTATTGGTAAGACCGCAGATCTTTTTAATTATCGAAGTACTTCTCAGGTTATTCGAACAGAAAATGATGAAGATGGAATGGAAAAGACCCTCATTGCTTTAGAAAAAAAAGAAGCTTCTATTATTTTCACCAACTTAGTTGACTTTGATTCCAAGTATGGTCATCGAAACGATGCCAAAGGATTTGCCCAAAACCTAGAACGCTTTGACCGCTCTTTAGCCAAAGCACTTCAACTATTATCTGATGAAGACATTCTCATCATCACCGCAGACCATGGCTGTGATCCCACATTCACCAACCACACCGACCACACACGCGAACATGTCCCCCTCTTAATCACCGGCCCTCCCATCCAAAACAGAATCGACCTAGGCACACGCCAAACCCTGGCCGACATCGGCCAAACCATCTGCACCTACCTCGACCTTCCCAAGCTATCCAATGGCACCAGCGTCCTTTAATAGAGGATAACGTTCATTTTTTGAGCACTTGTTTCAAGATGTGGAACCAGCTATAATGCATTTAAAGAGGTGTGAGATATGCGAACACGAGAAGAATGGGAAGAGATTGAACTAAATAATTTAGCTCCTTACGCGCAAAAGAGTAAGGATTCTAAAGGACGCTGTTTTGAAGAACCAGAGCATCCTTACCGTTCTGTCTACCAACGGGATCGTGATCGCATTATCCATAGTCGTGCCTTTCGGCGCCTACAATACAAAACCCAAGTTTTTGTGAATCACGAGGGAGATCACTATCGTACTCGGCTCACACACACCACTGAAGTGGCTCAAGTTTCACGTACTTTAGCTCGCACGTTAAAACTAAATGAAGACCTAGCAGAATCTGTTGCCTTGGCTCACGACTTAGGCCATCCCCCATTTGGACATGCAGGTGAATGGGCTTTAGACAAACTCATGGAAGAGCATGGTGGTTTTGAACACAATAAACAGAGCCTACGCATTGTCGACACATTAGAACGCCGCTACCCACAATTTGAAGGACTTAATCTAAGCTGGGAAGTGCGTGAAGGATTGATGAAACACAAAACAGAGCGGGATGAATCTGATGGCCCTGTTGAAGGCCTGCAACACTCTCTTTCTTTAGAAGCACAAATTGCTGATTTAGGTGACGAGATTGCTTACAATGCCCACGATATTGACGACGGGCTCTCCTCAAAATACTTAACCGAAACAGAATTACGAGAAGTCCCTCTTTTAAAAGAGTGCTTTGATGAGGTTAAAGAACAGCATGGTAAAGAATTAGATTCAGATTATCTAGGTTACTACCTTGTACGTGTGTTAATTAACAAGCTAACGACAGATGCGGTTAATTACACGCTTTCTCAAATTGGAAAAAATAATATTAAAAGTGTCAATGATGTACGACAGTTTGATCGAAAACTTGTTACTTTTAGTCCTGAAATGGATAAAAAAGAAAAACATCTTAAACAGTTTTTAATGGCTAACATGTACTCCAACTACCAAGTTGAAATCATGCATGAAAAGGCAAACCGAATTTTAACAGAGCTCTTTCACCTCTTCTGTCGGAACCCAAAAATATTACCACCATCAACTCAATCTAAAATTAACGGAATTCCTAAAGAAACGATTGTGTGTGATTATATTGCAGGAATGACAGACCGGTTTGCGATTAACGAATACCGCCGGCTTTGTGATTTATCTGAGAAGATCTAATTATTTAAGTTTCTTTAATGCAGATTCAGCCGCATTCTCTTCTGCTTTTTTCTTGGTTTTACCTAAGCCCCGACCATAATCTTCACCCTGTATCAGGACTTTAATTCGAAACTCTTTTCGATGTTGAGGCCCTTCTTCTGAAACAAGAATGTATTCAGGTAACACGCCGAGTCTTCCTTGCGTTATCTTTTGAAGCCTGTTTTTAGCATTATCTAATTGCGCTCCACTCAAGTCGACTTCTTTGATCAGATCTTTGAATATGGTAATCAGAAAGCTACTAGCAGGTTTAAACCCACGGTCTAAGTAGTAAGCGGCAATAACAGCTTCAAGCGCGTCAGAAAGAATGGAAGCGCGTTCTCGGCCCCCCTCTTTTTCTTCACCCTTACCCAGCAATAAATAGTCGCCTAATCTATATTGCTTGGCCAAATCAGCTAAGGCATCTTGGTTTACAACAGAAGACTTAATCAGTGAGAGGCGACCTTCTAAATAAGTGGGAAAGGTTTTAAAAAGGTGCTCGGCAATGACATGGCCTAAAATCGAATCGCCTAAAAACTCTAACTGTTCATTGTTAATTAATTCTTCATCAGGAGATTCATTCACATAAGAACGGTGCTGAAGTGCCCATTCAAGGTAAGCAATTTTTTTAAAACGAATGCCAAATAAGTCTTGTAGCTCTTTGAGTTGTTTTCTGCGGTTGCGATCTAAGACAGGAAGGGAACCCATAAAAACTATTCAGGGACTATGCTAGCTTGACTTGCTTTAACACGCGCTTTTTTCAGCCAATCTTTGGCCAAGGTGTGATTTGGATCTAATTTAAGAACATCTTCCCAGTTTTGAATCACTTTAGCCCACTCGCCTAGCTGCCAGTAAATCGCTCCCAAACCATAATAAACGTCCGCATCTTCTTTAATGGCTAAAGACTTAAGGTATTGCTGAATCGCATCTTCTTTCTTTCCTTGCATCACATAAGTACGCCCTAAGTTGTAATGCGCTTCAAAAAAGTTAGGCATCAAGTCAATTGCTTTAATAAATTCTGCCTCGGCTTTATCCACTTCACCTTTATCAGCAAAATCAACTCCACGATTATAATTTTCAATGGCTTTTTTGCTATAAACAGGTTTTGGATTTTTGACAACAGACTCTTTTGCCTCTGTCTTACGCTGTTGCACCATCTGTTTTAAAAGAGCTTTTTTCTCTGTTTCATAATTTTTAGCTGTTTTTTTCGGCGTTGCCTTTGACTTTTCAATTTTAGGATCGCCTTCACCCTGTGCATACTGGTTCTTCAAAGCCTGAATTTCTTTGGCATGCCGTTTCTCTGCTCGCAAGAGGGCTGCTTTGTACTTACTTTTGTACTGGACTAACAAGAGATTTAACTCTTTGATTTGGGCATTTAAAGAGGTTGAGGTCTGTTCCATTTCTTTTGATTGCTTCTTTTGAGCATCAACAATCTGAACTTGAACAGATTTATTTAACCCTTCAACAGAGGCGTTAAGTTCCTGAATAACCCCTGAATGATTCTCTTTTAAAAGAACTATCTTCTGCTGCAAACTAACAATCTCTTTATTCTTGTCAGCAATATTACCTCTTAACTCTTCATTTAAATCATCGAAGAGTTCTTTAAATTGCTTTTCTCTACTAGCCATAGCCACTGTGGCATCGTTTTTAAATTGAATAAACTTGTTTTCGCTCTTCTCTTTCTCGGCTTTAAGCTCAATCACTTGCCGACGTGTTAAAGCATATTCTTGAGCCAATTTTTCATTATCTTTTGTCAGCTCAATTGATTTCACATCAAACTCATCTAAATGGTTTTGATAGGTGGCATTAATTTTTTCATCTCTAAGCCCGTATTGACGAATTTCACTCTCTAAAGAAACCACCTTCTCTTCATTTAATTTATTTTTTTCCTGAAATGCAGTCATTTCTTTTTTTAAGCTGACCACTTCTTCTTTTAAATTCTTTTTATTCTGAGTTAATTCAACCACTTGAGTTTGAAAATCTTTAACCCGCTGACTAAACTCTGTGTTTATGCGATTTTTTTCCTCAATAATTTTACTAACCGTTGCTTCCATCTCTTTTAACTTGGACTGATAAGCTAAAGTTTCATTTTCTTTTTCCGACAAAAGCCCTTTAGAATCTTCTTTTGCTCGACTCAATTCTATTTCTTTATTTTTCTGAGAAGCAATTAGACTTTGAAGCCGAGTCTCAATATTTGTTTTATCTTTTTTGACCAACTCTAAATTTCTTTTAGAGGAAACGAATTTTTGTTGAATCGACTCTTTTTCGTCTTCTATCTCTTGTATCTGTTTTTGCAGTGATTTCAATTTAGCTTCTCCTGCAACCTCAGATCCTGTTTTTTGCTCTATACGGCTAAAAAGTTCTTTAACTTGCTCATTTAAAGAGTCTTTGTCTTTAGCAACTGTTTCAAACCGCTGTTGTAAAAGAGCTTTCTCTTTCTTGAAAATTTCTTTTGCCACATTCTCTTTAGACAATTGCTCTTCAAAAGATTTGATTTTAGCTTGGTAAGACTTAGCCAGCGCCTCTTGTTTCTGCTGTTGCTGACCTAACTTATCCTTTAAAATCGATACCTCATTTTGTAAAAGTGCCAACTCCTCTTGTTTTTTAGCTACGTCTGAACTCGCTTTAGTTACTTCAGCTTCAAACTTAGCTTTTTCTTCTTCACTCTTAGATATTTTTGTCAGAAGAACTGCTTTTTCTTTTTCAATTTTTTGATTTTCAGTCTCAATTTTTTTAACCTTACCCTCTAAGGCAAGCACTTTATTCTTAGTCTCTCTAAGTTCTGATTGCCGTGAATCTTTTTTCTCCACCAAAGCAGCAACCTGAATTTTGTATTCTTTTATTTGAGATTGGAACAATTCATTTTGCTTACCATAATCAGCAACCAGCAGGTCGTACTTTTCTTTTAACCCATCTCGATCAGCAAGAAGTTCTGCTTGATTTTTTTCTGCCACATCAAAGGTCAGACGCCTTTTTTCATAACGCGCTTTTTCACTTTTTAGTTCAGACTGAAGCTGAGCGATCTGTCTCGCTAAGTCAGTTGACTTTGCCTCTTCTTGATTTACTTGGAGGGAAACTTTAGAAAAGTTTTCTCTTAAAACATCTCTTTCTTTTATAAGACCCGCTATTTGATTTCGAATTCCTTCAGCTCTGTTTTGCTCTTTTACACGCACCTCTTCAGAAGATATTTCTGCTTGAGAAAGCTCTCGCTTGACTTGAGCTAGAATACCTTTTACTTCTCTTAGCTCTTCCCCATACGTTTTATTTTTGATCTGAGAGGTTGTCCGCTCCTTTTCAACTAAAAACTCTAAACGCTGAATCTGGGAAAACATCTCTTGATTTTCTTCTTTTAAATTTTGATTATTCAAATCTTTAATCTCATTAAGCTGCTTATAACTCTTCTCAAGATTTTGAATGGTCTTCTCTTTATCACCGACTAATTGAGACAAAATTTGTTGTTGAGAGATTAGATCTTTTTCTCTTTTAATCACCTTACTAAAGGAGCTATCAAGACGTTTTTTCTCTTCAATTTCTTTTTCAAATTCAATTACTTTTTGAGTTAATTCTTTTTTCTGCTTTAAGAGATCAATGTTTAAACGTTCAAAACCTTGAAGTTTATTGTCTGTGAGGGAAAGCCTTCCTTTAAAGGAATCAAGCTCTGTTTCTAACTGTAAAATTTTTGACTCATAGACTTGCTTAGACTCTTCTAAGACAGACATCAGCGCATTGATTTTTTGTTCTTTTTGAGAAAGGATTTTATTAAAAGAAAGATCTTGGGACTGCTCTGAGTAGGTTTCGATAGCTCGTTGATAATCTCGATACTGACGATTTGCATCAGGCGCTCCAGATTTCTTTAATGAAGAAATCTCTGTAAGGTTTTGAACACACTCTTCTTGAAGGTATTCCACAATGCTCTTATGCCAATTAGGATTTCTTTTCTGAATTCCTGTTAGCATTTCACGCACTGTCTCAAAACGTTCTTCAGCCCGATCTAAATTTCCCTCTTGTTTCTCAGCGGTGGCTTTTTGAAAGAGATTAAATGAACGGAGGTAGACTTCTTTTAGAGCATCTTGATCAGCCCAGGCAGGCTGGAGCCCCATTGAGAACAAAAACAAAAACGAGATAAATAAACTAAGTAGGCGATTATTCATAATTATTTGGATGCACCTATTTTACTCACTCAACTGATCGGTGTAAAGAAAGAAAAAGCACTATATATTGTGGTCTAAAAAATGAGGCGGCACCCGGATTCGAACCGGGGATGGAGATTTTGCAGACCTCTGCCTTACCACTTGGCTATGCCGCCATATCAATTCAAAATGAAGAAGGGAAATTCTGCCAAAACCAGTTCAATAGCGCAATAGGTTTTAAGAAGCAAATTTACTTTCAATTTTTTCCATAAGCTTTTCTGCAATTTGGGATTTGGACATTTTAGGTATGTCTTCAATAGCCCCATTAGAGGCAATTAAATGCACCTGATTTTGATCTGATTCAAATCCCCCCTCTTTTTGAGAGATGTCATTGACCACAATCATGTCTAAATTCTTATTTTCAAGTTTTTGCTGGGCATGCTCTAAAATAGCTTTAGATTCTGCAGCAAACCCAACCAACCACTTCTTTCCCTTTTTTTGCCCTAATTCAAACAAAATGTCAGGATTTTGGACCCATTCTACAGAAAGAGCAGCTTCATCTTGCTTTTTCACTTTTTGAGAAGACCTTGTCTTGGGCTTAAAATCAGAGACTGCAGCAGTCATGACGACCCCGTCAGCCCACTCAAACCATTGATCCACTTGTTGTTTCATCTCATCAGCAGAAACAATCGAAACAAATTGAAGTTCTTTAGGCGGTTGTAAATAAGAAGGGCCACTAATCAAAACCACTTCATGCCCTTTTTGCTGAGCTGCTTGAGCAATGGCATAGCCCATCTTACCTGAAGAAGGATTGGATAAAAAACGGACAGGATCTAAATATTCACGCGTTGGACCCGCTGTGACTAAAATTTTCACAGGATAGATTGAGCTGCTTCTAAAATTTGATCTAAAGAAGCGAGCCTTCCTTTGCCTTCATATCCACAGGCTAAAAAACCTGCATCAGGCTCTACCACAGTATGCCCTCGTTTTTTTAACGCTTGAACATTTTCTACAACAGCAGGATGCTCCCACATATTCACATTCATTGAAGGGGCTAAAAGGAGCGGAGCTTTAGTTGCTAAGTAAACAAGACTAATAATATCGTCGGCCAAACCATAATTAAGTTTAGCTAAAATGTGCGCAGAAGCAGGAACCACCATCATCAGATCAGCTCTTTCAGCCAAACGAATATGAGTCGGTGTCATACCTTCGATCTCTTTAAAAAGATCACTCACCACATCGTTTTCAGAAAGTGCTTGAAAGGTAACAGGCCCAACAAATTTCTTTGCTTCTCGGGTCATTAACACATACACATTTGCCCCTTGCTGACGCAAGTGACTGACCAATTCTGCAGCCTTATATGCGGCAATAGAACCTGTTACCCCAACTAATATTGTTTTGCCAGAAAAACTACTTTTTTTCATTCTCGTAAGTAATCTTGTCGGTGACAATTTCTTCTAGCACAGTGTCAATAAGCTTTGCTTTTTTAGCAGCTAAAGGTTGAGCCCCATGGGACAAAGCCTTCACACGTTTTGCAGCCATGGTCACAAGCTTAAATTGACTGTCTACTTTCTCAAGTAAATCTTGAGTTCTTACTTTTGGATTCTTCATTTAGTTACGATCTCCTTCATGTTTAACTTCTTTTTAAAAGCTTTTTAAGAAATGATTCTTTTAAATTCATCCGGCATTTTTCAGCTAACACAATTGATTTAATTTTTTGTAATGCTTCTTCAAGCTGATCATTAATCACAACATAATCATAAATTTTATATTCTTTAATTTCATCTTCTGCTTTAGAGAGACGACGTTCTAATGTTCGCGAGTCTTCCGTCTTTCTTTTTTGAAGCCGGTCTTCTAGTTCTTCTAAACTAGGCGGCACTAAAAAAATATAAACTGCTTTCAGCTTATTTTTTTTAAAAGATGCAGCCCCTTGCACATCCACATCGAGCAAAATATCTGTGCCATTGTTTAAGTGCTCATCCACATGACTTTTAGGTGTGCCATACCAATTACCATATACCTGAGCACTCTCTAAAAAATCACCGTTTTGATCTTTTTCTACAAACTCTTTTTCATCTAAGAAAAAGTAATCTCGTCCTTCTTCTTCACCCAACCGCTTGGACCGAGTTGTAGCTGAAATCGAATAAGCCATTTCAGGCATTAATTTAAGCAGCGCGCGCGCCAAGGTTGTTTTTCCTGTACCTGAAGGGGCTGATAAAACAAACGCGATTCCTTTATTCGACATTCTGTATTTGCTCACGTATTTTTTCGATTTCGCTTTTTAGAGAAATAACATCTTTTGAAACAATCGCATTATTTGCTTTAGAACCAATTGTGTTCACTTCTCTATGCATTTCTTGAATAATAAAATCTAGAGAACGTCCTACTGGTTCTTTTTTATGTAACAGATGATTAAATTGAGACAAATGGCTTTCCAAACGGCTTAACTCTTCTGTCACATCAATGCGATCAGCAAAAATCGCAATCTCTTTCATAATTAAATCTTCGTTTTTACGAACAGCAACCTCTGTTTCTCTAATTTTTTTCAGCAACCTTTTTTCGTATTCTCTGACTGTCTTAGGAGCTGTCTTTTCAATTCGATCAACTGTTTTTTGGACTAACTTTAATCGATTTGTAATCTCTTTAAAAAGTGATTTACCCTCAGTGGCACGCATTTTAGCCAATGACTTTAGTGCTTGCTCCACGCTTTTAAGAACAGCTGGTTTTGCTTCTTTTAATGAAATACGAAAGGGGACAAACTTAACCACATCTTGAGCTTGAACCACCTGCTCCAAACTCACATCCCCCTTTAAACCCAACTCTCTTTTTAAACTTTGAAACGTTTTATGATAACTCTTAGCCAACTCTTTATTCACAACAACTTGACCCACGGCACGATTGTTTGTTTCAAAGTTAACTTGCAAATTTACTCGGCCCCGATTAAGCCACTTTGAAGCCATCTTTCTAATTTCAGGCTCCAAACCCAAAAAGCTTTTAGGCAAATTCACACTCAATTCAAAATGTTTTCGGTTTAAAGAATTAATCTCAGTCTCAAACTTTCCCGTACTGTGATTGACTTCCCCTTTTCCAAAACCGGTCATGCTAATTAACACAGGTCTTTCCCCCTAAAATTTTCTAATCTATTAAGTCTTGTTTATGCACCTGGACGGCTGCCAGGCTTATCAATAGGAACACCGCTTTTACAGAGTGGACAATCTTTTGGGTCATAAGTCTCAACATCTAGCTGAATCAATGTTTCCATTGGCACACCAAAATCAACCTTGCCTTGGGAGCGGTCCACTAAAGCTCCAACAGAAACCACATCTCCTCCAACTTCCTTGACCAATTCCAACACTTCTTTCAAAGAACCACCCGTAGTGATCACATCTTCAACTGCTAAAATCTTTTCACCCATGGCCAGTTCAAACCCACGGCGCAATGTCATCTTTCCATCTTTACGCTCTGAGAAGATTGACCGCACACTGAGTGCCCGCCCCATCTCTTGAGCCACAACCACAGCGCCTAACGCAGGGCCAATTACAGTAGTCACCCCTAAGTGACGAAATTTCTTAGAAAGCTGCTGGCATAAGATGCTCGCATACTCCGGATATTGCAAAACCCGCGCACATTGAATATAACGCTGACTATGCAAACCCGACGACAATTCAAAATGTCCTTCTAATAAAGCCTTTGTATCCCTAAAGATTTGTAAAATGGTCTCGTCTGAGAGCATGGCCACCCTTTCCCGTAGATGTTATAAACCTTTAATTATAGGGAACTTATTATTAAAAATGCAAGAAAATTAGCCCTAAATCGCCTGTTCTAAGGCTAATTGAGCCATTTTATCTAAAGCTATTCGCTCATAGCGGCGAGTTCCCGGCTTAGGGGGACCTGGATCAAAAAAGTATTTCACCATATTAGTGAAGTAACTGATATCAACATTCCTAATCGAAAAAAAGAGGTAGCTGGGTGGGAAAGTATTTTTGCTTTGATTCACCACTCCAACAAAGAGAACATCAATATCTCTCAAGCTCTTACCCTTAATATTTTCAAAATCCAAATGCTCTGCTCTGACCAACACTTTTAACGATACTTTCTTTTGAATTAGCTCAGAAGAAAAACCTATTTCGGCTAATTCCCCTGAATCAAGATTAAACTCAGACAGATCTGACAACATATATTGATGCCACCTATTTTGCTTCTCTTGAGAAATAACTTTTTTCAAGAACTCAAGCTCTTCTCTAAAATCTTCAGAAATAAAAGAAGCTTCTGTGGCTAAAACCAATTTTTTTAAATCAGACTCAATCCCCACCCCTAAAACTAATTTATAAAAAGCACGTGGTTTATTTTTTCGATCTCCATCAAAGTCAGGATGAATCAACTTTAAATTTTGATATAGATTAAATAGTTTTGAATTAGAACAATGAAAAATATTTTTAAGAAAGGCTTCAATCTCTAACAGTTGCTTTGCTTTTTCTTGCCACTCCACCACAGGACGCAACTCAGAAGTTGAAGGAGACTTGTAACCCAAATCTTTCCCCAACCTTACTTGTAAATAAAACATAAATCGATATAAGTCTGAGCCTTCTTTTTTCATGGCAACAATATGCAAAATAACCATGGTGAAAGCAGGAACAAAAAACAACCCACTCCAAAGACTAAAAAAGCCTCCCACTCCCGAAGCAACTGAAATCAAAGACCAAAACAGCGGTGCGGCTAAAGCAATTTTTGCAATATCTAAACGAGCAGAAGATCTTCTTAAAATAGGAACCTCAGTATAAGCCTCTTTCAAATTAACAACCGGCTCATCTGCTGGCACCCCAACCACCTTTCTCGCCACAAACCAATGCACCCACTCTTCAATCGTGTTGAGTGGATAAAAAAGATAGTTAAGAGGCATCCACTTCCATCCCGCTGCCGGACTTCCCACTCTTATTCCTCTTCGATCCAGCCATTCTAAAAGAACAGTATAATGCTCTTTATTTTCTTGCTGAGCTCGAATCAACATCGGATTAAGTTCTCTGAAAAATTCTTCTATAGCTGTTCGATCTAAATTTTTTAAACCTTCATAAAAAGACTGCCCCAATACTGCTTGTCGCTCTTCTGGTAACTGCGCATTTTTAAGCGTCTTTTTAAAAATAGACTGCAAGACAGCTCTCAATAAAAGATGCTCCATTTCAGCTGAATGAACAAACGATTCGTTTTCTAAGACACGACTCGAATAAGGGAGATACTCTGTCCAAATACCGTGCATTGAATCAGCTTCAAATTCTTCAGCATCATCGCCTAATAATCGAGTTAAGATACCTCCATATAGATGAGACACCCCTCTCTCGTAAACAATCGATGTTCCGGGATACTCTTCTCTTAACCGCTGCAACCCTGTAGAAAGAGCTTCATCTCGAAGAGCAAGAGATTGACTCAAAGACTTTGCCGACTCTTTAATCTGCTCTAAAACCTCTGCGACAGATCTTCCATTAACAGCCTTAATCTTGGCTTCATTTGCATAAAGCTGGTGACGGTCCATGGCAAGACTTGCATCCACCACTTTTTCAGCTCCAATGACAAGCGCCTCGTTTGAAATATGAGCCACCAAACCTTCTCTATCTTTTTCAGCAAGGTATTGGTAAATCGCTCGCTGATATGGATTGCCTGGAAAACGGTTTGCTCGAATGCTCTCTAGATCAGGAAATTCTCTAGCAGATTGTTCAAGTAAGGCAATATAAGCTTCTCGAAAACGACGTAATTTTTGAGGATCTGGATTCAGAGTAAAAACATCTTCTTTTTTAATATCAGAAATAAGCGGATACCTCTCTTTAATCAATTCAAAGCTGATTCCTCCAAGCTCGGAAACATAAACCGCTTTTTGATTATTATTGGCAATGGTTTCAAAAATCTGATCAAAAACAGGTTTCGCATTGATAAAATCTTGTTCAGAATTGTGAAAGCAGTAGATTCCATAAAACCGCTGAGGACCGATAGGATGCGGTCCTAAGAAATATTTAAAAGCAGTTGCTCCGATTATTGCCGAAGAGACGCTTATTAAAAACTTTCGTCGACCCGTTCTTTTTTGAATAAATGTAATCTCTTTAAATGCCTCATCAACTTGTTTGAACAACAAATCAAGATCATTTTGACTCCCTTTCTCAACAACGACTTCTTCTTTAACACCATTGCCAAAATAAAAAGTAAACACAAAATCATCCTTGTTGCTTTTTGGCCGCTGAACCGTCACATGTAAAACATCGCGATATAAAGGAAGTTCAAAATGTGGCCTCAACAGATTAAGTAGTGATTTTTTTATATCTTTATAAGGAGCTCCAAACTTTTCATCTCGCTTCAAACCAGATCTATTTTGCTTGGCCTTATATTTTCTATAAACAATCTGAGCAACGACCCAAACAATCTGAAAAGCAATAAAATAAAAAAGAAGCCATGGCGAGTTTATTTTTTCCACAACTTGATAAGGAGTATTCCCTGCTAATGCTGTTTCAGGCGTCATTCCAAATGCAAACGCGCCGAAAAACGCACCGATTTGCAAAAGCCGATGCCACTGCGAAATAGGGGCATCACCCCCTCCATCCTTTTTCTTTTCTTTTTCGGTTTTGGTGCTTCTCTTAGAAATATCTTCTTCTGGAGCACGAAATAAAGAGCGAATCGATTCTAAATCTTCCCGTTTTATAGCCCATACACGGTGACCTTTTCTCAAACGAAGAAATGCTTCTATTTGAATCCCATCAATTAATAATGTCTTTTGTAAGACCTCTGACTTTTTGGGATCCCCCAGTTGTTCTTTTCTTAATGTTGCCAACCGTTTAGATTTAGATTTAAACTCTAGATACAGATAGTTATTTGTAAACGGAAACTCTTTTAAAAGGTCAAGGGGAGTGAGACTATCTTTTAACTCAAATTCATAATGACCCGCGACAAGAGCAAGATGCTCTCTTTTAAATCTCCATATCAGAATTCCATTTAAAAGAGTCTTACGATGAAATGCAACTCGAACCCCTTCTATTGTTCGATGGCGTACATTTGCTCGAGAATCACTTGCAGGACCTAAATCTTGATTGATGGCACTCGCTGCTTTAGGGCCTTGTTTAAATTCATAATCAAGATCTCCCCCTGTCACTTCAATCCATGGAGTCGTGCGCTTTAAAATAGGTTTAGGGTAAGCCGTTCTTCTTGTCGGTTTTTTTTCTAAAGTCTTTATAGGTTGACCCAAAAGAGTTCTAATTGTTGGGTCAACAAGGTTGGGAGAAAGACCACCAATATATGTTGAAGAGCCTTTTTTTGCATATTCCCAATAATGAGACTCTCCACTTCTATCTTTAATCTCAATAACAGCCCTGAACCACCCTGTTTTTTTGTTTGTTCCTGATGCCAACACCTTTCCCACAACAATGTCAGGATCTAAACCCTGCTCCTCTGCGCCTTGACGCCTATTCTCAATTTCTTCTGGAGAGATTAAAAAGAGTTGACCCAATACACCTACTCGAGCCGATAACTGTAAAGACTCAGCAAAAGCTTGAGCTGGATTAGGCTTAGCAAGCGCAAAGCTCTTTGGAGACAAATGAGAAACAAAATCGCCCTGAACCTCTAGATAAGGAAGTCCAAAGCTAAATTGAAATAAAAGAAGAGAAATGAATATTTTCTTAATAAAAGACACTTAAAGACCTTGTTTAGAATAGATTAAGTTAAATACCATACAATAAAACCTCTTTTTTGTCAATTGAGATCTTATTTCTCTAAACAACTACTTTTAAGCCTGTTATCAATTCAAAAATGAACACCACTACGGACAAACATGAACAAAAAGGTACCGTCCCAAAATCCAACCATAGGAGAACAACCTGGCACAGTGCTTGCATTCAATAGGTAGAAATACAGCTATGAAAGGAGCACATTAATTATGTCTCAGCTAAATAAAGTAATCGTTATGGGGAACCTCACTCGAGACCCTGAAGTCAAAACAGTCAACGGAGGAACCGCTGTTGCGAATCTTAGACTCGCAATCAATCGTTGGGGAAACAGCCAATCCAACAAGAAAGAGGTTTGCTACATTTCTGTTGTTGCTTGGGACAAACAAGCTTTAGCATGTGAAGAGTTCTTGAAAAGAGGAAGCACTATTGTGGTAGAAGGTCGCTTGTCTAGCCGCCAGTGGGTGGGACCTGATGGCATGCGCCGCAATGTGATTGAAATTATTGCCAACCTCATTAACTTCATGGGTAAAGAAGAAGAAATTCCTGCAAGCATTTCCATGCAAAATGAAGACGCTCTTAAGGAAGATCAAGAAACCGTCGAATCTATATAGACATCTCTTCTAAACTTAATGAGCAGCCTCTTTAGATAAAGGGGCTGCTAAACAGCTATAAAGCAACACCTACAAGTCCTCTAGCTTCGTCCCTCAGACCCTCTAGAGAATCAGCCAAAGGATTAGCTGATTTTTCTAAATAGAATATTTTTCTTAGTTGCAATTGGACAAAACCCCCTTTTAGTTGTGATCTTGAGCGTATAGCTAATTGCTTAATAGTCTCAGAATCTTTTCCTGCCAAAACTTCTAATAAATAAACCAGAGAAGCAATTTCACCTTCTTCCAAATTAATTTGATCATATTCTATCTGCTCATCAGAGCTCAGCCCCTCCAACCTAAATAACTCGAATATTCTTTTTGCTGCATCGTTCGTAGGAACATGGGACCCAGGATGTAAAATTTTACCAAACAAAACATAGAGGGCATAAAAAGGGAGATTTCCAGAACCCATCTCACTTAAATATGCAATTACTTCTGCCTCTGAAGGAGATTCAGTCAGCCCAAGTCTTTCATCTCGAAAATGTTCGAATTCATGCATAAAAATATCCTCTAACAGTCTAATAAACACTTTATCTCTAGTAGCATGATTATCCTGGCTGATAAATAAAAACTCTTTTAACAGAAGAGTCATTATAATTTGATTTATAGCTTTTTTTTGTTTTTCATTTATTTTAACTGATATTGGTATTTCCTTTACTTGTGACACAACTCTTTCAATACAACGTTCTACTTCTACATCAAGATTATCTTCAAAAATAACCACATAAGGTTGCCCATGCACGTTATGCCCAATCTCTGATCTTGCAATACCACGAAATTTTCTTTTTACTAAATATCCAGGAACTTCTTCACTCTCTATTAAAACATCCCACCTTCCAACAACTTCATAAAACTCTATAAAGATACATACTCTTTGATTCATAACTTTGAGGTTTGAATCATAGTAATGAAAACTATGATGCACTGGATCCATCAGCAAAAAGTCAGCTCTTTCCTGGATTAGAAAAAAATTAAGCTCTCTAACGGCTTTTTCAAGATCTTCTGACTGAAAAAAATTATCTTTGAGATGACGCATTATTTTTTCCATTCGAGGATAAAATGAAGATGAATCGACTGCTTTAGCCGCCCTTAAAGATACTTCAAAAAATTCATCTATATTTTCTTTTGTATTTAACGACAAAAGAAATGGCTCAAATACCCCTCTTAGATAAAGAGCGACCCTTTTTTTCAATATACTTTCATGACTAATAGTTTCTATCAGGCTTTCGATTCTTTCTTTTCTCTTAAAAGCAACAACACTGCCCTGATCTTTTAATAATTTCAACAAATCAATTGCTTGTCTTTTACTCAACATAGGACTATTAAAACCTACGCCAATTCCTCTAATACCCATACTTTTGGACATTAATTTTGGTCCTTTAGATTTTCCCATTTTAGACTTTCTATCTTCTCTCACTCTTTCTAAAAGTTCAAAATGAGCATCCCAAAACACCCCTAAAAACTCTACCGAGGAAACATATTTTATTGCCAAAAACTGCACTAACTCGTCTTCCAACTGATCACGTTCTGTTACAAGAACTTCTCTTTCTCCAAATACATCAAGATAATAATGACGCAAGCTATCAAAAACTAATTCATAATCTTTTGTAGGTAGTACACTTTTAGGGGAGAGATGTCCTGATGTAAGAGAAGCTACATAAAAACTGCTAGGAGTGCTAAAAAAAGTACATACCATCAACGTTATAGACAATACAGACCTACAAAGTATCTTAAATTGAATAAGATCCTTTTTACCAAGACTATTCAAATATAACCCACTTACTTTAAATACCTTACAATAATAATATAAATTAATTATGTTGATTTGTCAAGAGGACCTTGTTAACCAGAAACAGGGAGAAAACATATAAATATATGTTATTAAGAAGAGTTAGGGCTATCTAGGACATCTTTTCTAAGACGAGCCTTGCAGCTATTTCAGGTTCTGGAGCAGCTAGTATAGGACGACCTACTACTAAGTAATCACTTCCCTCTTTGATGGCTTGTTCGGGAGTCATGATTCTTTTTTGATCTTGCACATCTGCTTGCGCGGGTCGAATGCCGGGGGTCACGATCACAAAGCGATCGCCGCAGGTTTGACGGATTAATTTTATTTCATGCGTGGAAGCAACCACTCCATCTAAGCCAGAATTTTGCGCCATCAGCGCAGAATGTTTCACATGCTCGGCAATTTCTCGGTCGAAATTAAGCGTGTGATGAAACGAATCTTGGCTAAAACTAGTGAGCACTGTTACGGCAATCATGATTGGGCGCTTGATACCCAATTGGGCTGCTTTTTGATCTGCAGCTTCACGCGCTGCCACCATCATCTGCTCGCCACCGGCAGCATGCACATTAAACATAAAGACACCAAGCTCAGTCACCACTTCTGACACTTTAGCCACTGTATTGGGAATATCGTAAAATTTTAAATCTAAGAAAACCTTGGCTCCTGCTTCATGAATCTTTTCAATGATTTTTGGACCACAAGCAGTGTAGAGCTGACTCCCTACTTTAAAAATTTTTACGGTTGAAGAGAGTTCTTTGACTTTATCTATTGCTTGGTCAAATGTCGGCACATCTAAAGCGACAATTAATTTTTCATTGGCATTCATTTTTTGTTTAGCTCCAAGGATCCAGTTAGTTGAGAAATATCATTTAAATTATGCTTTAAGAGGTATTCTTCTAATCCAGCCACAATTTCAGCTGATAATTTAGGATTATAAAAATTTGCTGTTCCAATCGAAATCGCGGTCGCTCCCACTATAAAAAATTCAAGAGCATCTTGAACAGAGTTGATTCCCCCCATCCCTAAAATAGGAATCTTCACTGCTTGAGCCACTTGCCACGTTAAGCGAACCGCTAAAGGTCGAATCGCAGGCCCACTTAATCCCCCAGTAATGTTTGTGAGAATTGGCTTGCGCTTATTCACATCCACAGCCATCCCAACATAGGTGTTCACTAATGAAACAGCATCACACCCAACCCCTTCTACTATTTTTGCAAATTCTTGAATGTGAGTTACATTTGGGGATAACTTAGCAATTAACGTTAAGCCTGTTTTCTTGCGAATACGAGTCAGTACTTCTTCACATGCTTTAGGATCAACCCCAAATTCAATGCCCCCATGTTTTACATTTGGGCAAGAAATGTTCACTTCTAAGGCACCCACTCCATCTGCACCAGAAAGGCGTTCTGCCAACTGCTCATATTCTTCAATCGTGGAACCATTGATATTGGCAATGGTCTGAATATTGTTTTCTTTTAAATACGGAAGCTTCTTCTTAATAAAGACATCGACCCCATCATTTTGAAGACCAATGGCATTGAGCATTCCTGAAGGAGTTTCCACAATTCGCGGAGAAGGATTACCTATACGAGGCTCTAGGGTTAATCCTTTAGAAATAACTGCTCCAATTTGTGAAAGATCAGCAACTGATTCCATTTCTTGGGCATACCCAAAACAACCTGAAGCAACTGTCACAGGATTCTTTAATTTTAGCTTGCCTAATTGAACAGATAAATTTATTCCCATATCACACGCGATCCTTCCAAAACCGGGCCTTCACAACAAAGACGTGTATAGGTTTCATCTCGTTTTAATTCTTCTTTTTGTTCAGGTGAACAGTGGGTTTTAACCACACATCCAATGCAGACACCTAATCCACACGCCATTGATTCTTCCATACTAATTTCTGTGGGGATTTTTTCTTCGATCCCAATCGCACTCACTGCTTTTAACATGGGGTTGGGTCCACACGAAGCAATCAACAGCTTATCTTTAATCTTAGAATTATTCCGAATAGCTTTTTTGAGTAATTCAGTGACCAAACCCTTTAATCCAGCCGATCCATCGTCGGTGGAGACTTCAACCTGGCATCCCAAAGCTTTAAATTCTTCTTCTAAAATCACATTTTCTTTATCACGCGCTCCGATCATCACACGCATTTGAGACGCTTGTTCTTGATACGTTTTGGCGTAGAAATAAAGAGGCGGCAATCCCACTCCTCCTCCAACTAAAAGAAGAAATTGATCGGGTTTTGGTTTTGAAAAGGTGTTGCCTAATGGGCCAATAATTTCAAGCTGCTCTCCCACTTTTTTTTCTGAAAGAAGACTTGTCCCACGTCCCATCACTTTATAAAGTAGGAACACCTCATCGCCTACCACATCATAAACAGAAAAGGCACGACCCCACAAAAGATTGGCATTCGGTAAACGGCACATCACAAACTGACCTGGCTGACTGGCTTGCGCTAACCAAGGAGATGCCACTCCCACCACATAATAGCCTTCACCGATTTGAGTGTGAGAAGAGATCAAAACAGTCTGTTGTTGTTGGCTCATACAGGGCTCTTCTCTCCCACAGAGGTTAATTTATCATTTAAAAAATAGTCTTGAAGCGCATGCACTTCCACACCAAATTGTTTGATTGCTTGAATTCCAGTCACTGCCGCAGAGGCTCCAGCTAATGTGGTCACACAAGGAACGCCATGTATCACCGCATTGGTTCGGATTTTCATTTCATCGGTTCGAGGCCCTTTACCGCGAGGCGTGTTAAAAATTAACACGACTTCTTGGTTTTTGATTAAGTCTGTAATATCAGGTCGGCCTTCACCAATTTTAAAAATAGGTTTTACTTCAACGCCATTATTGGCAATCACATTAGCCGTACCTTCAGTGGCAATCAGTTTAAAACCCATATCAGCTAAATTTTTAGCGAGAAAAACAATGGCCCGTTTGTCTTGGTTTTTCACACTTAAGAAAACAGTCCCTTCCATAGGCAAATTTTGGCTCGCGCCAAATTGAGTCTTAGCAAATGCGATCCCAAAGTTCATATCAATTCCCATCACCTCACCAGTTGATTTCATTTCAGGTCCTAGCAATGTATCCACACCTGGGAATCGAACAAAAGGCAACACCGCTTCTTTTACAGAAAAGTGCTTCACCTTTACTTCTTGTGTAAAGCCAATCTCTTTTAAGGATTTGCCACTCATCACGCGAGAAGCTATCTTGGCTAAAGGTTGGCCAATCGACTTACTCACAAACGGAACGGTTCGCGAAGCCCGTGGGTTAACTTCTAACACATAGACTTGATCATTTTTAATGGCATATTGCACATTCATTAGTCCACGCACCTTTAGCTCTTTGGCCATGGCATGTGTGTACTGACGGATCTCTTCAATTAAGTTTTGGGATAACGTATGAGGCGGTGTCACACAAGCACTGTCACCTGAATGCACTCCTGCTTCTTCAATGTGTTCCATTACCGCGCCAATAACAACCAACTCGCCATCACAAACCGCATCCACATCCACTTCAATCGCATCTTCTAAAAATTTATCAATAAGCACTGGATGCTCGGGTGAAGCTTTAACCGCTCGCACCATATATTCTTTAAGCATAGTGTCATCATAAACAATTTCCATAGCTCGGCCACCCAACACAAAGGAAGGTCGCACCACGACCGGGTAGGAAATTTTTTGAGCAATGGCCAAGGCTTCTTCACCTGAAGTGGCAATGCCATTTTTAGGCTGAACAATGTTGAGCTTGTGCAGCATTTTTTGAAACAGTTCTCGGTCTTCAGCCATGGCAATTGATTCAGGGGACGTTCCAATAATTTTTACCCCATTATCTTCTAACGATTGAGAAAGGTTTAATGGAGTCTGCCCACCAAACTGCACTATCGCACCATCGGCTTGCTCGTTTTCATAAATGTTAAGCACATCTTCTAAAGTAAGGGGTTCAAAATAGAGCTTGTCTGAAGTGTCATAATCGGTTGAGACAGTTTCAGGATTGGAATTAACCATAATGGTTTCAAACCCATCGTCTCGCAACGCAAAACAAGCATGCACACAGCAGTAATCAAACTCAATCCCTTGACCAATTCGGTTTGGACCGCCCCCTAAAATCATGATTTTCTTTTTATCGCTAGGTCTGATTTCGCTTTCAGCTTTTGTCTCACCATCAGGGTGCAAAAAAGGTCTTTCATAAGTCGAATAATAATAAGGGGTCGAAGCTTCAAATTCACCGGCACAGGTATCAACTAACTTATAAACCGGAGTGATCCCTTTTTCTTTTCGCACTTTTCGAATCGTTAATGGATCTGATCCCCACAAATGAGCCAATTGAGGATCTGAAAAACCATACTGCTTGGCATCCCACCAAACATCGCCCTCTAATTTTTTAAGGTCTGACTCAGAAAGAGAGCTTCCCTTTTCTTTTAGAGACGTTTCCATTTCTAATATCTGTTCAATATTGTCTAAAAACCAAGGATCAATTTTTGTTAGATTAAAGATATCGTCTTGAGACAGACCTGCTTTAAATGCAGCCACGATATAAAAGATTCGATCTGCATTAGGAACGGTTAACTTACTTTTAATTTTTTCTAGATCAGTCTCTTCAACTTCTTTACCATCTCCACACAATCCAAATCGGCCAATCTCTAAAGAACGAATCCCTTTTTGGAGTGATTCTTTAAAGGTTCGGCCAATGGACATGGTTTCACCCACTGATTTCATTTGAGTGGTTAAGGTTGCATCAGCTTGTGGGAATTTTTCAAACGCAAATCGAGGGATCTTAGTCACACAATAATCAATCGAAGGCTCAAAACTAGCCGGCGTGGTTTTAGTGATATCGTTTAAAATTTCATCTAAGGTATAACCGACTGCTAATTTAGCCGCAAACTTGGCAATAGGAAATCCTGTTGCTTTTGAAGCTAAGGCAGAACTCCGTGAAACACGTGGGTTCATTTCAATCACAGTCATACGACCTGTTTTCGGGTCCACGGCAAATTGGATGTTAGACCCACCGGTCTCCACACCAATCTCTCTAATAATTTTTAGCGAAGCATCGCGCATCTCTTGGTAACATTTGTCAGTCAAGGTTTGAGCCGGCGCAACCGTAATACTGTCACCCGTATGAATTCCCATTGGATCAAAATTTTCAATCGAGCAAACAATCACGACATTGTCATTTTTATCTCGCATCACTTCGAGTTCAAATTCTTTCCAACCAATAATTGATTCTTCAACTAAGATCTCATCAATTGGGCTGTACTCAATTCCTCGGGCAGCAATGGTTTCAAATTCTTCTTTATTGTAGGCAATTCCACCTCCAGAACCGCCTAACGTAAAACTAGGTCGAACAATCATTGGATAAGAACCGATTTCTTCAGACATTTTTCTGGCTTCTTCAATGGTTTTAGCAAAACGTGATTTAGGCATATCAAGCCCAATCTTATCCATGGCTTCTTTAAAAAGTTCTCGCGCTTCAGCTTTTTTAATCACATCCGGCGTGGCCCCCAGCATTTCAACATTGTACTTTTCAAGCACACCTTGTTCGTGCAGTTCCATGGCTACATTAAGTGCGGTCTGCCCACCTAAGGTTGGCAAAATAGCATCAGGACTTTCTTTGCGAATAATTTTTTCCACCATTTTAGCGGTGATCGGCTCAATATAAGTTCGATGCGCAAAATCAGGGTCAGTCATGATCGTGGCAGGATTAGAATTAATCAGCACCACTTCATAACCTTCTTGCTTCAATGTTTTGCAAGCCTGCGTTCCAGAATAATCAAACTCACACGCTTGACCAATCACAATAGGACCCGCACCCACAATTAAAATTTTCTTTATATCATCTCTTTTAGGCATTTTTATTCTCTTCCATCTAAAAACGTTGACACCGGAATCAGGCACCAGCGTCAACGTTTTTACTTTTTATGTTTTTCCATCATCTCTACAAATTCTTCAAATAAATAACTACTGTCATGCGGCCCTGGGGACGCTTCTGGGTGGTGTTGCACAGAAAAAATAGGCAATGTTTTGTGTCGAATACCTTCATTAGTCTGATCATTTAAATTAATGTGTGTTGATTCTAAAGGTAATCCTTCTAATGAAGCCGCGTCCACAGCAAAACCATGGTTTTGAACCGATATTTCAGCGCGATCACTCTTTAGATTCTTAACGGGCTGATTCGCCCCTCGGTGACCAAACTTTAATTTGTATGTTTTAGCTCCTAAGGCTAGCGACAAAATTTGATGGCCTAAGCAAATCCCAAAAATAGGGAATTTTCCAATCATCTGTTTCACTGTTTCAGCTGCATAAGGAACCCCTTCTGGATCACCGGGTCCATTAGAAAGAAACACGCCATCAGGATTAAGTTCTAAAACTTTTTCGATTGGCGTGCTTGCAGGAACCACAGTCACCTTACATCCCACTTGTTTCAGTCTTCTTAAAATGTTTTGTTTCACACCAAAGTCAAATGCCACCACATTGTATTTGGCTTCAGGAAGGGGTTGCTTGCCACTTAATGTCCAAGCACCACTCTCTTTTCCATCAGCATCCCACTCATAAATTTCAGGTGTAGAAACTTCTTTAACCAAATCACGTCCCACTAAACCAGCTGAGTTTTTTGCTTTTTCAATCAAGCTCTTTGGATCAGAGTCTATGGTTGATAAAACAGATTTCATGGCCCCTTTATCTCGGAGACGTAGAGTTAAGGCTCGGGTATCAATCCCTTCAATACCAATCACATTGTATTTTTTCAAATACTCATCTAAAGAATATTGACTTCGATAATTGGACCGAATTCGGCTCAGCTCCCGCACCACAAATCCTTCTACTTTTGGGTCACTCGATTCATAGTCTTCAAGATTGACCCCATAATTTCCAATCAAAGGATAAGTCATGGTCACAATCTGACCTTTATAAGAAGGATCATTCAAGGTCTCTTGGTAACCGGTTAAGCTAGTATTAAACACAACTTCGCCATACGACTCGCCTTGAGCGCCAAAGTTTTTTCCTTCAAAAACCGTTCCATCTTCTAAAGCTAAATAGGCTTTCATTTTTTGCTCACTTTTTCTTTTGCGTCTTCACTTTGATACACCACATTCCCTGCCACAATCGTGGCTACAGGTGCCCCTTTTAATTTCCATCCTTTAAAAGGAGTGTTCTTACTTTTTGAGGCAAATTGATTTTCATCAATCACCACTTCTTTTTCTAAATCAACAATCGTTACATCCCCTGCTTTACCTGGTTCTAAACTGCCTAGATCTTTTAGATTTAATAATCGTGCAGGTTGAGTCGACATTTTATCGACCCATTGTGAAAGTGAGATCACTTTTTTGTGTACCAACTGATCTAATCCTAATGAGACCGAGGTTTCTAAACCAACCACTCCAAACGGTGCGTAAGCAATCTCGACATTTTTCTCATACTCGGCATGCGGCGCATGGTCTGTGGCAATACAGTCAATGGTTCCATCTTTTAATCCTTTTAAGATCGCTTCAATATCCTCCTGCTGTCTCAAAGGAGGATTCATTTTATAATTGGCATCAAACTCTGAAAGCGCTTCATCTGTTAACGCAAAGTGATGGGGTGCCACTTCACAACTGACAGGCAACCCTTCTTTTTTAGCGGCTCGGACTAACGCGACTGATTGGGCTGTTGAAAGATGAGCAATATGCAAACGCGATTGTGTTAACCTGGCCAACTCAATGTCTCGAGCGACCATAATGGTTTCAGATTCTTTAGGAATTCCTTTTAAGCCAAGAATGGTTGAGGTTTTTCCTTCGTTCATCACCCCATGTCCATGGTGGGCTAAGTCAGGATCTTCGCAATGGTCAATCACAAGCAAATCAAACATCTTTGCGTATTCCATAGCTCGACGCATCAGCTCTGAATTTTTGACAGGATAACCATCATCAGAAATCGCCACCACACCGGCTTCATTTAAAGAACCAATTTCAGAAAGATGCTCCCCTTTCTGTTCTATCGTAATGGCTCCGATTGGAAAGATTCGAATCGGCGAAACTTCTGCAGCAATAGACTGAATGTATTTAACAACCATCGCATTATCAATGGCTGGCTGGGTATTTGGCATACAACAAACAGAAGTGATTCCCCCTTTATAAGCGGCCTCACTCCCTGACTTAATATTTTCTTTATATTCAAAACCAGGTTCTCTTAAATGAACATGCATATCAATAAAACCAGGCGCCACTACTTTGCCTTTAGCATCAAGCACCGTGACTTTATCTGCGGTTAAGTTCTTACCAATTTTTTCAACTTTTCCATCTAAGATTAAAAGATCACAGACTTCATCTGTGCCTGTCGCCGGATTGACCACATGCCCATTTTTAATTAAAAGTGATTTTTGTTTTATTTTGCTCATTTTATTTAACCGCACTTTTCTGTTCGTCGTTTTCTAAAACTTGAGCCCCACTCACTAAATAAAGCACTGCCATGCGAACGGCAATTCCATTTGTGACCTGCTCTAAAATAACCGAGTTTTTTCCATCAGCCACTTCGCTGGTCATCTCAATCCCTCGGTTAATAGGACCTGGGTGCATCACCAATACATCTGGCTTGGCTTTATTCAGTTTTTCCTGAGTCAAACCAAACAACATTCCATATTCCCGAATTGTGGGAAACAAATTGTCTTCTTGGCGTTCTTTTTGTAAACGCAACATCTCAATCACATCTGCTTTTTCAATCGCTTCTTCTAAATTATTTGAGATAGAAACCCCAAGCTCTTCTACTTGAGAAGGAATCAATGTTTGAGGTCCGACGATTGTGACATTGGCACCCAACTTTGTGAGTCCCCAAATATTAGAGCGTGCCACACGGCTGTGCGCCACATCTCCCACAATCACCACATTCAATCCTTTGATCTTTCCCTTTTTTTCTAAAATCGTGTACAGATCAAGCAAGCCCTGAGTTGGATGTTCATGCGAACCATCTCCGGCATTAATCACTGATGCTTTTAAATTACGTGCTAACAAATTAGGCGAACCTGAAGCTGAATGGCGTACCACCACAATGTCAACTTTCAAGGCTTCCACATTCTTAGCCGTATCAATTAAACTCTCACCCTTTTTCACAGAACTTTGTTGGATGGCCACATTCATCATGTCAGCAGACAAACGTTTCTCTGCCACTTCAAACGAATTCCGTGTTCGAGTACTTGGCTCAAAGAAAAGGTTCACTACAGTCTTTCCTCGAAGAGCTGGCACCTTTTTAATGGCCCGCGTTGAAACTTCTTTAAACGATTGAGCTGTCTCTAAAATCAATTCAATCTCTTCTTTAGAAAGATCTTGCAGTGACAACAAATCTTTTTTAGTCCACTTTAAACTCATTTTTTCACCAATAAAACCGAATCCTCTTCATCCACTTCTTTCACATGAACTCGAATCGATTCATTCTTTCGTGTAGGGATATTCTTTCCCACAAAATCAGCTCGGATAGGCAATTCACGATGGCCTCGATCCACCAACACCGCTAACAAAATCTCAGAAGGCCGACCAAAGTCATTCAACTCATTCAAAGCAGCCCGAGTCGAACGCCCAGAAAAAAGAACGTCATCGATTAACACAACGGTCTTATCATCGATGGCAAACGGAATCTCAGTAGTTTGCACATTAGGCACATCTGCTCGCTTAGACAAATCATCTCGGTGAAGCGTAATATCTAAAGAACCAAGCGGAACCTTAACCCCTTCTAACTTCTCAATCGTAGCTGCCAGACGCTTAGCCAAAAACTCCCCACGCGTTTTGATCCCCACCACAACCAGGTTTTCAGTCCCCTTATTGTGCTCCAACACCTCATGAGTCATCCGAATCAATGCCCGGCCAACCCCTGCTTCATCCAAAATTTCACTCAATTGTTCGCTCATAACCTCACCTAATCTGGGCAAAAAAATACCCCGCATCGCCTTTAAGACGTTACGAGGATACACCTAATTTGTTTGTATTCAATAAGTTCTGTCATTTTTGTATCCTTAGCAAACTCTCTGGAATGCCTTAAAGGTTAAAGAAATCATACCATAAGATTCCATCTTGTCAATTTAAAGTTAAAGCACCCAAGATCAAAGAAAGTTATATCTTGCACTCCAATGCTTTATGACTGAATACTTTGAATGAAGAAAAAGAGGCTAAATCAACTATATATTTCATAATCCTTTACTATTTAAATATTTACACTATTTATTGACAGATTTAATCCTATCAGCTATTCTAATTAGAACAGGTTGTAAAATAGGATCCTTTTATGCACTTGAACAATAGTCTAAAATCCCCACTTATCTTAGTCATAGCGCTCATATTTTCTCTCTATACACCACCTATTACCACTCAAAATCAAATGACCCTCTCCCCCTCAACTCGACTAAAGCAAACTATTGAATTAGATGTATCAAATCTAGTAGAAAATAAGCTCTTTCCCCAAGAGGCTATTACCGCATTAAAAGAACAAGCTGAAAGAGCTTTTCATAAAATTAGAGACAATTTAAGCGAGCAAATGACAGGTTTTGAACTCATCAATAATGAGTCTACTTTTTCTAACGCCGTTCTTTTAGCCGCGATTCAACACTTGGCTTTTCAGCAAAACCATCACACTCATCTTCTTATTGGCCCAAAAGAAGAGAACTTAAATAATTGGTATCATGAACTCTTAAAACAACGCTTAGACATCAATCTTTCTGATGAAATCAAACCACAACAGATTGCCTTTTTTGGGAATGACTTTGACGCAGAAGAAGGCTTTGTTCATGGTGGCGCAAGTGTTAAAAAAACTAAAGCATGGTTAGACGCAACTCTTTCAAGTTATCAAGAAAACCAACAAAAGAAAGCTCTATTCTTTTATGTAGATGAATCATTACTTCTCAGTTCAGATAAGCAGTATAATTTAAATGACAGCCCTGCTTTTCAAAGCTTATTAACCCTTTTAAAAGCAGGATTCCCTGTCGCCTTATCAACCACAAATGACTACCACATGGCATTTCGTCGATTAATCAGACCTATTCCCCCAGAATTAAGAAAAAATTTAGTTTTTTATGCCAATGGCCTTGCTTCAAAATACCTCTTTGACCAAGACCTAGATGGAAAAGAAGACCTTTCTTACCGTGAAGGAAAAGAGTTAACAGAAAGTGAAATTAGAGAGCTCGCACATGCTTTTAAAACTGCCTCAGATAACTATAAGTATAGGCAAAATGATGATGATTTTTCAGAGCCTTTTCCTACTTGGTTAAAAAAAGGTGAAGAAACCGATGCTCATTTAAGGCCTCCTGAATTTCAAAAAAGAGGCCAACATCAAGATAGAGCAACTCAAGTCTCCATCAAATATATTGCCAGTCGATTGGCAGCAAACAATTTTTATCCTGAAAGAGGAAAAGGCCCTGATGCCCGCGAAATTTTTCACGCCGACATTTTAAACAATATATCACCAGAACTTAAAGAAGCATTAGATATTCGAATAGAGGGATTTGTCACCATTGATATTACCCGAAAAGGAATCAACAAAAAAACAGCCTTAGAAGACTTCTTAAGCCACATCAATGCTAAAAAATATTTAAGCGTGCAAGATCCTCAAACAGAGTTTCTATTATTAATTAAAACTGCAGACAGCGAAGATTCTTTAACAACCCAAAGAAAGAGTCCTTATGTAGAGCTTAATTTAGATCAAAACAGTGAGGAACAAGAAGCCACTCTTAAAGCTTTCTTAGAACTGACCACAAGCATTTGGGCTCAGGCTTTTTTAACAACACCTTCAGACAATCCATCTACTAAAAACAAGCTTGACCCAGCTCAAACTTCAACTCAAATTAGCCATTCAATATAAGATTAAATGGCTTGCTCTATTGGAGCCACACCTAACTGATGACGGTCAAGAGCCCCTTCTTCAGTCGAAGGTTTTATGAGAGTGTTCCAGGTTTCTAATCCAGTATCAGAAATCATTAATGTTTCTAGAACACCTTTTTGAAACATCTCTTCTAATAATTCGATTTTTTCTAAGACAGCTTTCGCAGTCAAATATCTTTCTTTTTCATCTTTAGAACGAAGCATATGATGCACAATAAAAGTAAGCGCTTTTAAACGCGGATCCACTAAGTCCTGATCATTTAATTCTCTCAAAGGATCGGTTAAAATAGGGCGCAAGCGTTCTCCCGCCCCCCTCTGAACAAATGTCCCTGCGGTTGGAGCATCTTCTGATTCAAGCACTTCAAAAGGAAAGTTATTATGCGAAAGTAAATTATAAAAAGTCACACCCACTTTCCACAAATCTTGTCGATGAGAATAGACAGAGGATTGATTATAAAGCTTTGAAGAAACTTCTTCTGGCGAATAATAAAGGGGCGTACCTGGTATCACAATAAAAGGATCTTGATTATAAAAATGGGCTAATCCGAAATCAATCACTTTAACTGAGAGCTGTCCATTTACCTCAACAATCAAAATATTTGCTGGTTTAGTATCTCTAATCACAATCCCTTTTTCTTGCAGAAACGCCATAGCTTCTAAAAGCTGTTTAAACAGAGACAATACCTCTATAGGAGCAAGTTGATAGACCTCATGCTTTCTAATATATTCCTTTAAACTTATACTCTCTTGCACATAGTCCATTTCAAGCGCAATCACATATTCATCATTAACTTTAACAACCCTAGGCCCCCTCCTATCAAAACTTTGTATAAAATATTTTGACGGTTCTACATTTTCAGGAATTAAGGTTTTATAAACTTCGCTTTCATACATCAAATACTTAATTGCTTTTTCACTTTGAGAGACTTTAAGAAATCTATTTTCAGGAAGTTTATAACATTGGCTTAGAGGGCCATTATACACTAACGAATCTTCTTCTAAATCCAATACGTCTGCCTCTTGCCTAAAAACCTCCATTAAAAAAGGAGTCAAAAATCTAACAACCTCTTCTTTAGAAAAATCAAACGTCAATTCATTTGTATAGGTAATCAATTGAAAACTCATTAAAAGATGTGTCCAAAAACTCTCCGTTATTTCTTTACCATTTAAAACACGGAATTTAAATTTAAGTTTTTCAATTTCAACCTCATTCTTCTTAGGAATAAACTCAGAAAAAGACTCAAAAAAATCATCCAAAGATTGTTGAAAAGAGACTCCATCTTTTTTTAGAGCATTCAATCTCTCCAATAAGAAAAGATATTTTTTCCTTTGACTATTAAACCTCTGACCAAAATCTAAAGGATGTATTTCCTCTAAGGTTTGACCTAAATACTCTGTAAAATTGTTTTCAGCAGCATACAAAAGAGTTCTTTTTTGCGCCACACTCATTTGAGGAGGCTCTTCACTCAAATACTCTCCTTTTAATTCCAAAAGAGGTTCTAATGCCGTTGAGATAGGATGTTTGAGACGCTCAGAATCAACTCCTTCAAATTGAGATAAGATATGCCCAACCTCATCTTCAATGACTTCATGAAAGAGAACTTGAGCCATAAAAATACGGTCTTCTTCACGGGTACTTTCAGCATAGCGTTTGATAAATTCTTTCGTGACATGAATCACTCTATGCCCCTCGTCACTCGTTGCAGTATAAGCAAAAAGAGGTGGCAGACTGTCATCAAACCTAAAACCTATTTGAAACCCTCGATCATGAACAACAATTCTAATAAAATCATCAGAGCTTTCAAAATCTGAAAAAGGATCAATTTTTTCTAGCTTCTCATTTATTTTTTCAAACACTTGATCCGAAAAAATGTTCCAATCAATATTTTCCCAACCTGCTTGACGATATTCTTCTGAAACAGAACTCTCTAAGGTTAAATCTGCATTTTCAAAACGATTTTTAATCATTCCTATTGCAAACTTTGACGCCGCACTCTTCATTCTTATCTTAAATTGTGCTTGTGCAAAATACCCCCCAACCGCATATTTCAGAGGCTTTCCAAGATCGCTTTGCCTAGAAAAATCTTCAAGCTCTTGTTCATTTGAAAACGGTTGGGTGCCTGCAGGTTTTTTTATTGTGGGTAACGGCTGAGTCTTTCCTACCTGTTGACGATACCAATCCGCTTGAAAACCATCACGGATACTTGTCTGAGGCGCTAAATAGTAAAGGCCAAACTCAACAGACAAAGGACTGAAGACAACCAAAAGCACCAAGAGAACTCTTAAAAAAAGCCCTCCTAAGCCTTTGATTTTAAGCCATATATGTAAACAACAATCTATAGACTTCATCTTTCTCCATTAATAAGCATACTTTTCTTAAGTATACAATATATCATCTATTCTACTATCTGTCAAGGGGTTACAAAAAACAATAGACGTCCATTTTATTATAAAAGATTGAACAAAGACGGGTTATCAATAGAGTGGATTAAACTAAAGACTTAAGGACATCTTTGATTGGGATCAGTGAGAAATCTGATTCTGAGCGTTTTTTCAGCTCAACATTTCCCTCTTCAATATGCTTACCAATCGTGACTCGGACAGGGATTCCGATGAGATCGGCATCTTTGAATTTGGGACCAGGGCGTTCGTTGCGGTCATCTAGGAGAACGTCATAACCGGCATCGGTTAATTCTTTGTAGAGTTTTTCGCCAGCTTGTAACTGAGATTTGTTTTTGATGTTTACAATGGTGATCACGACTTGAAATGGAGCAACTGCCATTGGCCAGACAATGCCCCCTTCATCAAAGTTTTGTTCGATGATGGCAGCTACAGTTCGGCTCACGCCTATTCCATAACACCCCATGATTGCAGGGTTTTCTTTTCCTTTTTCATCTAGAAAAAGAGCACCTAAACTTTTGGAATATTTGGTACCGAGTTTAAAGACATGGCCCACTTCAATACCACGACGGATTTTTAAGGCTTTGCCACAGTGCACACACAGGTCATTTTCAACTACGGTTGAGAGATCTTCGTATTGTTTGATTTTGCAATCGCGTTCTAAGTCAACACCTTGGTAATGCGAATCTGGCGCATTGCCGCCTGTAATGGCTCCGGTCATTCCTTGAATACTAAGATCAGCCACTAACGGAATCGAATCTAATCCAACAGGGCCGGCAAAACCAACAGGAGCCCCTGTTACTTTTTGAATAGTCTCTTCACTGGCTAAAACCACATCTGTTGCATCTAACACACGACGGAGTTTAACTTCGCTTAGTTCTTGGTCGCCACGGACCAACACGGCAACAGGTTTGGTGTCGACTTCGTAAATTAATGTTTTGATTAAAGAGGTTGCCTCAGTTTTAAAGAAAGCAGTCACATCTTTGACTTTCTTTTTACCTGGAGTCGGCACTTTTTTAAGTTCAGTTGAATCAGATGAGTTTCCGTTTAATTCTTGAGGTTTGCGAATCGCCAGTTCTAAGTTAGCCGCATACCCACATCCGTCACATTCCACAACCCCATCTTCACCCGCATCAGCTAAAGCTGTAAACTCTTGAGATTTACTCCCACCCATCACACCTGTATCAGCTTCAATTGATTTGTAATTCAAACCACAGCGCGTAAAAATAGCATTGTAGGCATCGTGCATGAGATCAAAGTTTTTATCGGCTCCCTCTTCGCTCGCATCAAAACTGTAGCCATCTTTCATGACAAATTCTTTAGCACGCATCACACCAAAACGAGGACGAATCTCATCTCTAAATTTCACTTGGATTTGATAGAGATTAATCGGAAGGTTCTTATAAGACTTTAAACTTTTAGAAACTAAGTCTGTCACAATCTCTTCGTGGGTTGGACCCAAAATAAATTCTTTTTCTTCGCGGCTCTGGGTCTTCATAGCTAAATCCCCAACCACATCCCAACGCCCTGACTTTTCCCAAATCTGACGTGGCTGCAAAATAGGCATGAGCAACTCTTGCGCCCCACGCTGATTCAACTCTTCACGAATAATATTCTCAACCTTATGCAGAACACGAAGTCCCAAAGGCAAAAAAGAATACAACCCTGAAGCCAATTTCTGAATCAACCCAGCCCGTAGCATCAACTGATGACTCGGAATCTCCGCATCCTGAGGCACATCACGTAAAGTTGGAATATAAGCTTGTGACCATTTCATAATCGCAACAGTTTACACTTGGAATAGACTCTTTTCAATAAGAATAACTCCCTATTTAAGACTGACAACCAGCTTTTTATTTAAGCATTTGGCAACTTGCTCTAAGGTATCTATAGAAAAATTCTCTCTCCCTGTTTCCAACCGCGAGATATATTGCTGAATCGACCCCATTTTTTGAGCAAACTCCTTTTGGGTATACCCCAGACTTTGACGAATGGCTTTGATCTGATCAGCAATTTCTTTTCTCTCTGCAGGAATCTTTTCTTCTGACCATTCTCTTAAACGGACCCCTTGTTTTCTAAATTCTTTGTATAAATGCTCATAGATCATTTGCAAGAAAGTGACTCGAGTTTGATTCCAAGCATCTCTCTTCATCCTCTTTTTCAGAACAGGCCATTTTTGACAAAATATTTTTTTGTCTAATAGTTTAAAAACTTCTTTTAGATTACCTTCTCTAGCCAAAAGATTCTCAGCACAAAGATCAAATTTAATATGATCTTTATCTTTTAAAATCTCTTTTGCCTCTTCTAATGACAACCGACTGTCCCACAACCAATGTGCTCTCATCTCCATCACCTCATTCTAATAATTTAGCAGGAAGCGCACTTAAAACCTCTTTATCAAAATATCGAAATACTTTTCTAGTATCAATTCCATCCACATAATCTATTAGATCCATTTGCAGATTCATTCGATTAAATCTCTTATACCAATCGAACAATAACTCTGCCCGCTCAGGCTCGTAATACTCCAGAAAAAACTCAGATAGGGGTCGATAACGAGTCGACAATGTATAAATGTCAAAGAAATCCTTAGGTGCCTGCCGACCAGAAGGAATCATTTTCCCAATAATATTAACCTTTTCAGATATTCCAATAGCAGCAATTATTTTTCTATAGTAAATATCCTCAATTGAATGAAGACCATTTTTAATCGGCTTGATGTTCTCATGAAAATCAGAAACAAAATCTATTTTGAGAAAGAGCCCATTTTTCAACTCAAGATTATAAATTTTTAGTGGAACTAATTTGGGATCTGTCTGTTCTCTTTTAAGTTCAAATGAAAAACCAGTCTCTTTTTCAATAAACTTCATCACCTTTTCAGAGTCATCAGGATGATACTCTTGAGTAAAAAAATCCAAATCCTCAGAAAACCGATGTGCATAGTAAAATGCCAAAGCAGTCCCCCCAGTTAAATAATAACCAGGAAATGCTTCAACCACTTTGTCCGTAATCTCTCTTTGCAACTTCTGAATAGTACTTCTTTCATCCATATAAAAAGACTCCTATACATATACTACTTATAAGTTGTACTAATGTCAATAATAATATATACATCACAACTTATAAGTAGTATTATTGTTTAATAAATTAATAAGTAGTTATTGTGCAGTCATTTAAATACAGAGAAGATTTCCAAACTTCGCAGCCACAAGCAGAGACACCTGCAAGATCTAATAATATAAGTCAAACAACCTAGTTAAAAGTAAGACATTCATGTCGCAACTTTTAACCCCCACTACATCACCAAACAGCTCCAAACGCCGTTAAACCAAAAACCCAAATCCAGCCGAAGTCCAACGTTCAGAATGGGCTCAGAGCAAGACGGGATAAAAATATAAAAGTGAGTCGTATCTTTATATACGTCGAGCTTTTATATTTTTATCCCAACGCCGCTCTGAGCCCATTCTGAACGTTGGTGGGCGAGGAGGGACTTGAACCCCCACGAGTTGCCTCACCAGAACCTAAATCTGGCGTGTCTGCCAATTTCACCACTCGCCCTAAGTTTAAAAATATTGTTTCTAACTCTTACCTAAAAATCTCAAGATATCGTTATAGGTTGCAAAAACAATCAACCCTAACAATAAGGCCAAACCAATTTTTTGCGATAAGTCTTGAGCTTTCATGCTGACAGGACTTCCTTTAATTGCTTCGACAATTAAAAAGACAGCATGTCCCCCATCCAAGATTGGAATCGGCAAAAAGTTGAGCACAGCCAAGTTAATACTGATCAGCGCAATAAAGTAAAAGAGCGACAGCATGCCTCGTCGTGCTTCTTTACCTGCAAGTTGCGCAATCATTAATGGACCACCCAAGTTCTTTGCAGAGACTTGCCCCGTCGCTAACAAGAAGATTCCCTTATAGGTCATGGCCGTTAACTTCACCGTATGCTCGGTTCCTTGCCACACCGCTTTAAATGGATTTGCTTTTTCAGTTTGAAAATCAGAGGTAGGCATAATCCCAATCAAACCAATGTTGTGTTCTTTACCAAACACATCATTTGTGGTTTCTGATTTGGGTGTTAATGTCACCTGAAACGGCTCACCGTCACGTTCTATTGTGACCGCCAGTTCTTTATCGGCACTTTGATAAATGATTTTAACGAGCTCGTCCCATTTTTTAGTCCGCACGCCATCAATGGCAACAATTTTATCGCCTTGTTGAAGATTTGCCCCTGCTGCAGGATAACCTTCTTTAACTTCTCCGATTTGGTTGGTCAAAACGGGCACACCAACCATGTAGACTCCAATAAAAATAAACAGAGCCAACACAAAGTTCATCACAGGACCTGCAGAGACAATTTTTAGACGCTGCCAGACTGTTTTAGAATTAAATTCCCACGGCTCTCCTTTAATATTCTCAGAGTCCATACTTTCATCAACTAAGCCAGCCATTTTCACATATCCGCCTAGTGGTAAAAGAGAAACTTTATATTCTGTGTCCCCTTTGGTGATCCCAAAAAGCTTTGGTCCAAATCCAATGGAAAAGCGTTCGACTTTAACGCCATTGCGTTTGGCCACAATAAAATGTCCCCATTCATGAATAATGATCAGAACACTAAAAACAAAAACAACCGATAATATAGTAACAATCATGGTCTCTCCCTATCGCGACACAAGCGAAATGTTATTGATAAACTCTTTAGATTGAATACGCACTTCTTCATCACAATGTAAAATTTCTTCTAACGTATACTCTTGTTTGTTTGAGTGGTTTTCTAAAGCATTTCCAACCACTTTCACAATATCTAAGAAACGAATCTCTTCTTTTAAGAATGCGGCAACAGCCACTTCATTAGCGGCATTCAGCACACATGGAGTGGTTCCCCCAGCTAGAGCTGCTTCAAACGCATATTTTAGCACAGGAAACTGATTAAAATCAGGTTTTTGAAAGTGAAGGGCTCCAATTTGGGTCAAATCAAGGTATCCGGCACACCCTTCTTTTAATTCTGGATAGGTCAAAGCGGCTTGAATCGGGATTTTCATGTCTGTCACACCCAACTGCGCTAAGATCGAACCATCCACAAATTCCACCATGGAATGGACCAAACTTTCAGGGTGAATCACAATTTCAATATTTTCAGCTCCTACATCAAACAACCAACGCGCTTCAATCACCTCTAATCCCTTATTCATCATGGTAGCTGAATCAACTGAGATTTTAGGCCCCATTTTCCATTTAGGATGAGCAATGGCTTGCTTAGGTGTCACGGTTTCTAATTCAGAAACAGATGTCTTTAAAAAAGGACCACCTGAAGCAGTTAAGATTAATTTGCGCACTTCATTAATTGGACGATTACCTAAAGCTTGAAACAGAGCCGCATGTTCACTATCCACAGGAAGAAGATGAGATTTTTTTTCATTTAATATGCTTCTAACAAGCGCTCCACCCATGACCAAGACTTCTTTATTGGCTAAGGCCACATCTTTGCCTGCTTTGAGTGCAGCTAAGGCGGGTAATAATCCAGCCGCACCAACAATCCCACTCACAACCGTTTCTACTTCAGATAAGGTCGCAATATGCTCAATTCCCAGAGGCCCTTCTAAGACTTCAATCGATTCTCCTTGAAGGCGAGAACGCAACTCTTTTGCTTTAGCCACATCTAAAACAGCAACTGATTTAGGATGAAACTTTTTGATCTGTTCTTCTAATAGATCAATCTTACTTGCAGCGGTCAAACCAACCACTTCATATTGATCGAGATTGGCAGACACAATTTCAAGTGTGCTTTGTCCAATTGATCCCGTTGATCCTAATAGCGCAATTTTTTTCATTTTAACTCACAAAATATTTCATATAAAAATAAGTAATTGGGGCTGTAAACAACAAGCTGTCTAACACATCAAACGCCCCACCCATCCCCGGTATAAACGAACCTGAATCTTTAATTTTGGCATCGCGTTTAAATAATGATTCCAACAAGTCACCCACAATCCCCACCACACCCACAACCAATCCAAAAACAAACAAGTGTGGAAGCTCTAGATTGGGAAAGAAAAGCGCTTGGCCTAAATAAGCAGCTCCAATCGAACCAAGTAATCCTCCAATAGCCCCTTCTCGAGTCTTTTTAGGACTGATTTTAGGTGCTAAAGGTTTTTTACCCATTAAAGAACCGACAAAGTAAGCCACAATGTCAGAACTCTTTGTCACTAAAAAAGCAAAAAAGATAAACCAACGACCATCTAGGCCAGGGAAAAAAGCAATCTTATAAAAGAACGAAAAAAGCCAAGCAATATAAAGAACCCCTGTCACAGATAAAGCACTCAGCACTAATGGAGACCCTTTTGAGCCTTGCACCGCTTGAATCAAAAACAACAAACCAATCGTTAGAAAAAGAAGAAGAATCTCGCAATCAGCTGTTAACGAACCAGAAAAAGAACCCCAAAAAATAACCGCACTTAAAAGAAGCCCCACACTAATAGATGGGATTGGCTTCAACGACAAACCTTTAGCTTTCACTAAATCAAAATATTCTTTTAAGGCAATCCCAACCATCAAGTGTGCCCCCACAAAGGTAAGCCACACCCCTTTTCCTTGAGAGAAAAAGACACAAGCAATCAATACACCAATTAAGCAAAAAGCACTAATCAGACGACGAGATAGCATCCACTCCCCCAAACCGACGTTGTCGATTTTGAAATTCAGTAATTGCTTCTTGTAAATGAACTTTACGAAACTCTGGCCAATAAAGGTCCATCACGACAATCTCTGCATATGAAATCTGCCACAACAAAAAATTACTAATTCTTTTTTCTCCGCTTGTGCGGATCAACAGCTCTGGATCAGGATAATCAGCTGTGTACAAATACGAAGAGATTAAGTCTTCATCAATTGAGCTCAAACTCAAACGATTCCCTTCAACTTCAGTGGCAATCTTACGCACAGAGTCCACAATTTCTCTTCGAGAACCATAGTTCAATGCCAAGATCAGCTTCAGGCCTGTGTTCTTTGCTGTTTTTTCAAACGCAATTTGAAGTTCCTTTTGAACAGACTCTGGCAATTCTTCAAGAGCCCCAATAGCCAACAATTGCACATTGTTCTTATTTAGCTCTTCGACTTCTTTTTTTAAGAAGAACTTAAGCAAAGTCATCAACGCATTCACTTCTGCTTTAGGGCGTGACCAATTCTCACTTGAAAAAGCATAGAGTGTTAAATACTCGACACCTAACTCGCCACATGCCCGCACAACAGCTCGAACCGATTCTGCACCCGCACGATGCCCTTCAATGCGAGGTAATTTTTTCTCTTTAGCCCAGCGTCCATTTCCATCCATAATAATGGCAATGTGCTTAGGTATTGTTTCTGAGTTCATCATATTTTATTGCTGACTCTGCTCTTTGCGTTATTAAACAAAGATTGTTTGGTCGCGGCGTGCTCCTACTGAAATGATTTCAATAGGTGTTTCTAATAATTGCGCAATACGTGTTAAATAATTTTTTGCTTTTTCAGGAAGTTTGTCATATGAACGAATCCCCTCAGTGCTTTCTAACCAACCTGGAAATGTTTCATAAACAGGTTCGCACTGACTCAACACGTCTACATTACTAGGAAAATCTTCAACCGTTTCCCCTTTATACTTATAGGCTACGCAAACTTTAATCTCATCAAACTTATCTAAGATATCCATTTTTGTGAGTGCAAGCGAAGTCAAACCATTAATCATGACAGAGTGCTTCCCAATCATGGCATCAAACCAACCGCAACGACGAGGACGACCTGTGGTGGCTCCATACTCTTGTCCTTCTTCACGTACTTTTTTATTCATCTCTTCTGGCAATTCTGTAGGAAAAGGTCCTTCTCCAACACGTGTTGTGTACGCTTTAAACACACCTAAAATATTTTCAATTTTGTTTGGACCAATTCCCCCACCCACACAAGCTCCACCTGCTGTTGGATTAGAAGAGGTGACAAATGGATAGGTTCCATAATCAACATCAAGCAAGGTTCCTTGCGCTCCTTCAAAAAGCACCACTTTACCTTGATTGATTGCTTTATTTAATAAAGGAACTGTATTCACAATATGGTCTTTAATCTTTTCACCATATCCCAAATAGGTTTCAACAAGTTGATCCACATCTAATGGTTCTGACTCATAAACTTTAACGAGCAACTCATTGTTTTCACTTAAATTAGCACGCACTTTTCGAGCAAAAACATCTTTGTCTAAAAGATCACCCACACGAATTCCGATACGAGTCATTTTATCTACATAAGAAGGGCCAATGCCTCGACCTGTTGTGCCGATTTTACCTTCACCCTTACGCTCTTCCTTTTTAATATCAAGAAGTCGGTGATAAGGAAAAATAAGATGGGCTCGATCACTCACAAAAAGATTACCATCTACAGAAATGTTCTTTTCATGCAAATACTCAATTTCTTCAATCAAAGCAGCGGGGTCAACAACCACACCATTTCCAATCACACATTTTTTGCCTTCATGCAAAATGCCTGAAGGGATCAAATGCAAAATAAATTCTTCTTCACCAATCTTAACCGTATGCCCTGCATTGTTTCCACCTTGAAAGCGAACAATGTAGTCTGACTGCTCAGTTAAAACATCAATAATTTTACCTTTTCCTTCGTCACCCCATTGGGCTCCGACAAGTACATTTGCTGGCATGTTAATCCCTTTTAAAATATTTATTCACACAAAAAGATCGGTATAAAAGACAACAACTCAACAGCTTTTATACCGATCTTAAAGTTTTTATAGTTCTACCATTTTACAGTTAACAATATCTGGAAGAGCTCTTAACTTTTCTAAAACATCTTTAGACACCACACTGTCCACATTCACAACTGTGATCGCATGTTTTCCCATTTCTTTACGCCCAACAGTCATCCCTGCAATATTGATACTACCTTCTCCAAGCACGGTTCCTAAAGAACCAATAATTCCAGGACGGTCAACATTGGTCACAACCAATAAATAACCAGATGGAATAGCATCCACAAAGTTATCGTCAATTTTAACAATACGAGGTTCGTTTTTCTTTCCGAGCAACGTTCCTGCTATGGTAAATGTGCGGCTTGTTGTTTTAATTTGAATGGTTAAAAGATCTGAAAACTCTTCCACATTAGATGTTTTCGATTCAACAATCTTAATACCCCGTTCTTTAGCAATCAAATGCGCATTCACTAAGTTCACATTCATTTGCAACACATGGCCCAATAACCCTTTTAAAATACCGACAGTAATTGGATCTGTATTAATTTCAGCAATCTTACCGCTATAGTTTAAGCAAACCTCTTCAACGGTTCCTTCTAATAATTGAGCCACCAAACTTCCCAGTTTTTCAGATAAGAAAAGATAAGGCTGTATTTGTCTGAGTGTTTCATTATCCATTGAAGGCATGTTCACTGCATTACGAATGGTTTTGCCACTCAGCGCGTCCACCACTGAATTAGCCACATCAATAGCCACATTTAATTGAGCTTCTTTAGTTGAAGCACCTAAGTGTGGCGTACAAATAACATTGTCCATCTCTAATAAAGAAGTTCTTTTAGGAGGCTCTTCTTCGTACACATCTAAAGCCGCTCCGGCAACCTTACCCGATTTAAGCGCTTCTTCTAAGGCCGCTTCATCTACAATGCCCCCTCGAGCACAGTTAATGATCGAAACACCGCTCTTCATTTTGGCAAAGGCTTCTTTTCCAATAATCCCTTTGGTTTCAGGAGTCAAAGGAGTGTGCACAGTAATGTAATCACTCTCTTGAAAAATACGATCCACATCAGCCATTTCAACTTTAAGTTTTGCCGCACGTTCAGAAGACATGAAAGGATCAAAAGCAATCACGCGCATTTGAAAACCAAGGGCGCGTTGCACCACTTCTGTTCCAATACGCCCCATCCCAACCACACCTAATGTTTTGCCACGTACTTCTGTTCCAACAAAATGACTTCGTTCCCACTTGCCTGCTTTTACAGAAGCAACGGCTTGAGGAATATTGCGCGAAAGAGCTAACAACATAGAAAAAGTATGTTCCGCTGTTGAAATAGTATTCACATCTGGAGTATTTAAAACAACGATTCCATTTTTTGTTGCGGCATCAATATCTACATTATCAACCCCAACTCCAGCACGACCAATTACTTTTAATTTTCCTGCTTTTTCAATCAGCTCACTTGTTACTTTAGTTTGACTGCGAACAATCAAACCATCGTATTCACCAATGCACGCAACAAGATCTTCTGCTGAGATGCCCTTACGGTCATCCACATCAAAAGCCTCAGCACTCGTTAGGACTTCTTTCCCTTTTTCTGATAAAGCATCACTTATTAAAATTTTCATTTTCATCTCTCTACCTTATGTCTGTTTGGAATCACGACAGAATTTACGCGATTTTCTTGCGCGTGGTTTTAGTTTTAATTTCAGGCGGGCTTGTTTTATCAACAGATTCTTTTGTCACCACAACCTCTTCCACATCGTTTCGGGATGGGATTTCATACATAATATCAAGCATGATTTCTTCCATGAGACCTCGTAAAGCACGCGCCCCAGTTTTTTTCTCGATCGCTTTTTTAGCTAAAGCTTTTAAAGCATCTTTTTTAAAGATTAGGTCAACCCCTTCCATTTCAAAAAGTTTTTGATACTGCTTCACTAAAGCATTTTTAGGTTCACTCAAAATATGAATCAATTCTTGTTCTTCTAGATCAGCCAAAACAGACATCACAGGTAAACGCCCAATAAATTCTGGAATCATTCCAAACCGAAGTAAATCTTCAGGTTGAGCTTGTCTAAGTAATTCACCTATTCGTTTTTTCTGAATAGCTGTACTAGCCTCAGAACCAAAACCCATTGTCTTTTTCCCAATTCGCTGAGACACAATTTTATCTAGGTTAGAAAAAGCACCCCCACAAATAAAGAGAATATTCTGTGTGTTGACTTGAATAAATTCTTGATGCGGATGTTTGCGTCCCCCTTTAGGCGGCACATTTGCATGAGTTCCTTCTAAAATTTTCAACAATGATTGCTGCACCCCTTCACCCGACACATCACGAGTAATGGAGACATTCTCTGTTGTGCGACCAATTTTATCAATCTCATCAATATAGATGATGCCGATTTCAGCACGCTTAATATCATAATCAGCCGCCTGAACTAATTTCAGGATCACGTTCTCAACATCTTCACCCACATAACCAGCTTCGGTCAATGTTGTGGCGTCAGCAATACAAAAAGGAACATCCAGAACGCGCGCTAATGTTCGAGCTAAAAGAGTTTTTCCACTTCCAGTTGGACCCAACAATAAGATATTACTCTTTTCAAGTTCAATCCCATCCAAAGCAATAGGATTTTTAATCCGTTTGTAGTGGTTGTGCACGGCAACTGAAAGAGTCTTTTTAGCTTGGTCTTGGCCAATCACATATTGATCAAGTTGTTCTTTAATTTCAGCTGGCTTTAAAACCTTAAGTGGTTTTGGCGCTACCTTCTCTTTTGTAGGAGGAGCCAATTCTCGGTCCAAGATATCTTTACACAGTGAGATACACTCATCACAAATAAAGACACCAGGTCCTGCAATCAATTTCTTGACCTCGTTTTGGCGCTTCTTACAAAAAGAACAATTAGCCATCGACATTTTATTCATATTTATTTTTTCTCAGCCTTTTTATCAGGATCTTTCGTATCAGCATCTTTCATATCAGCAACAACCTTATCCACTAATCCATAATTTTTAGCTTCATCAGCAGACATAAAAAAATCACGATCTGTATCTTTTTTAACCTTGTCTAAAGGCTGTCCTGTTCGATCAGATAAAATTTGATTCAACTCTTGTTTCATTCTTAAGATTTCTTTAGTTTGGATTTCAATGTCAGTTGCCTGTCCTTGAGCTCCACCCAAAGGTTGGTGAATCATAATTCTTGAATGAGGTAAGGCAAATCGTTTTCCTTTGGCGCCTGCAGCCAACAGCACGGCTCCCATACTTGCGGCTTGACCAATACAATACGTATTCACATCACACTTTAAAAATTGCATGGTGTCAAAAATAGCCATACCTGCTGTGACCACACCCCCTGGGCTGTTCACATAAAGATTAATATCTTTTTCAGGATCTTCCATTTGCAAAAAAAGCATTTGAGCTACGATGACATTAGCAACATGGTCATCAATCGCTGTGCCTAAAAAAATGATGCGGTCTTTTAATAGACGTGAATAAATGTCATAAGATCTTTCGCCACGACCTGTTGTTTCTACAACCATTGGAATCAACATATTTTCCCCTTATATTTCTTATAGATGCGCCTGTTTACGACTCCTCTTTAATTTTACCCTGAGATATCAAAATGTGCAAAACCTTCTCTTCTAGCAGCTGAGAGCGGAGCTTTTCCACATTTTCAGACTGTTTAAAGAAATTCTCCAGATATGCTGGATTTTGCCCTGCTTGAACCATACTCTTAAAGTGATTTTCAATGTCTTCCTTCTCTACTTTAAGCTCTTCTTTTCTTGCAATGGCATCCACTAAATAAGCCAAACGAACTTCAGATTTGGCCCGTTCATCTGCTTTTTTGGCTAATTCGCCACGCTTAGACTCAATCTCTTTTTCAGGAACTTTCTGCATACGCATCTGCTGCACAGCCCGTTCTAAGATTTCTTGGGTCATATTTTCAATTAAAGACTCTGGTAATTCAAACGTGTACTCCTTCACTAAAGCTTCAACCACTTGGTTCTTTAACTCATTTTCAGATTCACGTTCTTTATAATCAACCAGTTGTTTTTTTACATCTTCTTTAAGCTGATCAAGCGTTTCAAAATTACCCAAATCTTTAGCAAACTCATCACTTAATTCAGGAAGTAACTTTTCTTTAATCTCTTTAATATCAACATAAAAAGTAACTTTCTTTTCGCGCAACTCTTCCTTATAAAAATCTTTAGGAAGCGTCACTTCTATCTCTTTAGATTCTCCTACTTTAGCCTCAAGCAAATGATCGCAAAAGTTTGGAATAAAGTATTCTTTATCAATAGGAATCCATCTACCCTCGACAGATTCAGCCTCTTTACCGTCGTGGATCAACTTCCAATCAGCAATCGCAAAGTCAGTCCATTTCAAACCACGATCAGTCACAGCATTGAATTTTGCATTCTGCTGTTGAAGCGTTTCAAGAGCTTGACCAACTTCTTTATCATCAAATTTTATTTTTTTCTTCTTTAAAGAAATCCCCGAATAATTTTTTAATTTGATTTCAGGCTGCACATCTAAGGTTGCTTTAAACTTTAATATCTCGTTTTCTTTATACTCTGTCACTTCAAGCTGTGGATGACCCACTGGCTTAAGCTCTTTCTCTTGAACAACTTTAGTATAAGCTTGAGGAATTAACTTTTTAAACAACTCACTTTTTGCTTCTTCAGCATATCGTTTTTCAATAATAGCTTGAGGTGCTTTTCCCGAACGAAACCCTGGGATACGGGCACTTTTAGAAATTTGACCATAGATCGAAGCAATCTCTTTCTTCAAATCAGATTCAGGAATTTCAACTTGGAGCGACAAACGTGTGTCACTCACCTTTTCCATTTCAACTTTCACTTACGACCCCTTTCTCGAACTTATTGGACGTCAATAACTTCTACATATTCCATTTAGAAAATAAGCCCACTATTTTAGGTTTTCAGGTCGGTTTCGTCAATAGAAAGGGGGGCGAGTTATTACTTATTCCTATAAGACCTTTTTAAGCAGCCATTTACAACGTATCTAATTATCAATAAAGATTGGATTTGATGCAAGCAAGAGCGGGTATCTACCTTTAATGAAGAGACGGTAGTAAGCACGCCCCACCACTTCGTCCTCAACTTCAATCTGTAATGGAAGGGTTCCTTCAACCTCTTTCCACAATTTTCCGTTCTTGAGAATTTGGACTGTGACGGCTTCCGTTCCTTTTAATTCATTTTCAAGACCAACCTTAAGAGTCACTTTTTTGTCCACTACTCTTAAAGTCTCTCCGCTTTTGACTGATTCGCCTTTATCTGAGATCAACTCAAACCGGCTCAATCTAATTCGCCCTTTGTCTGTACTGCGCCGGGCATACATCGACCCTTTTTTCATAGCTGTTAAAATGTCTCTCTTTTTTAGGTCTTTGAGCCAAAAAACTGTTTCCACTTCATTTAGTTTTTTTGGAATGGCACTTTTAATCTGATGAAAATCAATTTCTCCAATGGCCCAAACAGGATATTTTCGTTTTCCTAATAAATACTCCATTAACACTTTATCCCAAACCCCTTCAATGCCTCCAACCTCACGATACCCTTCATAAAAAATAGAAAAGCCATGATAGTCTTTGGTTTGAAGAAGCATTTTAGGATAAGGATCTGTACGAACAGAAACCTTATCTGAAATATGTGTTTTAAGCCCTGCTTCAGGATGAGCCCAAAAAATCAATCCCCCTTTTTGACGAGCAGCATCAATAAACTTTTGATACGGATCCACTCCAGCATTTGGTTTCATCGGTGAAAAGCAGTGATCTTTAAAAGGAAAATTCATTGCCATTGGAATAAACGAAAGAAGTATAATGACTCCACCAGCTTGTTTTAAATATTGTTTACGCGTATTAAGTGAAAAAAGCCAGGCACCAAAGAAAAATGTAAATAAAGGCCACAACCAAAAAATGTTTCCCCATTTCCATATTCTGCTTTTTGGATTGGAAGCAATCGGTAGAGATTCCATTTTTTTAACATCTTCTAATCCAAAAACTAAAAGGTGTTTATGCCAACCTCGTAAAGTTAAATCCCCTTCAAACGGGTTGCCTTCCCAATAATAGTACGGCGCAGCTTCAACCCCTGGAAAAAGAACCATGTTAGGATTTTTTTTCTGAAGGCTCCTTACTTTTTTAAAATACTTTTTAACACCCATTCTAAAAACAGAAGGTTCTTCAACGCTTTTACGAATTAAAGGGCCAAATTCAGGCAACAAAGTATATTCCCAACGTCTCAGAGCACTTTCAGCAAACATAACAATAGAAATGTTTAAGTCTTGCGCAATATCAATAACCTGCTCAGAAGTAACTGAACCTGAACTCCAATTAGTTTGGATATGAATAGCGGCAGGATACTGCTCAACAGAATCAGCATTTGCTTTTAAAGGGAGTAAACAACAGATCAGAAAAAAGAAGACCCTAATCATTTGAATCAATATTTTTTTGGTAACACGCTTCATAGATTTTCTCCAAAGAATCAATCATCACAGGTAGATTAAATCGTTTTTTTGCCTCTTTAGCTGCAGCCGCACCTAACTCAGAGAGCTTTTTGTGATCATTTAATAATTCTAATAGTGCGCGCGATAAGGCTGCAGGACTTTCAGGAGCAACCAATAACCCGGTTCTTCCATTCTCAATCACATCAGGAAGTCCACCCACTCGAGTGGCAATCGCTGCTTTTTTTAAAAACATCCCTTCCACAAGGGTTCGACTCTGCCCTTCATTGCGAGAAGGCACAACCAACACGTCTATTGCTTGTAAAGGAGCACTGATTTCTTGAAAAGGAGCAAAGAAAACATTTTCTTCAACATTTAACTCCTTTACACGTAACTCTAATTCTGGCCGCATAGGCCCATCCCCAACAAAGTAAAACTTAGCTCCAGGAAATGAAACAAGCACCTTTGCAATGGCTTCAACCAAAAGATCAAATCCCTTAACAGGAACAAAACGACCCATCGCCCCAATCAAGACCTCTTGATTTTTAACCCCCAGTTGCTTGCGTATTTCTTTTCGGTATTGATTAGAAAAATCTAAGCTATCAACATCTATTCCACTCACAACAGGAACGTACTGTTCTTTTTTGCCTATCCCTCGTTTCAAAGATTCATTCATTCCCTTTTTAGATAATGGAATCAATACATCAGTCCAACAAGCAGCTATTTTTTCTAGAAAAATATAGAATTTTGTTTTAGCTTTTCCAAAATAAGCATAAAAAACATGGCCATGAGGCGTGTGCACAATCACAGGAACACGCGCAATCACTCCTGCCAATCGGCCTAAAAAACCAGCTTTAGACGTATGAGTATGTAGAATATCAGGTCTTTCCTGACGGAGTCTTTGAATAAACTGAATCAAACAAAGAAAATCTTTTAAGGGATTAATCGATCGTACCAAAAGAGAGAACCATTTTAATTCAATCTTGGCTTTTAACAGATCACTCTCAGTATGACGAGGAATATCAAAATCCTTACCTGACCAAATTTGAACAACATGTCCCTTTTTTACAAATTCGCGGGCTGAAAGAAAGGTATTTTCTGCTGACCCCCCTTTATCCAAACGTGTAATAAGATGTACTATTTTGAGTCGTTCCATAAATTAAAATTGTACTTTATTTAATTTTGTTAAAATATCGCTAAGCTGATCCAAGTGCTTCTCTAAGGAAAACTTTTCTTCAACATATTGACGGCACACTTCAGGAGTAAATAGATTTGCTTCTTTATTATTAAAAAACTGAATAATACGTTCTGCTATAACTTTTGTCCGTCTTGAAGAGAAGATTAGATCAGAGTTTAGAGCAGAGAGGACTTCTGGGGTTGCTCCAACCTTTGTTCCAAGAACAGGTGTTCCACAAGCTAACGCCTCAATCGTAACAAGACCAAATCCTTCTAGTTCAATTGTGGGTAAAACAAAAAGATCTGCAGCCTGATAATAAGAAGGGAGCTCATCCTCTTTGATATAACCGACTAACAACACATTTTTTTCAAGAGCATACTCTTTTATCAATTCCTTTAAACCTTCTTTTAAACTCCCTTCTCCACCTAAAACTAACAAGACCTCAGGAAGGGCTTCTGCCACCTGAGCCCATGCTCTTATTAAACGCTCTAACCCCATTCGAGGTTCTAAATTTCGAACAGTAAAGACAATCGGTCTATTTAAAGAAAGGCCTATTTTTTTTCTGGGAATCGTCAACTCTGTTTTACATTTAAAGTGCTCAAGGTCCACGCCCAAAGGAATCACAAGGCGAGATCGACTTTCTAAAGAGGGATGCACTCGAATCGCTTCTTTCTCCATATACTCAGAATCAAAAACAATCAGATCACACCCACTCATTGCTATTCTTTCGACACAATTCAAAAATTTTCCTCGAAACCAATCAATAACCCCTCCTGAAGAATGGCGAATCAAATATTCGGATGAAAAAGGAGAATGAAAAGAGTAAATCTTTTTACTTTTAACTTTATTAAAAAAACTTTTTGTTGCTAAAGCAGTCAACGGTTGATTAAAGAGGATCAAGTCAAAATCCCCTTCTTTTTCTATCATTTTTTTAAACGCTTTTCTTCCGTTTAAAATACTTCTAAAAAAGTTTTCTTTGAAAGTAGTACTATTCACGCTAAAAGAAAAAGTTTGAACCCCTTCAATGACAGCTTCACACTCTTGAGTACTTGATTTATCACGACAAAAGGCATACGCAGGCACACCCTGCTTCGCATAAATAGAAGCTTGATGGTATACCACACGCGCCGATCCTCCATGAACAGGAAAAAAAGGGCTATCTAGAGTCCAAAGTATTTTCATTATGTATCCATGTTAAAAACGCTTCAAAAGACTGCGCCATATGTTTTTCCGAGAAAAAAGCAGCCCGCTTCTTTCCTTTTTCAATTAATTCTTTTCGTCTATCCAAATCATCAGAAAGATCATTAATAGCTTTTGAAATTTCACTCGGTTTACGCGCGTCAATTAAACATGCTGCGTCACCTAAAACTTCTTCAATTACAGGGATACGCGAAGCTATAACCGGCACACCACATCCCATAGCTTCTAAAGGAGGCAATCCAAACCCTTCAGATAAAGAAGGAAAAACAAAACATTCTGCCCCTCTGTACAACTCTAACAAACTCTCATCAGAAATTTTCTTTAAAAAGTGGATTTTATCAATTACTTTTTCTCTCGAAGCCAACTCCACTAAATCGATATTATTCTTTTTACTCACACCACACAAAACCAATTTCAAATGATCCACATCCTTCATAGAGGCAATTAAGTTCTTGAGATTTTTGTGAGGATTCGCATTACCCACATAAAGTAAATAACGTGCATCAACGCCTAATATCTCTTTTAAATACACTTTATTAGAAGGGCCTGGACTAAATTGATTCGAAACACCTAAAGGAATAACACGTATTTTATTTTCTGCTCTTGGCTCAAACCCAATAAGTTCTTTTTTCACCGATTCAGAGATCGTCGCAATCCCCTTTGCTCGACGTACATTCCACCTCAATAGCAGTCTAAAATAAAGACTCTTAACAGGAATCAAATCATTCACAATCAAAACAACGGGACAGGGTGAAAAAAGAGGGGCTTTAAAATAAGGTGATACAAAAAGCTGACATCGCTCTCGTCTTAAATTCTTAGGAAGCGTCACTTGATCCCACAACAAGGTAATCGATTCATTTATTTTTCGTTTAGCTGAAGAAGGAATAAAACTGTGCCACTTTGTTTTTTGATTGCCAAAGAGTCGAATATCCCATTGTTGGCCTGGCAATAAAAGATAACGCATCATCCCTTCTAGATAACGAGCAATCCCTGTTGATGTATTCCGTTCAAATTCACGCCAATCTATTCCAAGACGAATCAAAGGGCTCTTACCCCCACCCAACAACGATTCATACAACTGCTCTATTTCTTGTAAATGACTTTCCATTGAAAAGTTCTTTTGAACTTCTTTTTTTCCCCATCCAGCTAGTTTGATCGCAAGTTCTGGATTTTGAATGTACCGGGAGATCGCTTCTGCCAAACTCTCTGCAGAGCTTTTGTCGACTAAAAGGCCAGAAAAACCATCGTGAATCACTTCTGACACTCCCCCGACGCGACTCGCAACAACGGGTTTGCCCATAGCCAAAGCCTCAACTAAAACCCGACCAAATCCTTCACTTCGTGTCGACAAAACAAAAATATCAATGGCAGAATAAACATTTAAAATATCGTCTCGATTTCCTAAAAAATGAACTGCATGCTCAATTTTAATTTCTTGAGCATAATTTTTAAGACTTTCAGCCTTCTCTCCAGATCCAGCTAACAAAAATTGAGCATTTGGATAATGACTGAGCACAATCTTAGCAGCCCCTAAAAAAGTTTTATGATCCTTATACATATCCATTCGGCCTGTCATTCCAATCACAGGCGTAGCTTTAGAAAGATTTAATTCTTTTCTTAAATCTTGCGTCACATATTTAGGGTTAATTTGACTAAAATCAAATCCGTTATAAATCACAGTTGCCTTGCCTAAAGCAGCAGGCACCTTGTAAAAACGTCGTTTAACTGATTTGCTGTTCACGATAATTTTAGTGGCACAACGAGCTAAAAAAGGATCCAACCACTTATCTCGCGACATCACTCTCACGTGCCACACCATAGGAATCCGAGCAAACTTTGAAGCAATTCCAGCATAAATAGCACATCGCGAGCCATTTGCATGGACTAGATCAATCTTATTCTTACTCAGGAACCAATAAACCTTTAAAATGCCAAACACAATTTTAAAGAAATTCAAACTACGAATAGAAGTCATCTCTATTAGATCTACTTGAACCTTATTTTTCTCAAGCTTCTCAACCAAAGCACCTTTTTTCGGACAAACCACAAATCGTTTAAATTTATTTGAATCAATATGAGAAAGCAGATCAAAAAAACTAATCTCTCCTCCACCAACAATATCCCCTGTATTAAACAAGAAAAGAATATTTTTTTGTTTAGTCTTTTTATTCAAATTTCTTGCCCCACATTTTAAATGCCATAACCAAGACAACCATTCCTGCAGAATAAGAAATAAAGAGTCCTTTTAATCCATCTCTCCATCCATTCATCAAAAAATACTTTCTTAAAATAACTTGTACAGGATTGAGAAAAAAGTACCACAAACTATTCCAAAGAGTAATTTCTCTTCCTCGGCTAATTTCTTCATCAGCACGGATTGTCGTGTAATAATGAAATTTTCGAATATAGTCATCAAAAGTACGGTAACTATAATGAACAATAGGGTATTCAAACGTAGAAACCTCTCCTTTAGCCTCAACAAGTTCATGCACTCCATCCAGCCAGTGAGCAGAACCTTTCTTAAAAAATCGAATAATCGAATTAGGCCACCACCCAGCTCCTCGTATCCACGTTCCTAAAAAATAATTTTGGCGCGCAATGCTATAACCAATCACCTTACCTTCTTTAGTCAAGGTTGCTTGAATCTCTTGAGCCAAACCATCTGATATTCGCTCATCTGCATCTAAGCTTAAGATCCAATCCCCTGAGGCATGGTCATTACCTAAGTTCTTATTAAAGTTCAATCCTTTATCAATCGGATTGTGAAAGATTTTGGCTTTAAATTTTTTACATATCTCTAATGTTTTATCTTCGCTTCCTGAATCAACAATCACAATTTCATCTACCCAAGAAACACTCTTAAGGCAGTCTTCAATATTTACTTCTTCGTTTTTAGTAATAATTACAGCTGAAACTTTTTTCTTCATTATTTAGACTCTCTTTTATTTGAAAATAAACTGATTAACCCTAAAAATTTTCCACAATCCCATCCTAAATCCATAAAAAGTTTAACTAAAGGAAGAAGCAGCCATGTTTTTAATGTGCCTCCTAATTCAAATTGAAACTGAGTACGAATTAAATTTAAAGTAATATAGATCAGAAAATATAAAGCTACAGTTAAGACAAAAGGAACTTTTAAAAAAGAGAGGACTATACCCATAATAAATAGACGCAATAAAAACGATGTCGAAAAAATATAATAAAGCTGCCAAGCAGTTGAATGGGTTTTTAAAAAGAGCATATTAATTTCACATTGGCCCCGGCGAACAAACCAACTAAAAATATGTTTAAAGCTTCCACGTGGTCGATGATAGACAATCGCATTAGGATTATAAACACACTGAAATTGCCGAACAACCCGCTGAGCAAAATCATAGTCTTCGCCACTAAACAGAGTATTTTCTTGAAAAAAACCAACTTTTTCAAAAACCTTTTTCTGAAAAAGGGCATTGCATGTTGAAAGCTGGCTTATAGGAATCACTTTTCCCTCAGCTCTCCAAGAACTCTTAAGCCCTCCTCCAGGAAAACCCAAGATAGACTCACAAAAGCCGATCCCTTTTCGTTCTTTAACTTCAACAGCTCCTGCAACACCCCCAATTCCTTCATCTAATCCAAGCACAAGTTCTTTTAACCAATCAGGGTGAAGCAAACAATCGTCATCAGTAAAAGCGAGTAAAGAATAAGTCGCGCGTTGCACGCACTGATTTCTAGCATAACCAAAACCAAGATTTTTTCGAGGGATTGAGTAGTACTCAATACCATCAATGGGTTGAGGCTGATCGGTTTCTTCCACAACCACCACTTCAATCAATTCCTTAGGATAGTCTAACGCACGCACTGTTTCTAAAGCTCGTTCTAAATCAGAACGTCTATCCTTACTTGCTATTAAAATAGAGACTTGAGGCCATTCTTTTTTTCTATTCACCTAAAGCCCCGCCTTCTTATGATCAAAACCAAATACTTTAACTTCATCCCGGATTCCACCTTCAGTGACACGTGCCTGAAAGAGCAACTCAAACTGCGGAAAGCGCTTGTGATCATCAAATAAAGGAAGCAACCAAGGCCTAAACCGTTTTAATGTCTTTCGACGCAAAATTAATGTATCTGCTTTCTGGGCTTGAGCGTAAACCAACAAATCAGCCACTTCAGCGTAAGGAAAAGCAACAGACTCGCCTCCACCATAAAAAGGAATGGCTGGATAACGAGAGATAAACCGCCCTCCTTCAGGAAAACGACCTTGAAGCCATCCACCCACTTCTCGAGCCAAATCACTTGTTCCAGCCCGTTGCTTCATTGCTGAAACAGTTTTAGGCACAAGCGAAAAACCAAGTGTCAAAGCCAAAAGCCAAACAACGCCTTCTTTTTTAAACACTTTCACAGAAAAGACAGAAAGGCCATAAGCGGCTAAGATCAAACAAAATGGAATCAATGTAAGTAAAAATCTATTTTGATAATAAATAAAAGGAAAAATTAAATAACAAGGAAGTATCGGAAGCAGCCAAAGCCACTTCATCCTTTTTTCTCTGTCTTGATAGAGAAAGTAAAGCCCTAAAGCCAGAAAGAGATAAATCAAAGGAGAAAGCCATTTAGGCAACCCAAGCTTCAAACAAAGACCTATATTTTTAAAATAGGTTGAAGCTAACTCTTTAAAAGTAGGCTTATACTGCTCTTTTAAGAGATCATCTGTTAATACTTTCTGAGAAATGACTTCATTTTTTTCAGGGACCAAACCAAATAAAAACTTTTCTACTGCCATACGGTCTGTAGGATGAACCGATTCTACGCCGCTTCTAAAATGGATCACTGATTTATCTGAAAGCGCCCAAGAACCTGTTGTCTCCTTTATAAATTGTAAATAAGGAAATGCGGCGCAAGTAAAGCCAACGAGCAAGAATAAAAGAACCATCCAACCACGAATGAGTTGAATTTTCTTTGTCACCATTCCACTAAAAAATAAAAGCATCACAATCCCAAGGTAGACAGCTCCTTCTTGGCGCGTTAAAAAAGCAACACCCCAAATAAGCCCTGTAAAAACAGCCAGCAGTATATTTTTATTTTTAAGCAAAAGAAAACTGAGTATCAGCGCACTTAAAAAAATAAACAAATAAGTTGTTTCACTTAAAACCGTATAGGAATAATAAATTAAGGAAGGCTCTAAAGCGGCTAAAAACATGGCGATTAACCCCACTTTATGATCAAAGAAATACCGCCCCATTATATAAATTAAAACGAGCAAGCCACTTCCTAAAAAAACAGAAACCCAACGACCTGCTAATTCAAAGTCATTAACCATACTTGAAGCAACAGCAATAAGATAACTATAAAAAGGAGGATTAATGGGACGAAAAAAAGATTCGCCAGAAGATATGTCGCGTGCCAATGTGGCTATAAATGCGCCATCCACTTCAATTTCACCCAAATAGTTCAATTGAAGTAAACGCATAAAAAAACCTAAGATAAAAATGGCAACAACAGCCATCCATTCTTTTTTCACAAAGAAAGCCCCTTTTGATTTAGCCCTTCAACAAATCTCCCCACTGTCATGGAGAGCGATTTCATAAATAAAAGAACAAGCAATGCACACTTTTCAGAAAAAAGAAGAGGCAGGTTTTCATACTGAGCCACTGAGTTAATACGAGTCATCAGATAGATCAGATAAAAAATAAGCACAAAGATCAATGGAGGCCAAACACCTGCAAAAACAAGCCCAAGCAATACTTTTTTGTCTAGATAAGTAAAATTTAACCAAATAGGAAAAGAAACGCCTCTTCCTCGAAAAGTCTTCATTGGAAACTCAATAATCCAATCATGAGGAAAATACTTTTTTAGCAGGACAGATTGAGCTCGACCTGTGGTATACGCTTGCCGACACATCGCATCAAACGAATCCCGATGCTGATGATAAGTAATTGCATTTGGAATGATTCCCATTTTTCCAGAGGCATGGTATAAGCGAGCACATAAGTCAAAATCACCCGCAGCATAGCCTAGCTCTTGAAACCCACCCAATTTGTCAAACATCTCTTTTCGGAACACTAAACTAGATCCTGAAAAGCCCCCACTAAAGAGATCAAAACAAGAAAATTCTTTTTCTTCTGTATGCTCAGTACGCAATGTATAAAGAGATAAAAACTTTTGTATAATATTATTAGGGGGTGCTCCTTTAACACTTCCACCCCCACCACTCCAATCAGGATGCGCGTCAAAGACTTTTCTAATTTCAAGTAACCAGTTAGGATCAGCTATACAATCATGATCCGTAAAAGCTAAAAGCGATCCCTTTGCTTCTGCCGCACCACGGTTTCGGGCATATTCTCTGCCCTGTTTAGGCTCTTTGATCACTCGATAACCAACCGAGTTCGGTACTTTATTTAAATAAGACTGTGCCATTTCATACGTGTTATCGGTCGAAGCATTATCGACTAAGATCACTTCATAGTCTCCGTCCTTCTGAGAAAGAAGCGATTCAATACAATCTGCTAATGTTTTTACTGAATTATAAAGAGGAACTATCACAGAGATTTTCATTGTTTGCGTGCAAAGGCTAAAAGTTCGCCCCCTCGTCCACGATACTGGGCCATCCATGCAAACGGTTGAGCTAACAAATCAACAATCTGTCTCACCCATTCATGTGACCTTTTTTGCACTCCTCCTTGTTGTTGTGATTCTTTTTCCTTCAATTCAAAAACCTTTCCTTTTTGGCGCCATGCCCATATCAAATCAAGCGCATTCCACTGAGGCGCTGTCTGATAGACCAACTGAAATTGTGAACGTTTTAATAATGAAGCTAAAGAACGAGATGAAAAATGAAGCAAATGCCCCTGCTCTCTAAGCAAAACCCAATTCATTCCAGCCCATTGCCTCATCCAGCTATCATAATTAGGCACAGCTAAAACCAGCCATCCCCCTGGTTTTAGTTTCTCATGAACTTGTTTTAGAAAAGTGAGCGGATCATGAATGTGCTCCAAAATATGCTGAGCTGTGATTACCTCATATTGTGGACATTGATCCAAACAACTCTTTATTTCTCCTTGGTGAATTTTAAACTCACCCAATTCCTTAGTTCGTTCGATTACTTTTTTAGAAAGCTCAATTCCTTCGACACGCCAATTTTGATCTGTTGCTTCTTTCAAAAAATAACCTGCACCACAGCCAACATCTAAAACCTCTTGTTTGACTCTCTTTTTATTCAAAAAATCAAGAATCACCTTAGCTCTTCGAAGCGCTTCATTTTTATACTTAGAAAAATAATCCAAATCTGTCACATCATCATAATACTGCTCTAATTCTTCATATTTTAACTGGGGCCAAGCAAAGACACCCTTACAAACACAACATTCCCAAAGATCATCCCAGCCTCTTGACTCCACATAATTCAACTTGATTCCATGACACAAAACACACTGCTTAGGATTGGTCTTTTCTTTTTTCATAACACCCTTTCCAGACAATCCAACCCAATGTCGCACACGTTATCAACGCACCAATAGATAACAATGCTTTATAAAACGGATCCTCAACAAATGTAATCTGTGATGTAATCTTTGTATATTGAGAAAGATGTTCCTTTTCAATTAAGAGCAAACGCCATAAATAAGAGTGATGCATCAATGAAAGGATTGAAATAACCAATATTGAGTAGGCGCCTGCAATCCAAGCAAATGATATTTTCTTTTTCTTGTTTATCCAGTTTTGAAATCGAAGAAGGGCTAAAACCAATAAGAAGATCAAAGGAAGTATAATAAAACGCGAAGAGACTCTTTCAGAATTAAGCAACGGAATGGGAAGCCTTGAAAGTGGCAAATACAGGTAACTCAAAGAGAGCAAAACCAAACCCCATATCGGCGCATCTAAAGCAGCATACTTTAATTTTGACTTTGACTTCTTTTGTTTAAGCCGAAGGTAAACTCCAAAATAGGCGATAAAAAGAAAACCGGGTAATGTAATATAAAGATCATACTCCCACCAACCCAACCGACTGAATACAGAGCCTATTTGTTCGGCTAAATGATCTTGAATCACCACCATTGCTTTCAAAAGATCAATTAGCGTAGGATAACCTGATAGAAAAAAAGAGTCATACTTCCAGAAAGCAAGCATTGCAGGAAAAATACGAACAGCTCCTAATAAAAAGCTAAAAACCAGAATCCAGCACAGGCGAATCGAGTCACCTTGATTAAACACCCAATAAAGAACCAGAAAAAGAATAGACCACTGAAAGAAGTGCACCCCTCCTTGCAATAAGACAAAGAAAAGAAACAGAGGGATTTCATAAATCACTGAAGAATCTTCTTTGTCTTCAACCATCTTCAAGACAAATAAAACAAAATAAGGAAGTAAAAATAGACTCGACCACATAAAGTGGCCCACTGAAAGGTGTGCTGTTAGATAACCATTAAAATTAAACAGAAAAAATAAGATCGAAAAAGAAAAAAGTGATAAGCCATACCTTCTCGCTAAACAAACACAGCCAATAAAACCAGCCAAATAAAGGATCAATGTTTGTGCTAGAACAAACTCTCCTACACTAATCCATTTTAATAAAATTAGTTGAGGTGAAAAAATGGTTTCAGGAACAGCTAAAAAACGATGTGTTCCTTGAAGTTCTAGAGAACTATGATACGGAACCGTCTTATTTTGAAAAGCTTCTTGGTAGAGCTCATAATAAACCCTCTCTTTAGGCCAGTCATAAGCTGTTAATGAAAGGTCCCCTGCATTTAAAAAAGAGATCCAATGACACAGCCCAAGTACAAAAAGCCCTATCAAAACAACATAAAAAGAGAGGCTTGTCTGCTTACAACTCTCTCCAGACAAAAGGTATTGAAATCTCTGCTTCATGCTTAGAATCAATTTAACACACCTTTCTTAATTCTGCTTGTTTTCGAAAAAAGCAGGATATTTTTTAGTCTCTGCCTCCCAGTAAGTAAAGAACAAAATGTTTTGCTTGGCTTGCATTTTTTTGCGCTCTTTTAACACAACAGGCAATCCCTCTAAAGCCTTAAAAAAGGCCTTAAATCGATAACCCTGCCCTGTAAAGCAGGCAACGACCAATCGACAGAGAACCCCGCTCACATGACGCAGCCAAAAAAACAACCCCGCACCTTGCTTCCAAACCAAATAATATCGATGTTGCTCACTCATTGTTTTGAGCTCTAATGGAGTAAACACTTTTTTGGTGGTCTGACTTCCTTCGTGAAAGCAAATGGCCTTGGGCTCAAACAAAATCTTCCAACCTCTTTGCCACGCTCTAAGCGAAAGATCAACATCTTCCCAATAAGCAGGTAAAAAAAGTGGATCAAAACCTTCTAACTCTAAAAAGAGTTTTCGATTTACAGCAGAGGCACCTCCTGATAAAGAAGGGATTTCACACGTTCCCCTGCTCTCCCGTTTCAACATAGGGAGCTCAAAAAACCCTCTTCTCAAAGTTAGTCCAAGATAGAACTGACTTAAGTCTATTGGATTAGCCTTGTGCACTTCCATCATCAATCCCAATCGCACGCCAAAAAGCTCTTTATCTTTAAAAAGCCCGACAGACTCTTCAAAGGTCTCTTTTAAGACCTCCATATCATTATTAATGAAGAACAAAATTTCGTGCTTTGCTTGAATCGCTCCTGCATTGCAAGCTGCTCCAAAGCCTTGATTTGTTGAGAGCCGAAGAACCTGAATCTCTTTAAAATGAGCTTCAACCCATTCAACTGAAGAGTCCTTACTCCCATCATCGACTAAAATAATTTCAGACTCACCTCTATATTGTAAAATCGCTTCAAACTGTTTTTGTAAATTTCTTTCTAATATCTCTTGTCCTTCATAGTTTGGAATCACAACTGAAATAGAAGGTTGAATGTTATTTCCCATACTTCATCCCTATCGCCCTTTTAAAAAGCTTAATATCTTCACTCCCCAAGCCCTTGGTTAAAAAAAGAGCTGCTAAATAAACAAGTGAAGAAAATATTAGAGCGACAAACCAAGAAAAAGTAAAAAAGTGTAGAAAAAGCTCAAGTAAAATAAGAGCAGGCAAAAGCTTTAACAGCCCAAAATAAGAACAGAGTGTTAAATTGCGCGGCACTCTATCAACCAAGAAACAAATAAAGGGTACAGAATAAGCAATGGTTGTTGCTAAAGCAGCTCCAGCACCCCCCATTTTTGGAATCAAAACCATGTTAAGAGGAATGTTTAAAACCGCTCCAAATAGACTTCCTATTAGAATTATTTTTTGTTTTTTAGCTGAAATCAAAACATGACGCAATAAAATCAACATGCAGTTTAAAGGAAAAGACCAAATCAATATCTTCAGTACTGGGGCAGCTTCTGCAAAAGAATTGCCAAACAAAAAGATCAACACTTCCTTAGAGTAGAAACAAATAAATAAAGCAACAGGTAAGGAAAAGAGCAAAAGGTACTTACCGCTAATCTTTACAGATCTTTCGTGTTTGTCCTTAGACTCGAGAAATAAAACAGACAAGACAGGCAACAAAACAGTAAGCAAGGCTGTTGGAATAAACAAAAAAGATTCAACAACTGTTACGGTCGCACTATAAAGACCTAAAGATGAGATTCCAATAATAGAAAAAATAAAAATCTGATCCACCCGCGCGATCACGCGATCAAAAAAGTGACTCACAGAAACAGGAAAGGAATCCTTTAAAAAAGAAAAAAATCTTTTATTATCCCATCCCCACTCAATAGGAATTCTTTTTTGAGAAAGAGTATAAAAAAGAGCTGCTGAGACAAAAGCAACAAAGATGTTCAGCAACACAAAATGTTCAACTGTCCCCTTTAATATAATAAGAGCAAGAGTCAACACAGCCGCTAATAGCTTCATCGAAATATTCACTATTGAAAAGACACGCATTTCCATGGTTCTTTGAAAAACAGTCACAAAAAGAGAACGAAATGAAGCAATCATTCCAAGAGAGGCAATAAAAATAAGTAGTCTGATTTGAGGGGTTGGTTCAAAAAAAGTACATCCTATCCAAGCTAAGACCATGGCGATTAAGGAAAGGATCACACGCAAAAGTATCGCATCCCCTAAAAAACGACCTGCTTGTTTTTCTTTAACCACAGCAACTTCTCGACCTAAGATACTCTCATTGGACAAATGAGGTAAAACAGAAAAGAAGAAAAGATAGGCCATAGCAAAACTATATTTCCCTAATTCCTCTCGTCCCAAATAACGAACAAAAAGAATGCTAATCCCTATAGAGATCAGCTTACCAATCACATCTCCAACAATCAAATAAGAGGTATTCTTTGATACAGATTGAACTCTATCCACGACCCCCCCCTTTTTCGCTCTTTTCTTTTAGCATTGTCATCTCTTCTAATCTCACTTGAGGAAGAGCAACCAATACAGCAGTCATAAACCAAAAAGGCTCCATGATCCGAATTAAAATAAAGGTATTGGCTGTGACACAGTGAAAAAGTAATCCCACAAAACCAGCGACATAACCTAAAAAGAGTCCCTTATAAAAAGGATCTTCTTCCTCTTTGTAAGAACGCAAAGCCATGGTTCCGACCTTCCATAATAAAAAAAGAAAAAGAATTAGTCCAATAAAGCCGGTTTCAACTAAAACTGTAAAATACTGACAGTCAATCAGCCCGGATCCTCCAACACCCCTTCCTATTAAAGGTGAAGAAGACCAATCTGTAATAGCAGCAAGCCAACTCATGATTCGGGCAGAACTAGAAGGATCAAAAGCTATGTTTAAAACACGCACCGTCCCATCTGTAATCTCAGGGTTCCAAACACTAAAGGTGTAAAGAATCCTTTGAATAACACGGCCGGGAAAAAGCAATATACCCACAACAAAACAGAGAAGACCAAAAATTAAAAAGGGATGGCCCTTTTTCGTTAAAATAAAAAAAGTAATGAAAGCAGCTGTTATTCCTAAATAAGAACCTCTTGAGAGAGTAAACATAAGTACAGCACAAGTAAGGGCACAAAGAGAGCCAAAAAAGACTCGAAATTGAAATTTATCTGAATACAAAAACAAACCTAGAGAGAGAGAAAAAAGAAACATTAAGTATCCCCCAAAGGTATTAGGCTCTCCATCTCCTTCAAAAGGGGCACTCACACGATATGTTGATCCTACTTGCGTCAACCCGTATAACGTGATCACAAAACAGACCACAAAAAAACTTCCCAACAATAGCTTAATCTGTTCTTGCTTATTCATATTGTTAACCACTAAAAAATAGAGCACAAAATATTCAATATATTTCAAAACAAAAAAGGTCCCCTTTATAGGAGAAACAAACCCACGTAAAACTCCAACCAACGTTGACACAATACATAAAAGGACATAAATCTTAATCGCTCCATTTAAAGGCGTTGTTTTAACAAATCCGATCTCTTTATTAATCGCAATTTTCGCCAACCAAGTAATCGAAATAACAAACAACAAAACATCTTCCACACGTATAGTAAGATCTCTTCCCCCTCCTTCTCCAACAGCCACCTCAGGAGAAAGAAGGGTCGCAAAAATAAGAACAACTAAAGCCCATTCTGTTTTAATCAGAGTAATAAAACAGACTAAAATACCTGAGATAATAGCTATTGAGTAAAAAGCGCCTTTTGCAATTGAAATTTGGCAGAGAAAAGCAAGAAAAGGGATTAAAACTAAAAGCGAAACAAGGAATTTGGGATCGGTCCTTCCCGAGGAAAGAGTCATCCGATCTAATCTTTCCGCTCGTAATGGTAGTACTTTTGAGTCGGCTTCATTTCTGAAGCAGAAATATTATTAAGCACCACTCCCGTTACATGTGTTTGAATATTTGTGAGCTGTTCTTTTGCTCGTTTTAGAGCTCCTCTGGCAGCCCGGCCTGCTTGGTAAACCAATATAGACGTGTCACATTTTGACGCCATAATTAAGGTATCAGTCACAGGTAAGATAGGTGCTGAATCAAATATAACCACATCAAATTTACTACGCATTTCTTGAACAATTTCATTCATTCTTCCAGAACCTAATAAACTTGGAGGATTTAACGGAATAGCCCCACAAGAGAGTGCATTAAAATTTTCAATACCAGGTGATTGCAGAATTTTTTTAGAACTAATATCACCTAACATAATATCAGTAATATTTTTAATATTCTCTTCTAATGTACTTTTACCTAAAATGATCTCGCTCAGACCATTTTCTCTGGGTAGCCCCAAGATCTTGTTCATAGTAGGACGACGATAATCACAATCAACTATCAAAACTTTCTTTCCCATTTGAGCCATACTCACAGCACTATTAATACTCGTTAAAGTTTTCCCTTCCGAAGCACCAACAGAGGTAAAAATAATTGTTTTGTGATCTTTTTCTAATGCAGTGAACTGAAGATTTGTTTGTAAAATACGATACGCTTCAGAAATCGACGATTGATTTTCAACAGAAAAGATAAGACGTCCGCGTAACATATTAATGTCTTCCTCATAGGTACCCATCAGACGCTGAAACTGTTCAAACCATTTATGATGTTGCTCGTCAACGATCATATACGTTGCTTTGTCCACATCAATATGTGGAATAACCCCTAAAACAGGAAGCTTGATATAATCTTCAACATCCTCAATGGTTCCGATAGAAGTATCTAATGTTTCTCTTAGAAAAGAAACAACCAAACCAAGCACAAGACCTAATAAAATACCTGTTAACACATTTTTTTTACGCCCCGTTCCCAACATATAAGGCTTTGAAGGGGGTTCCACCACAGCAATGTCTTCAACTTCATGCGCTTGACGTATCTTGACATCTTCTAATTGATCTCTGAATTTATTGTAAAGTTCTTTATTTAATTCTAAACCCCTTAAAAGCCGAGCAAAAACAACTTCTCTTTCGGGTAAATTTCTCAACTTAATTAAGTAACGTTCTTTCTCTTTTGTTAACGTTTGTTTTAAAATAACAATTTCTTGTTCCAATCTCAGTACTTCAGGATGTTCTTCGGTATACTCTTGTAAAAGTAAAGAGAGTTGCAACTTTTGGTCAACTAACTTTGATTCCAACCCTGCAATCAAAGGATCATCTTTTAAAGAAGATGTCTCACCTAGTCCTGAAGTTCTCTGATCAAGGGGAAGAGATTCTTTAAACTCCAACAGTTCTTTTTCACTCAGAGCCAACTGTTTTTCGTAATGTCGTAACTGCTTTTCTACAAATTGACGCACATTTTGAGTCTGCTTACTTTTAATATCTAGATTATATTCAATAAAACTTTCAGCTGTATATTTAGCTACATTAAAAGCTCGTTGAGATGAAAGAGATGTAACTGAAATTTGAATTAAATTAGTGTTTCCAACCTGTTTTGTAAAAATCTCACCTTGCAACATACCCACAACAGCATCAATAGTACTGTTAGAGGAGTCTTCTTGTATAAGTCCTATTTTTTTACCCACCATTTTCATGATCGCATAACTAGTAATTGTTGTTGAAGAGGTCTCCATCATATCCCCGGGATTCCACTCCATCATTTCCGAAAGAAGACTATTGGTGCTCTCTCGCTGAGTAATTGAAACAGTTGTTGTTGAACGATAAAACGGAGTGGTAAAAGAACTAAAGATAAAACTAAAAACAAATGAGATCACCATAAAAGAGAGAATAATCCATTTTCTCTTTCTTAAAATTCGCAGGTAATCTTGTAAATTGAGCTCGTAATTAGCCATTATTTATGGTGTTGTACTCGTTGTAGATGTTGAACTCGAATTACTAACAGCTCGATCAGCAGCCTGGTTAACCTGACCTAATGTCACATCATTCGAAGAAGTATCGTTTGATTCTCCAAAACCTCGATCAAATGCAATCAAAACAGAATCTGCATCAATAATAGCTCCTGCAACATTTTGAATTATTTTTAATGTAGGATTAATTCGGTCTAAGAGGCGGTTGTAATTTGTAATAATATTATCAGGCACAAACACAATATCACCTTTTTGAAGAGGGACATCTCGTTGTGACTCCCCTTTCATCAAAATCTTCTTAAAATTCACTCGGAGCAAATAAGGGTTTTCAACATTTGTTCGAATCACAAAGGAATCTTCAACTCGAGCGTTTTTAGTAAAACTCCGTGCCAAAGCAACAGCTTGCAAAGCTGAAATTTCAGATTTAAAACTATAGACCCCTTGTTGCAACACCGCTCCTAACACAACCACCTTATTTTCACCCGTATCAGATGAAGGAATATAAACAACATCTCCTGCTTTAAGATTAATATTCAGAGATTGGTCACCTTGAATCAAAATGCGATTCAAATCAATAATTTCACGTGTTCCATTGGCATGAGTCACTGAAATATTACGGACATCAGCATCTGGTTTAGGCCCCCCTAGACTGGCTAACAAGGTCAGCAGCTTAGTTGGTTTATTTAGCTTATATATTTCCATCTGTTTATACGGGCCAAAATTACCTAAAGCTCCGTAAACAAAGACTTGTTTATTAACCGATTCCATTAAATCAATCACTACAGAAGGACGACGAATATACCTTTTTAATTCTTCTTCTAATACATCTTTAGATTCTGGCAGTGTCAAATCACTTAATTTTGTCAAGCCGATCAATGGAAAACGAATATACCCCATCTCGTTAATAATATATTCACCTGAAATCTTTTTTTGATTTTGAACAAGAACCAGAAGCTTATCACCCGGTCCTAAGGTATAAATATCATCCGTCTCAATTCGACCTTTTAAAGGAGTGGTACTAGGAAGCACCCCCGTTCCTTGATCAACAATTTTCTTTTGATTTATTTCATCATTAGCCCAAAAACCAGTCACTTTAAAGGGGCTCTTAATACTATCCCCGTTTGATTGACAACCGGTAAAAACCAAGACAAGTAGTAATAAAAACCAAGCCCTCATCAGGCATTTCCCTCCAAAGCAAAACGGACTTTTTCCTCTGTTAAAGCTTCTTTAACAAAAATAAGGTCTTTCTCATTTAAGTTTAAAAATTGTGGCTGAACCACAGCGAGACCTTCTTTGTCTATTAAAAGCTCCATAATGGGTCGGGTGGGTGTTTCACGGTTTACATCAATCACACGCCCCACTTCATTTGTATTTAATTGGACATAACTGCCAACAGGATAAAAGGTAAAAGCATTAATAAAAGAGGTTATATATTTTTGATGAAATAAGCGCCCTTTCATTGTTAAGATTTCAAGAATCGCTTCATTGGCAGAAACAGAGTCACGGTAATCTCGATAATGAGTCATCGCCTCAAAAACATCAGACAAACCAATAATTTTTGCAAACTCATGGACTTGATTTCCACGACGCCCCTCAGGATAGCCACTCCCATTTTCCCGTTCATGTTCTTGAAACAAACCCAATAAAGTTGCTTCACTTAATTCTTTAGAATCACTCAGTAACTGCTTCCCTTTTTCAGTATGTTGACGAATCAGCTCATACTCATCAAATGAGAGCTTTCCTTTTTTGACTAAAATATCAGGATCTATTTTACTCATTCCGATATCATGCAAAAAGGCAGCTAGTCCTAATTCTAGGTTTTTTTCCTCTGAATAGTTCAACTCCTTTGCAATCAAAAGAGAAAACCAAGTCACATTAACCACATTTAAATAATAGTATGGCACCTCTCTATTTGTTTTAAAAAACAAAAGGCCAGAACACCCTTTTGAAATAAATTGAATCATTGATTTTACAATTTCTACAGCAGCACTTAACTGTAAGGGCTCATCTTGCTTTGCTTGTTTCCAGAGAGTTTCTACAGATTGAATCGCAGTTTGAGATAACGTTTCAAACTGTTGAGAACGCTCAGAATGCTCTCCTAACAAATTATCGACAACATCCGGAGGAACAGGGTTCTTAACAGGTTCCTCTTCTCCATCTTTTTTCATAAATTCTCGAAAGTCCATTCTCTACTCAAACTCCTTAATCATGTCATTAACAACTTCTTCGGTAACATCAACATCAATCTCTTCTTTCTTCTTAAAGGAGCCGACTAAAAGACTTAGGTCACAAATATTATTAATGTCCCGAGGAGCCCCTTTAGAATAGGCATGAATCAGCTGCATTGAACGCTCTGAAAAAGCAGGGTTTTCTCTTCCTGCAACTCGAAGCCGATAATTAATATAGTTGCGCGTTTCATCCTCATCTAATAACTTGAGGTTATAACGAATAGCTAGGCGCTGTTTAAACTGTTTAACTTGATTTAGTTTCTGTTTGATTTCAGGTTGGCCAACTAAAATTAAGGTAAGCAAAAACTGATCATTCAATTGAAAATTGAGCAACATGCGCAACTCTTCTAAGGTCTCTTTTCGTTTGATATTTTGAGCCTCATCAATGATGATCACGGTATGACGTTGATTAGATAAGTTTTTCTGTAAAACCGCCTCTAAGCGACGCAATAAATCAATTTTCTTTTTAGGAATCCCTTCTACGCCAAGCTGATGCAAAATCTCTGTCAAAAATTCATTCACACTTAAGCTAGGATTAGCAATCAGTACCACTTCAAATTTATTTTCTGTTTTAAGCGTCTCCAGTAGAGAACGTGTAATCGTTGTTTTACCTGTTCCATACTCTCCCGTTAAAATAGCCGCTCCTTTTTTTTCTTTGACTGCATACATCAAACGCATTAATGCTTCATCGTGCTTATTACTGTGATACAAAAAGCGAGGATCAGGCGTATTTTCAAAAGGTTTTTTTTCAAGGTTCCAATATTTTTCGTACATGTTGGTGCCTTTCTGTTTTTTAACACTATATATTGTATTCTAATATATACTAACGCAATGGGTTGTGTCAATCAGTGTGTTTTTTATTTAGAGGAGAAAGGAGGGATTACTTTTCAAAGTATTAATAAAGTAACAAGCTCTGTTTAGACTACTTATGAGAAATGTTTTTTCGACCTGCAATCATAACCGTTGAGATTAAGACCATAATTGCGGCTACTTGGAGGAATTCTAACAGGAGAGAATCAATTGTTCCCTCTCTAATCTTGATGGCACTAATCCCTAAAATCAAACTCATGAAACAGACCATTCCAACCGCTTGAACCGAATTCATTCCCAATGACATCAAACGATGGTGTAAGTGATCTTTTCCTGTATATTCAATCCACTCTTTAAAATTACGAACCTTACCATGCCAAATTCTAGAAGCAGTAATGTAAATCATGTCATAAATCAAAAGAGCTAGAATCAAAACAGGGCATGCCACTGAAATGAGTAAATTACCTTCAGACCACTCTCCCATGATTCCTAAACTTGCTAGAAAGAAACCGACAAAGGTACTCCCTGTATCACCCATAAAAATAGAGGCTTTAGGAAAATTATATGGCAAGAAACCCAAACAAGCTCCTCCCATACAAGCGGCTAAAAAACCCAAGTATGTTTGTCCTGATTGATTCGCAATAACCAGAAAGGCAAAACAAGCAATAAGCCCTATACTGGAGGCCAAACCATTTAACCCATCAGCAAAATTAAATGCATTTGTAATACCCAAAACCCAAACAAAAGTAATCAACCACTCCAACACATCTAGTGCAGGATGAGGAGGAAAAAGGTTAAGAGAGACATCAAAAGCAATTAAAATAACTACAGACAAGAGTTGAACTAATAAACGAATTAAAGCAGAAACACCATGAAAGTCTTCTATCAAACCAACAATCAGCATCACTGTCGAAGCCAATAAAACCCCTTTCAGCTGAATTGAAAAGTGAAAATTAAAAAGAGCAGCAACTACAAATCCTATATAAATCGCAATACCACCCGTTCTAGGGGTTGGTTTAGAATGAACTTTTCTCTTATCAGGAAGATCTAAAATGCCATACTTGTAACCAATAAAACGACAGACAGGAGTGGCTAAAAAACTAAATAAAACAGCAACAAGAAAAAGCTCATACCAATGCCATTGCAATCCTTCATAGCGCCATATCGAAAAAATTTCTTTTAAGACTTCCATATAAATTAGCTCACGTTTTTAATCACTGCATGAATAATTTTTTTCTGATCAGCTAAACTTAACAAAGGATAAATAGGCAAAGAAACAAGCTCTTTCATCAAAATATCTGAACCAATAAACCCTTTTTTATTTAAATATTGATGCAGCGGTTTATAAATAGGGCTTCTAGCTTGAATACCTGATTGATTTAATTTTTGAATTAATTTGCTAGCATTTGGAACACGTATGACAAACCGATGGTATGCCGAATGTGCCGATGGAAAAGTTAAAGGTAAAGAGATTTTTTCCAACGAACTAAACGCTTTTTTATACTTTTCAGAAATTTTGTTTCTTTGTTTTAAGAATGAAGGCAATTGTTTTAATTGATTCCGCCCCATTGCAGCTTGAAAGTCAGTCATCTTATAATTAAATGCTATTTCCCATTTTTTTTTCTCATCATAACTGCGCCAGGATCTAAATTTTTTAGCTAAAGAAGGTGAATCACAAAGCAACATCCCCCCTTCACCTGTTGTCATCATTTTAGTGGCATAGAAAGAACAGATTGTAATTTTTCCAGCGCCCCCTACCCGCTTATTTTTAAGACGCGCACCTAAAGAGGTTGCCACATCTTCAATAATAGGAAAACCAAAGGAGGTATACAACGAAGCATCCAAAGGATGGCCAAAAGGATGAATTAAAATGAGCGCTTTTGTTTTTCGAGTTTTCTTACGTTTGATCTCGTCAGGATCAAACAAAAATGTGTCAGGATCAATATCAATTAAAACAGGCTTAGCACCTACATAATTAACAGCCAATAATAAAGAACTGCAAACATAAGAAGGGAGCATCACTTCATCCCCCTCTTGAATACCCAGGCCCATTAAAGCTAAGTGCAAGGCAACCGTTCCAGAAGAAACAGCAACCCCCTCTTTTCGCCCTAAAAATCGAGCCATCTCTTTTTCAAAAGAGGCGACTTCTTTTCCTTGAGCTAAGGCCCCTTTTTGAATGAGAGCCTTAACCACATTGGCATCAGCCAAAGAAACTGTCGGCTTAGAATGAACAATCGGCATATTTATATATTGAATAAAAGGCGCGATGGCACAAATGCTTCTGCACTGCGAACGCGTGATTGAATCCCACGAAAGGTGGCATTCGAAGTAGCGCCATGCACAATATCCAATCCCTTAATATTTGTTTTTTTCACTTGTGAACGATGTGCTTTAAGACTGGCTACTTTTTTATCTAAAAACTTTTCAATATCAACATACACATGCGGTGAAAAATTTTCTGTGGTGGGAACTTCATAATACAATAGGTTTTTAGCATAACGAGTTGCCGAAGCTGTGGCAACAGCCACATTTCTATGATCTTGGTGCGTGTCTTCGCGATGATTCACAAAAACAAACGTAGGTTTCACCTTTTTCATCACATTTTCAATCTTAGTAATAATCTCTTTGTCTAAAGGAACTTGTGTGTCTAAATAACCACCCCAAAAAACTTCTTTTATACCTAAAGATTTTGCTGAGGCAAGCTGTTCTTTTTTACGGACTGCTGCGTCGCCACCCATATCTCCTTGAGTCATCACCATCAAGTAAACATGATGTCCTTTTAAAGCAAATTTACGTAATGTTCCAGCGCAACCATACTCAATGTCATCTGGATGAGGCCCAATCGCCAATACAGAATAAGGCTTTTCTTTTTTCTTAGACATGTTATCCCTTCCCCTGCCTCAATATTTCTAAACTCTGTTGCCCACAATTAAATAACAAATCAAGCACAGTCAAATGCGATTGAAACGATGAGAAAAGCTGAGGATACTCTGGATGGTTGTACTCTTGAAAAAGAACTTCAATGTTAGCTTCTTCAAAAAGAGCTAAATCCATGTAATTTTTCCCATCTGGTCCAGATAAATAAGCATTTGCTTTTAATTTTTTCCCTAGCTCAACCAACCGCTCTGTACTTGCCGCAGTCACATTCAAACTAGAAGAAAGCACACACTTATCTTTTGAAATTCCAATCAAGTCTAAGAGATATTCTATCAAAGCAACATTAATCTCACCAATAGTTTCCCATTGCTTCTGCTGATAAAATTCTTCGAGCTTAGGATAGTACAAATCATAGAAAGGAGCAGGATGGTAATTAGTCGTAAGAGACTTTAGATGATCTTTAACCCAAGGCTTAGAATTGTCGATTTCAGTCTCATTAATCTTCAATCCCAAATGCGCTTTAACCGGAACAGTGATCCACTGAGGCCCCTCTGCCCCCTTAATCCGATTCCGATTCTGCCACTCATTCTTTTTATACTGCACATCATCCAAAAGAACAAAACGATCTGCCCGGTCAATCTTCTCAAAATACCCCAACCAAGGGAGATATTGAGGTTGATGTGCAGAAAATAACATAAAATACTTTTCCCCTATAAAGACCTAGTGCTAAGCAAAGCGAAAGCACCCCCATTTAGCCAATCACCGCTAAATTTTTTTCAAATTCAGCGGTGAGCAAGGCGGAGCCCCAATTTTCAAGCGAAGCGTATCTTTTATATACGTTGAGCTTTAAAATTGGGGCTCCAACGCCGCTCACCGCTGAATTTGGAAAAAATTTTGGGGCTGCAGGGATTCGAACCCTGGACCTACAGATTAGAAATCTGTTGCTCTATCCAGCTGAGCTACAGCCCCTTAATAAATATATATAAAAAAATAAAATTATTTAAGGCTTAAATTTAACAGAAAGAGGACTCGTTGACTAGATTATTCATAGAGAAAGCTCAATATGATATGATCAAGTCCTCTATGAAAGACTTGGAAAAAGAGCAAAAACAGGTACTTGCCACACCACGAATGAACTACGGGTTTCTTTCAAAGTCTTTGTTTGTCTTTATGGATTTGATTTATGGCAGGAAAAAGACTCTTTCCAAGTTTAAGGTTTTAGAAATTATTGCCCGAGTCCCCTATCAAGCTTGGGAAAGTGTTGCTTATGTGGCGATCACCCATACGCATAGCGTTCCTAATTTTGCTCAACGCATTTTTGACTTTGTCAAAGAGTCAAGACTTCAGCAAGACAATGAACAATGGCATTTGCTCATTTTAGAAGAGTTGATTCACAAAAAGAATATCAGAGAAAATTTTTTAAAATATAGGCTTCTGCCACAAATTATTGCTCTCTCCTATTACCACATCAGTTGGATTTTATATGTGATCAAACCAAGCCTAAGTTATCAAATGAATGCCGAATTTGAAGACCATGCAGAACATGAATATATGGAGTTTGTGAATGAACACCCCGAGCTAGACAAAGAAAGTTATGCGGGTGACTTTACTAAAGAATATGGTTCGTTTGACACCCTATCAGATCTTTTTCGCCAGATTGGATTGGACGAACAACACCACAAAGAAGAAAGTCTTGATCGCATCAAACATCCCCGCTTTTAGACAAAAAAAGACCCGAGACAAAATCTCGGGCCTTTTGATCAAGCAACTTAAACGATTAATCTAGTTCAAGTTTGGCTGAGGTGTGGTTCTCAAATAAGGCTTAATGATTTTATGCCCTTTTGGAAACTTTACTTCGATTTCTTCATCTTTCACAGCAGGAACAATAATACAATCATCCCCATTTCTCCAATTCACAGGTGTTGCCACACTGTAGTTGGCTGTGAGTTGTAAAGAATCAACCACTCTTAAAATCTCATCAAAATTACGTCCTGTTGCTGCTGGATAAGTGATGATCAATTTAATTTTTTTATCGGGTCCAATCACATAGACTGAACGTATCGTCAAATTTTCCAAAGCATTTGGATGAATCATATTGTAGAGCTCAGCCACTTTTCTTTCAGAGTCTGCAATAATAGGATAACTCACATTGCAACCTTGTGTTTCGTTGATATCCCCAATCCAACCTTTGTGGTCGTCAACTGAATCTACACTTAAAGCAATGACTTTCACATTTCGCTTTTCAAATTCTGGTTTGAGTTTAGCCACCGCACCCAATTCAGTGGTGCAGACAGGAGTGTAATCTTTTGGATGTGAGAAAAGAATGGCCCAACCTTCTCCAATCCAATCATGAAAGTTAATTTCGCCTTCAGTGGTTTGAGCTGTAAAATTTGGGGCTTCATCGCCTAAACGTAATGACATATCAAAAACCTCTCTCTTTCTTGTTTAAATAAAGTTCATAAAGTGTACCGAATTTCCCCCAAAATTCAAGAGCTCATTTCATCTCCTCATTTTGAAGAAATAAGGACAACTACCTTAAAAGAAAAGACTTATACTTTTTCTAATTTTAATGTTTAATAGAGGCACACTTGGGGAACCCGCATGCTTTTTAATTCATTTCAATTTGCCATCTTTTTCTTAACAGTTTACGGGCTCTATCTCTCCCTCAACCACAAGTGGCAAAACCGCATGCTCCTCATTGCCAGCTACATTTTCTATGGCGCTTGGAATTGGAAATTTTTATCTCTCATCTGGATTTCCACTCTATTAGACTACACCTGCGGCCGAAAAATATCTCAATCAAGAAGCAAAAAAAAGAAAAAACTCTTCTTAGCTTTCAGTGTGATTGGCAATCTCTCTATTTTAGGTTTCTTTAAATACTTTAATTTCTTTTCAGAGAACCTTCAAGAGTTGCTCCAGGTTTTTGGCTTGGGCACACAACCTCGATTTTTAAATATTATTCTTCCAATTGGAATTTCTTTTTATACGTTTCAAACAATGAGCTACACCCTTGATATTTATAAGAAGAAAATGAAACCAACCAAACAATTTTTTGACTTTGCTCTTTTTGTTGCCTTCTTTCCACAGCTTGTTGCTGGCCCCATTGAACGAGCAAAAAACCTACTGCCTCAAATCCTCAAACCACGCAAACTCAAGCTCAAACAATTTAATGAAGGAGCTTATTTAATTTTATGGGGTCTGTTCTTAAAAGTTTTTATTGCCGATAACCTTGCACGCATAGTTGACCCTGTATTTGCTTCTTCTGGTCCCTACAATGGTGTGGCTGTCCTACTTGCTGTCTATGCCTTTGCGTTTCAAATTTTTTGTGACTTTGCCGGTTACTCCAATATTGCAAGAGGCTTGTGCAAGTGTATGGGCTTTGAAATCATGATCAACTTTAACCTTCCTTATTTTTCAGTCAATCCAAGTGAATTTTGGCGCAGATGGCACATTAGTTTGTCGAGTTGGCTTAAGGACTATCTTTATATTCCACTTGGCGGAAATCAAAAGGGTTCTCTTTTAACCTATCGCAATCTAGCCATCACCATGTTACTGGGTGGGCTTTGGCATGGAGCCGCATGGACTTTTATTCTTTGGGGCGCCTATCAAGGAGCACTTCTTATTGGGCACCGATTACTCCAACCTTTTTTAAACAAACTGCCTAAAACAAAAAATGAATGGCTTCAAAAAATCTTGTTTTTAATTAAAGTTTTCGTCTTCTTTCAGTTTGTCTGTTTAGGCTGGTTAATTTTTAGAGCTGAATCCTTAAGTCAAATTGTCCTTATGCTCAAGAGTATCTTTTGCCAATTTGAACTCGTCTCTGGAGTTGGATTAAAGGGAATGGCTCAGACTCTTTTTTCTCATTTATGGCTCTTACTCACAATACAAATCTTTTGTTATCGTAAAAATGATTTATTAACGGTTTTGACTTGGCCTCTCTGGGCACGAGCCTTCATTTACATTTTGATTTATATTTCATTAGTCTCATTTGGAGCAACAGGCGGAAATGAATTTATCTACTTTCAATTTTAAAAAATGGCCAAAGGCATTTTTGATTACCTTAGTCATCCTCCTCTTTATAGAAGGAGTTAGTTTTATTTTGATCAAACAGATTGAAGAACAGAGCAAGGGTGGAGATCTTATTAAAATGGATCCAAACTTTTTCTGTAATAACTTCAAACAATATGCGCAAGCTCCTATCCAAATAAAATACCAGTCTGATCCAAATAAAACATGGAAAGAGATAGGTAAAGAAAAGCCGTTTGATGTGATTGTCTTTGGAAGCAGTGTGGGCGATACAGGTTGGCCTGAAATGCTTAAAGTCGACTATAATCTCAATATAGCCAATACCACTGCAAATCCAAACTATCGAGCAGACCTCCCTTACTCTCTAATCAACTTATTACAACATTACAAAGAACTAAACAACTCCAATAAAGCGACCCTACTCTTTGTTCATCTCACAGAACGGGGCAGCTACAAAATCAAACCCACTTCTCATAATCAAAATCTATTCAAACAAGTGCAAGCACCTGCTCGCAATCAAAGTTCAAAAGTTTTAACTCCCCTAGCTAAGCTTATTGATTACAGCCTCAACAAGCTTAAAGTCAAACAGATGCCTCAGGTAGGAATCATTACGTTTAATCAACGCAAAGACCTTTTTTATCTTCCAGACTTGGAAGGACTCTCCATGAAGGTCAATTATAACAATGAAGAGAGAGATAAACTTGTTCAACAGTTTGAGAACTACAAGAAGATAGCAGATCAATTTAACTGCAATTTAGCCATTGTTGCCTTTCCCACCAAGGCGCAGCTGTATGAATGGCAGCTCAAAGAAAAAGGGATAAAAAACGCAACTTCTCCTAGGAAAAACTTAAAATTACTGCAATACTTGGCAAAGGAAAATAAGATTCCCTTTTTAAACTTAGAAGAAAAGTTAGCCCCTATTTCTAAAGAACTCTATTTAGCAACCAAAGCATCGTTCTGGGGCCGGAGTGACACACACATGAATCAGTTAGGCTCTTATTATACAGCCAAAGAAATTGATCAATTTATTAAAGAGATCAATCCATGAAACAATTTCTAAAGAACTGTGATCAACGCCTTTTTTCTGGGACATTATCAGAATGCTACCGCCGCAGTCAAAACAAACGCTATTTAACTCAAGCACAAAAGAGTGCAGATCAATTTCACCACTACTTTTATAAATTGCATGCTTATGAAGATACATTTATGGGTGTGCGGTGTGTTCAAAATCCATTAGACATGTGGGTCAAGCATCAAGTGATTTGGGAAACAAAGCCTGACATCTTAATTGAAACAGGTACCTATCATGGTGGAACCGCCCTCTTTTATGCCACACTCTTTGAAACACTGGGCCATGGCGAAGTCATAACAATTGATGTTGATCCACAACTTGAATCAGCATCTAAACATAAGGCTTTCAAGAAAAGAGTCACCTCTCTCAAAGGTTTCTCTACTGATTCTGATATTGTCGAAGCTGTAAAAAAGAAAACAGCAGGTAAGAAAACAATGCTTATTCTTGATTCTGATCACTCAGCTAAAAATGTGAGTCAAGAGCTGGAACTTTATGCTCCACTCGTCACCAAAGACTGTTATATTATTGTGGATGACACTCAACTCAATGGCCATCCTGTTAAAAATGATTTTGGACCCGGGCCTTTTGAAGCTGTTGGTGATTTTTTAAAAAAAAATAAAGAATTTGAAATTGATTCTTCGCGAGACAAATTCTTTTTTACTTTTACTCCTAAAGGTTATTTAAAACGGATTTCTTAATATGAGAAAACTACTTGTTCTATGGGATGGGGATTGCGGGTTTTGCCAACACTCTCTTGATTGGTTAAAAAGACAACGCCTTCAAGGAAAGATTCAATTTACTTCTTTTCACGATCCTAAAGTAAAAAAATGGACCGATAAGATAGGGAAAAAGAATCTTCAAAAATCAATGTATGTGATTGATGAAAACAAACATTTATACAACTATGCAGATGGGTTCCGCATTCTACTCTCCCACTCTCTAAGATGGAAATGGCTCAGCTTTTTAATGGGCCTTCCCCTAATCAAACAATGCTGCAACATCGGCTATCGCTGGATAGCCAACAACCGCTTCCGCCTCTCCAAACACTCTTGCAAACTCAAGTAACGGTTAAATAAGTGGCGTTTTTAGCATAGCTGGTATGGACTGACAGGCTGTGATTTTTTTATCATCAAGGCCGTATTGGATTTTTTCTGGGTCTTTTCGGAAGATGTAGGTTTTGGCTAGGCGGTCCCAGAAAGAAAAGATTGAGGAATAGTTTGAATTTGTTTCTTTGATTAATTCTGAATGATGGACCCAATGCATGCGGGGTGAGACAATTAACCAGCGTAAACCTCTATCCCATTTTTCAGAAATAGCGACATTGCTGTGACAGAAAAGAATGACGGGCATAAGAACAAATTCGTAGATAAGAATTTGTTCAATTGAAAGCCCAAAGATTGGGATTAAGCAAGTTCTGAGTAATGCTGAAAAGAGGAGCTCTCCTGGATGAAATCGAGAAGCACTGGTCACATCAAGGGCTTCATCTGAATGGTGCATGCGGTGAAAGCGCCATAGAAAAGAAATTTTGTGGTTCATTCGATGCCAAATGTACATCCAAGCATCTATCAACAAAAGAGCCACGATAACATCTAACCAACCTGGTAATCTAATCCAATTGAGCAGACCCAAATTCTGCATCAACGCCCAATTGCAAACCGTATTTGTAATCAAGAGTATAAAAATACCAAGAAGTAACACGTTGATAAGCGCAATTGAAATATTTCTTACTGCGTGTCGGATGCGATGGCTCTGCTGAAAGAGAAACATTGGGCGCCATGTTTCCCATAACCAAACCACAATAAAAACTGATATCTTTGTGATAAAGGGAATTCGGGTATAAAGAAAGTCCATACTTAAACCAAATGACTCTGGAAAAGAACCGCTAAACTTAGAAAGGCAAAAAAACCAACTATATCTGTGATGGTGGTTAGAATAATACTTGAAGACTGAGCCGGATCTAAACCTAAGGCTTTCATACCTAACGGAATGGCAGCTCCTGCTAAACCCGCTAAAACCATATTAATCACCATGGCAATTCCAATCACCAATCCTAAGTAAGGATTATGTCCCCAAAACCAAGCAATCAGTCCTGTGACCACCGCTAAAATAATTCCATTAAACAAACCTGCAATTGATTCTTTACGAATCACACGGCTTGCCAAGCTTGGCTTGATTTCATGCGTCACTAATCCCCGCATCACCACAGCTAAAGATTGAGCTCCTGAGTTTCCACCCTGCCCTGCCACCACAGGCAAAAACACAGCAAGCAAAGTGACCTGAGCAATAATATCTTCAAAAAAACTAATCACAAATGCGGCTAAAAAGGCTGTCGCCAAATTTACATGCAACCAAGGAAGGCGTTTAGACATGGTAAAAGAGACAGGCGAAAAAACCCGCTCATCTCCACCGGCACCAAACATCTTTTGAATATCTTCGGTAGCTTCTTCTTCTGAGTGGGTTAACAACTCATTTGTTTTAATCGTTCCCAAAATACGATCTTCGCGGTCAACAACAGGAACAGCTAAATATCTTTTTTGAGCCACCAAGTGAGCAATCTCTTCGCGGTCCATAAACGCATTCACCGAAAAAACTTCTTTATGCATAATTTTCATCAAAAGCGTATCAGGATTAGTTAAAAGCAAGTCACGCATGATCAAGACACCGACTAATTTGTTTTCAGAATTAACCACATACACGTAATCAATCCGTTCCCCACGTTGCATGATAGATCGCAGCCGCTGGATTGCTTCTTTAACTTTCATCCCTTCATAAAAAGCTAAAAACTCCGGACTCATAATCCGACCTGCAGAGTTTTCAGGGTAAATCAGATGTTCTTGAATTTGGCGTTTTTTAGTCCGCGTTAAAAAGCTAAGAAAAAGCTCTTTTTCTTCTTCGTCTAAACGTAAAAACAGTTCGGCGACACGACTCACTTCAATCTTTTCTAAAACTTCTTTAAGCAATTTTTCTGGCAATTCCATGATCAAACCTGAAGCAAAACGGAGTTCCATAAATTGAAAAGCCTCAACGGCCAAATGGACTGGAAGCTTCTTTAAAATGGAGACCACTTCTTGCTCATCTAAAGTTTCTAAACTATGAGCTGCATCCAAAGGATCATGTTCAAAGAATTTTTTAATTAAGTTATCTGAAGGTATTTTAGCCATTAGTCTTTTTCTTTAAATAAATAGACAAATTTGTCTTTGCCTTTATAATCCATTTCATCTAAAAGACGATTCACGAGCTTTTTCTCTAATTTTTCATACGCTTTAGAATCAGCATCTTCACCTAAAACAAGACTACCACCCGCAATCATTCCATGTCCACCTGCCCGGCCTGGTTCTTGAACAACTTTTTGCAACAATTTACCCGCATTAGCCTTGGTATTATGGGTTCTAAGAGAAATATGCAATCGGCCATTATAACGCCCTGTACAAATGGACCATCTCATTTTCTCATACGCAAGTAAAAAGTCTGCTATTTGAGACACCAAATCTGGGGAGTCGACTTCATTAAGATGAACCCCTATCACCCGCTTAACCACAAAGGCATTATGAATCGCTCGGCGGATTGTTTTAAAAAACTCAAGCCCTCTAACAGGATTTTGGATTGATGAAAGAACCTCCATGTCAGCCATGGCATGCAACTCTTTGTACATGCGCAAATCAATGGGAGCGGTTTCACGCCCTAAATTTTTTGTCTCTGAAAGCACACCATATAACATCGCTGTAGCTAATTTTTTAGGAAGCTTCACCCCTAAATCAATTAAAACCGAAGCCATAATTGAAACAGTGGCCCCTACCTTAGGATTTACAATCAAACAATCTGCTTTTGTCTTTTCATTTACAGGATGGTGATCAATAACAATAGATGCTTTTTTATCTGGAGGAAAACAGTTGTTTTCAAAAAAGGGCTGGGTATCAACTAAAGCAAATCCTTTATGTGTCTCAAAATCCTTTTTTCTTAATGGAAAGACCGGAACATTTAAGACCTCAACCATAGTCCGGTTTTCCATTCGCCCAATTTTTCCACCATACACAATTTTAGATTTAATACCAAAATATTTACTCGCATAATAACGGAGTGCAAAGGCGGTTGCCATTGCATCAGGATCAGGATGGTCATGTGTGACAATTAAAAGAGGAGAAATCTTTTTTTTATTCTCTTTTAAATAATCTGATAACTTTTTAGAGACTCGATTCATTCTATCTCCTAATATTCACATCTTGATCTGTTGGCATCATTTTCACCCCTTCTTGAATCAATGGCTCTGGTGCTTTTACAGGCTTTTTCTTTGATTCAGAAAGTTCTTTAATTCTTATTTTCACTTTCACTTCAGGTTTTTTTCCATCAACAAAACGAATAGAAGTCGGGACCACTAAACGAGGGCTAAATGAAGTTGAATCATCGATGCTACTGAGATCAAGTGGCTCTGTAAAAATCTTAATTGAAGAATTCCTTAATTTAGGAGGAGCAATCACCTGAACTTGAGCAGGCTTGACGCTCAACTGCTCTAATTCTAATCCTTCTTTTAATTTTCCTACTGTTTGCACTTCTATAGGAATGTCTAAAGTAACTAATTCTGTCACATTAAGACGAAGCACACTCGGTTCAATTCGCTCTAGATTTAGATTAGCTGGCAAACGCACATCCTCACGGGTAACCAAAAACATTTGCCACCCTGGTTTGATTTGAGCCATATCTAAAGAGATTTTTAACGAATCTGGATCCAAAAGACCAAAAGCTCTTTCTAAACCAGAAAGAGAGACTGAAACCTCTTTTGTTTTTGGCTCTTCAATTGTCACCATACCTGAAAGGTTGCGGTATTCCACAGGGACAATAAAATCACGACGAATAGTTTCAGTTCGTTGGCCAAACACACCCCAAATGGCGCAAGCCAATAAAATGGCAAACAATTTCTCTCTAAGGTTAGATATTAACCAAGATGTGCCAACCGTTTGTTTGTGAAGTGGAAATTTTTCATTGTAGAACCGTTCCATCATATTGTTAAGTTGTGTCACTGAAATTCCAGAATGAATTTTACCTTGGCGAGCCACAGCAATGGTTCCCCGCTCTTCTGAAACCACAAGACACATCGCATCACATCGCTCAGCTAAACCTAAAGCAGCAGTGTGACGTGTTCCAAAACTAGCAATTTGACGCAAATCTTTAGATAAAGGAAGATGAACTCCAAACTCATCTATAATGTTGTTATCTAAAATCACTGCCCCATCATGCCCTGATGAATGGGAATCAAAGAGAGATTCTAAAAGAGGTTCACTCGGTTCACCCTGCAGACTCACTCCTCCTTCGAGATGACGGTCTAAAGGATCTAACCCGCGCAGTACAATCAAAGCACCCACACGTTTTTGAGAAAGGCTGGTAATGGTTCGAACCAAGGTTTCTACCACCGCATGCTTGGAACCAAGCTTACGCCGCCCTCGCCAAGTCGACCATAATGCGACTTTTTCAAAAAAGTGACGGAGTTCTTCCTGAAAGATAATCACAATGGCAATAAAAAAAACAGCAAAGAAGGCTTGGAAAATCGCTGTGGTCAAATAAAGACCAAGGTAATTAGCCACAATGTAGACCACCCCTAAAATAGAGATCCCAATAATCACAAACCGAGCCGATGTTTGGCGAAACCAAATCAGCGCAGCATAGATCAGCACTGTGATCACACAAATATCAATTATATCTGTAAGTTGAAGATTGTTAAAAAAGCCCATTTCCGTTCCCCTGGAGTCGATTTTGACACCTATTTTAGTGTACCACTGAATTATCAAAACCTCAAGCAGATGAACTAATTAGGCAAAATTAGATGCTGATTTCAACAGGTTGGGGACGAGACACTGGATCAATCCGAGCTGAAGAGCTTAAAGGACTTCTTAAAGGAATAAGCTTCTCTTTAATTAATTCGGCTGTTTTTGCTTCATTTCCTCTTCCTTCAGAAGGGACTCCATACACCTTAACAACAGGACGAGAAATACTATAGTCTGTTACCATTAACAACAGCCTTTCTCTAACTTGTTTTGAAGAGAGATGTTTAAGATGATTAGAATTAACTTTAAATGGAACTCGTTTTTTAGGCTTATAAAAATACCATCTGCCCAAATAAAAAACGTCTTCTTTCACTTCAATCTCCTGTATGACCTCTAATAATTTATCAGGATCAGGAGGGGGCATCTTAATTTTAGTGATTTCAAATTGATCACCATTTATTCGACCAAATAAAAGACGTGAACCCGTAAGCCCATCCGGCTTCATTCTGTCGTTGGTTCTGAGTATTTCTGTTTTTATCTCAAGACTAGCACGAATATCAATAGCTCCAACCTTTGCCACAAACGCTTCTTCAGAAAGCATCACATCCAAATTGCTCTTTTGAGTCAAACGATCTGAAGAAGGACGAGCCACTGGATCACTTGAAATCTCCCCAGCACCAGCTTCTTCAAAAGCCTCCCAAGCGTCATCAAATTTATCATACTCTGCTTGAGCCTCAGCACTCAGCGGATCAAACTTAATGGTCTCAATTCCTTCATCACCTGGCTTCTGAAAACTCATGGTATTTTGAAAATCTTGTAATCGACGTGCAACAGAAGCAGACATGGTTCCGTTGGTAACCGTATCTTGTCCATTAGAAGATGCTTCTTTGGGAAGAAGTTCTTTTTCCTCATAAGGAATCACATCTCCACGAAAATTAAGCAAAGCCAAACCATCACCTTCTATCAAGGCTCTTACATCTCCAGGCAATTGTTCTGTATTGCTTCCTAAATGATTGAGATAATCATTAATCGCTCCAGTCTCCTCTAACAAATCATTAGAAGCAGAAAATTCACTTAAAAACTCTTGCATCAAAACAACAAGAGGTTTGTAAATAGCATTATAAGAGTCTCCTCTTGAAGCAAACACATTATTTAATCTCCACGTAAAGTAATACGAAGCAGCTCTTTTAGGATCAAACAGTTCATAGCCAATTGCTTTTAATCCCTGCACCTGATCATCTGACATAGGGCCTTTTTTAACATCAAGTTGGTGCCCGTTTAATTTTACCCAGTCCCCTTCCTGAAGGCTTTGGTCAAACAATGAAGAGAAAAATTGAGGGAAGGAAGCTTCCATATCTAAAATAGCTAAAGAAGTGCCTGCAACAAAGGGCCCGTAATCAACATTTCTAAGCACCGTATTAAGCACCACACTTAAAGCCTTTAATTTTTCAAATCTTTTTCGAGCTAATTTCTGAGGAGAATCTTCAAAAAAACCACCCTCTTGAATCTCTGCAGCCATTTTTCCTTGAATCAAACTGGCGATTCGCCTTACTTTTGTTCTATAGCTTTCATTTAGAGAGAACTGTCCATTTTTACTCGCATTTGAAAAATAAGTTTTAGGAATTTCTGTTTCTAAAAGATCAGGTAAATACTCAATTAATAATAATTGAATGTCTTTTTCAGGATCATCGCTCACACTAATATCATCTGTAAATGTTAATGACGGAATAGTAAGCAATCGAGCATATTCTTTTAATTCATCAGCATCATCAAACTTTCTTTTCCCTTCTAATTCTTCTGCGTTTTTAAGTAGAAACTCTTTGAAAGAAGTAATAATTTGATTGACCAATTTTTCTTTATAATGATTGTTCTGAAAACGTTCCGCATTTTCTTTTATATCTGGAAAATAATCTGGAAAATATTTCAAATAAAGATCTCTAACATAGGGAGTCTGAGCCAGCTTAGCCACATACTTTTTCTTCTTAAACCCTTTACCAGTCCCCTCACCCACCTCAACAACAGAGTACCCTAAATAGTCATAGATACGCGTTCCAAAAAAAGCATACTGTACAATTTGAAAAGCTCCTTCTTTACCCCCTGTACCAAAATCAAGAAAAGGATACACTCTAACTTCTTGATCCTTCCCTTCGATTTTAATGTTCTCTATTCGAGGCAAATGTTTTTTTAGAAAATTCCGAACAGACCTTCTATCTAAGAACTGATCAAGTTCTTCCTTCTGATCAAAGTTTAATCGCTCATCTTGAAGAACCTTATCAGTTAACTTCAAACGCCATGCCATCCCTTTATCAACTTTTTCTTGAATATAGCGTAAAGAAAAAATACCGCTGTGAAACATTTGACGCATTGTTCGAATTTCAAGCTGATTATAAAATCGATTCATTAAGGAAAATTCTTTTTCTATACTAAGCCCTTTTCCTTCAATATTATCATGTCTATAAACCATACGAGCATTCTTATACTCTTTTAAAATCAATTTCATGACAGCAGTTATTTTCTCAACGCCTTGAACATAATTTCTTGAAAGCAAATAGTCGATTCCCTCTAAAAAGGGGCGTTCTATGTTTGTTTCAAATTCTATGGAAAAAGATTCTCCAAACGTAAGTAGACTTGAAGCGCGGCGCCTAAGGCCACTTTGACTCTCTCTTGCAGAGATATTTTCAAGCCTTTTATCAATCCGTTCTCTCAATTTCTCTTCAAGGTCTTTTTTAATTAAATAAGGCTCCAAATCAGATTCTTGGACAAAATAAAGCATTTTTAAATACCAATCAAAAAGCTTTGAAATAGATTCTCTTTCATCAACATTCAAGCCCTTTATCACAGGAGCCCGTCTTTTAAACTTTTTAAGTGCTAATTTAAATTGATAGGTGCCCTCTTCTTCTTTAATAAGCGTTTCTATATAATTATAGAGTTTTGTTTCAGTGAGCGACAACCTGAAGAACTTTGACACATGTAGTAGCATCTGAAAGAAATGTTCCTTATGAAAGCCTTCTCCATTTTCCAATCGAAACACAGCCGCATCTGTTAGTATTTTTGCCACATCATCAGAGAATGACTTTTCAACTGAAGCTTGTAAAAAAGCAGTGAAGTCTTTCATCAATTTTCTTTTTTTCTTTAACTCACTGTAATATCTTAAGAGTTGGAGTGCTGTTGAAGTGTCCCCTTTTGAAAAGCGAACAAGTTTAGCCACTAGACGGAGTTTATCATGCTTAAAAGCGACATTACGCTGACCCGACATAGGATTAACGCTAAAGTAACGAATCAGTTCGTCAAACGAACTCTCTTCATAAAGGTCTTCAAAAATTTTAAAAGTAAACTCAGAGTCTAATTTAATTTCTTGAATTGCCTTTTCTTGAGATCTCTTTCTTTGAGTAGCTCCATCTAATAATTGCATAAAATGAGCCAATGGCCTTAGAAAGAATGGATCATCTTGCTCAATAGAAACCTCTCCTGAAAGACTCTCATTCTTTTTATTAACCTCTTCTTCTTTTTTAGCTATCTGATCAAAAAATCGATGAGGAAAATCTAAACGTCTGAGGCCAGACAACCCATGTCTCACACCTCCAATAAATCGAAGAACCCTTCTGTAAGCTTCTTTTTTATCACCACTGTTCTCTTCTGAATCAGCTTTTTGAATCAAATATTTAGTGTAAGCTAATGATTCATCAAAAAAGTGAGCCACCATATGATGAGATGAGATCTTCTTATCTGGATTTTCGTTGTAATCAAGGAGCAATTTCTTAAAAAAGAAGTGGGCCGCATATTGGTCTTGGGTAGGATCGACATCAATAACAACTTGATACATTGAATCAAAAATAAGCTTTCTTAGCTGTAAATAATTAGACTGTCTGATTCGAGCCCCTTTCAAACATTCATCTAAAGTTTGAGTCCCCTTTTTAAATATTTTTTTAAGCGATTCCGACTGACTTCCTTCAAGTCCTTCTAATTCTCCAAGAAATCGTTTCAATGGATTGGAGAGTTCAGAGTATCGAGTTAATGAAATGACCAAAGATTCTAATTTTAACTTAGGAGACAAATCAGGAACCGTATCAAAAAATCTCCAGAGATCAAAATCAGGTGCATCAATTTCGACCCATTTCTCCCAAGTCTCTTTAAACAAAGGATGTCTCCGAGAAAATCCTCCAGTTTTTGGAGATCCCTTTTTCTTAAAACGATCTGTTCCTCTTCGCCTACTTGCTGGTTTGTTTAGATCTGCCTGTTGAGGTTTTTTAACCACTCTTTCAGTACCAGGCCGCACTCTTTTTATAGGACCAGTCGTAGGAGGACGCCTAGCTCTGCCCGATCCTTTCTTTTTTAGAACCATTCTTTCTACAAATTGAATAACTTTTTGAACTCTTTGGTCTGTTATTCTAGGCTGCTTTTCTTTAGCCATCTCTTCCATCAAACTAATGATAAAGTGCTGGTTATCAGGCAATACTTTTTTTAAAACAGGAATCAAAAAATACTGTTGTTGAGCATCTAATGTCACATAATCTCGAAGACAATCTAAAAGAACCAATGTTTCTCGCACAGTCGGATCATCAACTCCATAAAGCTTTTGATGCATCATTTGCCTCAAACTATATCGGGCAAAGAATTCAAGACCTATTTTCTTTTGATATTCGTTTATCTCTAAAATATTAGGATCGAGCAACACTTTTGGTAGATCTATTTCTTGATTTTCTTTTTTAGCAGGTTTCAAGGTAAAGGGAGAGATAAAGTTTACTTCTAAACCAGTCATTGAGTTTGATTTCGGTCGAAGAGCTCTTTGGTTGTTTTTAACCACTCTAAATCGGGGGTGCTTTAAATAACCTCTTAAGTCAAACGATGAATCTTCAATAAGGCCTTGGTATAATTCCTGCAATGCTGGCTCAATGTATCCAACAGGTTGATCCACGACTTCACTATTTCTTTCTAGAGAGTAGTTTTTAAGAACAACTTTTGGCGCTCTGCTAATAAAGTCTGATCCCATTAAAAGAGCTGTTCCGATTTTATATCGAAAATACAAATACCAGTCTTTTTCCTTTTCAAACTGTTCTCGCGAATAAAGCTCTATTTGATAAACCTCTGCCGAAAGACTTTTTTCTACTTTTGGGAGAGGCAATAAGAGACCCTTTTCTCTTCCCTTTAATAAAATATTTTTATCTCCCACCACAATCACATATTCTTTGCCTTCAAAACTGACTTCGTAAAGAAAAACGTCCTCCATTTTATCTTTATGATATTGGCGAAAACCTAAAAATTTAAACTCTGCAGGTAATCCAAATTGAGATTCTTCAGCTATCTTCTTTAGCTTTTCCCAAAGAAAAGAACTTTTAGAGTCAGCTAACTTATTACGAAGCTGTGCCGCACGCATTGCTCTTACTAGACCTATTAAAAAAGTATCAGAAAATTCAAAAGGAAGCTGAGTAATGAAAGAGGTGTCCGGAGCTAAATAATAGAGAGGTTTTCTTGTTGTTTGTGCTGAGAAACTCAGACAAACAATCAACAGAGCAGAGATGAGCCGAAATTGCAGGCTATTTTTAAACATAGGCCAAGCACCTTTCACCAGGTAGCTCAGCCTCCCGACCTCTTTGACAAGCCGGGACTGTCACTTTGCGCCCCTAAATTACTTTAGGTTTGCCCTTTACTGGAGACATATTCTTCCTTTAAAAGAAAAATTAGTTTATCAAAATAAAGAAACAGTGTCAACAATAAGTATTTTAGTTAAAGCGCTTGAATAGAAGGATTTAAAAATGGTCGGGGTGCTCAGATTCGAACTGAGGGTCTCCTGCTCCCAAAGCAGGCGCGATAACCAAGCTTCGCTACACCCCGACAATGTAGATAGAATAAGTGATAAAATTGCCTGGGATCGAAAATTATGCCATATTTTGACTGGGAAGCAAGGGAAATTTGGGTATAATGGCCCGATGAAAAAAATTGACAATTGTGATCACCAACATTTACCGAGTGTTAAAGAAGAACTAAGAATCCATTTTCCTTACTCTATTTTTAGTGCCTTAGTTGCCATTGGTTTTGCTGCCCTCTTTTCAGAAGTCTTTCTTCAAGGCAACACGCAACAAGTGATTGAGGCTTCTTCAGGACTCTTTCATATTTTGCATCCCACTCATCTTTTATTTAGCGCCATCGCGATTTCAGCTATGTTTTGGACACACGAAAAAAAATTATGGAAAGCAGTTCTTGTCGGCATTTTTGCCACAGTCCCTGTTTGTAGTATTGGAGATATTTTAATTCCTTATTTAGGAGGCCTTTTACTCCATCAAGATATGCACCTTCATATCTGCATCATTGAACATCCAGGACTTGTCATCCCCTTTGTTTTGATTGGAATTATGGGTGGATGTTTAGCCGCTGAAACCGTCGAGAAAAGCACTATTTTTTCACATTCAGCACATGTGCTTGTGAGTTGCGCGGCCGCTCTATTTTATTTAATTTCATTTGGATTTGTGGACTGGTTGCAACATATTGGCGTCATCTTTGTCATCTTGTTAATTGCAGTTTTAGTTCCCTGTATTATTCATGACATTGTGGTCCCGGTTCTTTTGCTTGAAAACAAAAAAAAGGTAAAGTAGACTTACGACGATTTCGGGCCATTAGCTCAATTGGCAGAGCAGGACACTCTTAATGTCAAGGTTGAAGGTTCAACTCCTTCATGGCCCACTTTTTTGGAAGTAGGATACCTGATCTGCGGCGTTGCAGCCAATAAATTTGACTTCGACGTATTTAACGATACGTCTTCACCCAAATTTATTGTCTGCGCCTTGCATCTCAGGCACCCTACTTCCAAAAAAGATCGTTGGTTCGTTATTTTGAAATTTTTTGTGCGCTCGTGGCTCAACTGGATAGAGTATTTGGCTTCGAACCAAAGGGTTGCAGGTTCGAGTCCTGCCGAGCGCACCATTTTGTTGTTACTCACTCGTGTTTCGGCACTAGTGAATTTTTATAGAATAATACGGTCTGTTTTAGTACCATACGTCCTTCTCAATAGCTTTAGAAGCTATTAATGCGAGCGTAGCTCAGTGGTAGAGCCTCACGTTGCCAACGTGATTGTCGTGGGTTCGAATCCCATCGCTCGCTCCAATTTTAGAATTATCTCTTTGTGGTGGGTGTAGCTCAGTTGGTTAGAGCATCTGACT
>JAJCYG010000046.1 GCA_029263055.1 Actinomycetes bacterium
CTACGCGGCCTTCGTGGCTTGCAGTGTCTCGGGGTCGATATACATGTAGCGCCCCCAGGAGATCTTTCTGCTGCGGTCACCTTCGACCCAGGGCCGCTTGTTCTTGTCCTTGCTGATGATGACCCACAGGACAGTCATGCCGTGGGGCTCCCTTTCCGGCGCAGCACCAACGGCGTCCGTGCCGATGATGAGTAGCTGCGGCTTGGGCTTCGCCTTGGACACCGCATCGAACACAGGCACGAAGCTCGTGCCTCCTCCGCCGATGAGGTTCTTGAGGCAGTCGTCGATGTTGCGCACGCGTCGAAGCTCACTCATCTGCGCGTCGAAGGTACCGAAGCGCACGGCGCCCCCCAGTGCCTTGAGCACCCCTTGTGTCTGCGCCATGACGGGCTCAATCAACCCGTGCATGCTGTAGGACACGTCCGCTACGAAGACCGTCTCCGGCATCGGGGCGAACATGCGCGGGAGCATGGGTGAGCGTGGCCCGAAGCCGATGCCGGCTTGTCGACGACTCGGCCTGTCCGACTTGTAGTCGACGAGACCGCGCCGGTGTGCGAAGCCGTTGCGTACCAGGCGAGACAGTTCGTCTTCCCAGCGCACCTGCGTCGGCTTGAGTATGTTGTCGGCCCACATCTTCCATGCCCCTGGCACGCTGCCAGCTTCGTCGGCGTCGGCCTTGTGGATTTCCTTCGCGACCTCTTCGCGAATCGCATCCATCTCTGCGTCTGACCTGCCCATACCTTCGTACGTGCCGTCGTCCGTCTCGCCTTCGACCTTGTTCCCGCTGCACGAGCCACAGCCGCCACAGCCCGGCTCTACAGGCGGGCTCTCCTGCGGCTCTCCCTGGCCGTCTCCCTGGCCGTCCGTGGCCTGGGGCTCTCCCTGGCCGCTGCCCTGGCCAGCGTCGCCCTCGGGGCCGTCTGAGGGCTCTCCCTGGCCGCTGCCCTGGGCCTCGGCGTCGCCCTCCTGGTCGCCCTGGTCACTGCTGGCGCCGTCCTGGGGCTCTCCATCGCCCTCCTGGCCGTCGCCCTGGCCGTCCCCGTCTCCATCTTCCGTGCCGCCCTCCTGGGGCTCTCCGTCGTCCCCAGGGGCGCCGTCGTCTTGGTCCTCCTCCGGGGTGCCGTCGTCGCTGTCGCCGCTTTCCGGCTCTCCAGCGGCGCCGTCCTGGTCCTGGTCCTGGTCCTGGTCCGGGTCCTGGTCCTGCTGGGCTTCCTCTTCTTCTTCTTGCTTGAGTAGTTCGCGGAGGCATACGGCGTAGTACTCCTCGGCGAGCTTCCCGTTCTCCTGGGGGACGGGGAGGTTGTACGGGTACACGGCGTTGTCGGGTAGTGGCAGCGCCTCGGGTTGGTTCTGATTGATCTCCGCGTCGGCGCAGAGGTTCCACAGGTGCGCGAGCTTGGGGCTGCCGACGGCGCCGGCCCGTTCTGCTCTCGCGTAGTGGTCGTTCATGGGGTGACCGATCTCGTGAAGGATGACACCGGCCAGCCCAGCGATACCCTTCGACTTGACGTACTCCGGATTGTAGAAGCACACGAGACGCTGCGACGTTGCGAGCGTCTCCACCTTCATGGTCTCCACGGGGATGAGTGCGTCGACCTTGGCGCGCACAAACGGGAGCACTTCGATTACGACCTCCTGCGCAAACTTGAAGATCTGCGAGGGGTTGAGGTCAGCGATTTTGATAGCCATGTGGTTGGTGTTCCTTTCTTAGGCTGCGGCGCTCTCGGCGAGCACCTGCTGGATGAGACGGCTTGCACCGCTGAACTGGGCGAGCACCTTGCGGCGCGACTCGCTGCCCTTTCCGAGACGGCCAGGCTTGGTGGCCAAGACATCCACCGTGGTGGCCAGGATGCCTGGTTCACTGTCGGCGATGGCGGCCATGAGGTCCCACACGCGCGCGGCTTCTTCGTGGGTCTTGGTGATCGACACGCACCCGTTGAGGACCATACGCGTGAGGTCGGGGCGCTGGCGGTTGTGCGTCCAGGCCTCAGTGCCTGCGACGATGGCCCGGAAGTCGGGCAGTTCGTTCTCGCGGCGCCATGCGGCGAACTCTTTGATCAACGACTTGCCAACGAACATGCTCATGAACTCGTCGGTCTCGTTGTCGTCGAGCCCGTGGACGTAGCTCCCGGTGAGCGCGAGTCCGGCCATATCCGCGGTGCGCGGCGTGACGTGAGCCTTGGATGCCTCGGGAGAGCCGAGGTCCGGGATGACCAGTAGGCCGTCCTTGCGCTTCATGGCCATGAAGGCGCCCCAGCGCGCCCGTGAGTCGGCGTCGGCGTCGTCCCATGCGGCTAGCACCCGCGCCTCCTCGGCGTCGGCGTCGATGGGCGTGGGCTCTCCCTGCATGGTTCCACCCGCAGCGTGCCAGCGCAGCCACGCGTCTACCTCTTCGTCACCGAAGGTGACGTCGCTGTGCCCCATGCGGTTGGCGACGGGCATTGATTTGTCGTAGCCGTTGGTGGAGATCTCCGTGGGGTTGGCGAAGAGCATGAACCGCACGCTGCCCGCAAGCGTCGCGTCGCCGCACTGCCTTTCGTTGAGCATGCTTTGTAGCGGCGCCTGGACGGCCGGCGGTGCGTCGCCAAACTCGTCAATGATGATCATGGCCCGCTTCGCGGCGTTGGCCAGGTGAACGAACTCGGGCGGGAGTCTACGAAAGAAGGTGCCGCACTGCGAAGGGAACGGGATACCGCCCACGTCGCCCGGGTCCATGGTGCTGGGGTTCATGGGATGCATGAAACCGCCAGACGCAGCACCGAAGCCCATGTAGCGGGCGAGTGCTTTACCTACGGCAGTCTTGCCGGTGCCGTGGACGCCGGTGATGATGATCGGGGCGATGCCCCACTGCAAGGTGCCGTCGAAGCTCCGGGCACGGAGGCTAAAAGCGTTGGCGTGAGCGATACGGGGGTTGATGATAGCCATGGTGGTTTGTCCTTCGTGGTTGTGGTGGTTGGTGAGGATTCACCCCACCGCGCCCACCGACTGTCGGTGAGCGCGGGGCGGGTGCGTACTCCCTACTTGTCTGCGCCGCCGTTCTTCTTGGAGGCTCTCTCCTCGGCTGCCTTTGCATCGGCCATGATGGCCGCCTCGGCCGAGGCCGCGGACAGGTCAGTCAGCTTGGCGCGCATCTCGTCGAGCTTGCGGTCAAGCAACTTCTCGTAGGCCTCGACCTTGTCGAGCATCGCGTCGCACTGTTTGTGCTTCGTACGGAAGCCACGGCCGCCGATATCGTTGGCGTCCAGGGCAGCCTCTACCTCTTCCGCCTGCGCCTCGGCCTCGGCATTGATCGCGTGGAGAATCGCTTCGACGGCCTCATCGTTGCGCAGCGCCTGCATCTCAAACATGAGGTGCGCGGACACTTTGCGAATCGCCGCCTTGATACGATGAAACATCGCGACCTGGTCACGCATGACGAAGTCGACGCCACCGCGCTCACGCAGGGAGACGGCGTTGAGCGCCGGCATGATCTTGGTGGACAGCCACGTGCCGATGTCTCGCGACTCCAGGCGCGTCTGGTTGGCCCGGAAGCTCTCGCGCATCTCCGCTTCCAA
>JAJCYG010000047.1 GCA_029263055.1 Actinomycetes bacterium
CTTTTTCAGCTTTTGCCAAAAGCTCTTGATAGACTTGATCAAACGCCCCCCTCAAATCTGGCGTATTAGGAAGACTTTTAGCAGGCGAACTTGATTGAACAACCGATGCCGGAGAAAGGTGAACCGGCTCTTTTGAGAGAAAAGAACCTGCTTTTCCCCAAAGAAGATCCACACTTGTGAAAACAACCAACACAAGCAGTGAAAATGACCGAAATAAAGTATTTTGTTTGCTTAAAAACATCCTAAAGCTCCTAAAATTTAAGATACAAACATATCATGTTTGTCGCGCATTGTCAAGAGCTTAGGATTTTTATCGAACCTGGATTTGATTGATGACAGATTTGACACCTGAGATAGAGCGAGCCGCTCGTTCGGCCTGGCGGCGAACGAAATTATCTGCCACCACGCCAGAGAGGGTGACACCCCCCTGAGAAACAGAGACGTAGACCCCTTGAACTCGGGTCAGATCAACCGCCATGCGGATCGCAAACTGAACATCTTTTTTAATCTGCCGGTCTTTTTTAACTTTGTCTTGTTGGATTCGCATTCTTTCAGCCAGTTTTTCTGAAGTTGTGGGTCCCGGAGGCTTTAAAGTCGGCTTCTTTTGAGGGGAAATAAAAAACGGTTTTGCCGGATCAAGAGCGGTTTTATCACGAAGCGCTTCTAACTCAGCACCATCTTCTGAAGAAAGGGATTTAACAATGAGGTCTGTCTCTACACTCAAAACCCCTTCTACGCCATAAATTGTGTTTAAAGCTAATTGTTTTTCCTGTTCAGAGAGTAAGCGGCCTGTTAAAAAAACAATGCCTCCTTCAACACGAACAGATAAAAAAGCATCAAATATTTCTTGAGATAAAATCAGTGCAGTACGAACGCGGCTGGCAATCTGAGCATCTGAATCAAATGCTACCTGTTCTTCATTCTTCTTCTTCCATTCACGCACATTCTCACGACGGGTTTCCTGATCTTTCTCAATCATTTTGTCTGTTTGAGGTTCGGTCTCACGTTTATATTGAGAAAAAACAGGAGGGGCAAAAAAGATAAAAGAAAGAAGGCTAAAAAGAAGAGCTCTATTCATTATTTAGAGGCTGGTACTTCTGGAAGTTTAATAAAACAGTGCGTGCAGCGAGTGGCTTTCTTAGGAATTTTCTTCTGACAAAAAGGACATTTCTTTTGGATTAAGGGAATGTAGATCAAGACTGCGGCAATGATTCCAACTAAGACACCAATTAAAACCGCGATTGAGTTCATTTTACTATTGGCTTTTCTACAGGAGAGACGCTCTTAACGACTTCGTGTTTAGCCGCAAGCAAGTCATGAAACATTTCAAAAGGGACCGTCAAAATAACCACAGGTAGAGCAGCAAGCCCAATCACACGCTTACCTGCATCACACACTCCCTTAGCTAAACAGACAAAAGGTAAAGTAATAAAATAACCAACAGAATGTGAGACTTTACAACAAATGCTTTGTTGAGAAGACCCTGCTTCAGCAGAGGTTTGGCCATAGACAGGACTTGAAACAAATGTAGAACTGACTAAGAAAAGGGAAAAAATAAGAGCTAAGACTTTATTTTTCATAGGTGTATTTTACGATAGAACCCCAAAAAGGGGAAGAATAAAAAAGGCCTGTTTTTTGAGAAAAACAGGCCTTTTTGAAAGAGCAAGAGCTCTTAAACTATCTTTTCTTTTTAGCTTTAGCTTTTGGCTTAGCTTTTGCTTTTGGCTTGGCTTTAGCTTTAGTTTTAGCTTTTGCCTTACTTTTAGCAGCTGATTTAGCTTTAGCTTTTGGTTTGGCTTTAGCTTTTGCCTTAGGCTTAGCTTTTGCTTTAGTCTTTTTAGTTTTTTTCTTAGTTCCACCACGTTTCATTTTGACACGTGAGATATCTCCATCTTGGTCGATGAAGTACAACCATCCGGATTCCCGTTTAATCCCTACTTTTTTTACTAGTTCGGCCATGCGGCACCTCCATTATAAGCGTTAAGGATGATTCACTGACGGAGATTCTAGCACAGACTATTTTGAACGCAAGTAAAAAAATCACTTTTTCCGAGGAGGAGCCCTATTTTTTCCAACGAGCCCGCTTGGCCTTATACTCTTTGACCATCTGATTAAACTTGACCTTCTGGTCGCTGGTAAGCATTTTACGGATCTGATCTCGAGTGGTTTCTTTTAAAGACTCAAGCTCTTGATCATGTTCTTTTACTGTTAATTTCATCACAGTCATACGCTGATCAAAAATAGCTTTCAACGTCTCTTGCTGATCTGAAGTCAATAACAGCTCCTTAGTAAATTTCTTTTGTAAATGAGTCTGAATCTGGTCAAACCGCTTCGGCCCCATAAATTTTTTAAAATGCTTATAATGAGAGACCTTTCCTTTTTGAAAGCAAAGTCTATCTAGAAAAAAGCCCCCTGTTAAACCAAGGCTAAAGATAACGACTGAAAGCAATGTTGCCACTATTTTAGGTTTCATAACTAAAAAAGACTCACCACCTTTCCAAATTGATCTTGAGTTAAAAATGATTGAACCGCTAAGTTTTGAATTTCATCTTGTCCATTTAAGAAAACCACAGCTAACAATGTCACCGCCACACCTAATGCAAAAGCAGTAGACCAACGCAGAGGAATAATTTGTTTTTCATAATAATATTGTTGCAACCATTCTTTTTTATTCTCGGCCCTATCTTCTTTAAATCGACTCCACACCGTTGCTGATACAGACTCCACTGTTTTTGAAGTAGACTCCCTTAACCAATCTAAAGCTTCATTATAAAGATACCATTCTCGTTCACAGGCCTTACACATTTTTAAATGAGCATGCACATTCTGCTCTTCTTCAGGATAAAGCCACTCATCCCTAAGAGAACTAAATAATCGTCTAACCTGAGAACACGTTGCACTTTTTATCATAAGCTTAATAAAGGCTCCAAATTTTTTCTCAATTGAGCACGGGCCCGAAAAAGACGCGACTCAACCGTTCCAATAGAGCATTTCAAAATATCAGCTATCTCCTGGTAAGAATACCCTTCAACCTCTTTTAACTGCAAAACCACTTGGTGGTTTGGTTTCAGCTGAGCCAAAACTTGTTTGAAAAGACCAATACGTTCCTGAACATCTGCTTCTCTTCTAGGACTTGGATTTTTTGATTTCAGTTTCATAGTCGATATCCTCTTTTCTTCTAAAGCGGCTTCTAAAGAAAACGTGGGTCTGCGTCTCTTTTTTCTCAGGTAATCCCATGTTGTGTTCACACTGATACGATACAGCCAAGTAAAAAAGCGTGAATCCCCACGAAAATCACCCAACTTTTTGTAAATCTTAACCAACACATCTTGGAACAAATCTTCGGCTTCATGATGATTGCCAATCAATCCCAACACTGTATTAAAAAGACGTTCTTGATATCTCTTAATCAGAGGCTCAAACACCGAATCATCTCCTTTTTGAAACGCTTGGATCAACTCCCAATCTGTTGGCTCCTGAATTTCCTTCTCTACTTCTTCATTCATTTTGACGCATCTCCTTGCTTTATATTCCCTGTTCTACCTATTAAAAGAGCAAGGAGCAGACCACTATCACAACTAACTCTAAATAAAAGAGTTACGACTATTCAACTCTTTTGGATGGCAGAAATTGAGTCAAAATGAAGCACTTTTAGCAGAGAAAATAGGCCAAAAAGGAGCAGCTTTGAAGAGCTCCCTTGCGAGTAATCAGATCTTTAAATACAATCTCAACATCATGAGCACAAACAAATCATATAGAGACCTGTTTCCTGTCACACAAAATTGGACTTATGTGAACCATGCCGCTGTGGGCCCTCTTCCTAAAACCTCCTTAGAAGCGGTTCACCAGTTTATGACAGACTCTTCAGAACATGGCTACACAGCAGCCCCTAAATGGCATGCTTTAATCGCACGCGCCCGAGTCAATGTCGCCAAGCTAATACACGCCTCTTCATCAGAAGAAATAGCCTTTACCTCAAGCACTTCAGCAGGACTTGCCTTTGTGGCCCAAGGAGTCAAATGGAACAAGGGAGACAACCTGCTGATTCCTGACTGCGAATTTCCAGCCAATGTCTACCCTTGGCTAGACCTTCAAAAGAAAGGTGTTGAAGTACGGCAAATTCCGACTCAAAACGGAAAAGTCCTCTTTGAAGAAATTGAAAAACTGGCTGATAAAAAAACACGTCTGATTTCAATCAGCTCGGTTCAATATGGAAGTGGCTGGATCGCTCCTTTAAAAGAAATCGGCGAATGGTGCCAAGCAAACTCTGTTTTATTTTGTGTGGATGGCATTCAAGGATGTGGCGCTGTTCCCATTAATGTTGAAGAATGCCACATTGATTTTTTAGCTGCCGATGCACACAAGTGGTTGCTCGGACCCGAAGGAACTGCTTTTTTCTATGTCTCTAAACGCGTTTGGGATCAAGTCACACCGTCGATTATTGGTTGGAAAAGCGTGCAAAACCCTCTCGACTTTGATCACATTGATTTCACTTTGAAAGAAGGGGCACAAAAGTTTGAAGCAGGAAGCGACAATGTTTTAGGTATTCATGCTTTAAATGCCTCTTTGGAACTTTTACTCGAAGTAGGGATTGAAACCATTCACCAAAAAATTGTCACGCTCACACAAATCTTGACCACTCTTATTGAAAAAGAATGGCCTGACACAAAATTGATTAGCCCAGAAAACCCTAAAGAGCGCTCTGGAATTGTTGCTTTAAAAACAACCAAAGATCCCAATAAACTGATCGAACAGTTTCTAAATGAAAAAATTTACTGTGCCACTCGCAGGGGCTTTCTACGCATCTCCCCTCATTTCTATAATAATGACGAAGAAATGGAATTGATCGTTCACAAAGGAAAGAAGTTCATCTAAACTAAGCTTATGAAAAAAATCCTTGTTGTTGATGACCAACCAGGCCTCTTACAAATTTTCAGTGAAGCCTTCTCTGATAAAAGCGAGTTCCAAGTCGACATTGCTGCTACAGCCTATGATGCCCAACAGATCTTTACCAAGCTAGAACCCGATGTACTGATCTTAGACCTCGCCCTTCCAGACAAAGATGGCCGAGACTTATTAGAAGACCTCAAACCCCACCCTCACTTTGGGCAGTGTAAAATCGTGATCATGTCTGCTGTGGCAAGTGAAGAAGAGACCCAATCCACCACATGCTGCCCTATTGCCCTCTTTTTACAAAAGCCTTTCAACATCCCAGAAGCCTCTCAAAACATCACAAATTTACTCAACTAAACCTCCTCCTCGAATCACTTTGCGATATCACCCAATTTTAGCTATAATTCCGGCTCAAAATTAATGTGTCAAAGCGAGGTTTGAAGAATGAGTTTAGATAGTTTTAAGACCGAAAAAAAGTTAACAGTTGGGAATCTTGAATATACCTACTACCAAATTGATTCCAAATTGAGGATCCCTTTCACTATTAAGATTTTGTTAGAGAATTTGCTTCGAAACGAAGACAACCTCACGGTGAATAAAGAAGACATTAAAGCGGTCTTAAATTGGGAACCTAATGGCAAGCGCAAAGAGATTGCCTTTCGAACCGCCCGCGTTCTTTTGCAAGATTTTACAGGTGTTCCTGCGGTCGTTGATTTAGCCACCATGCGCGAAGCAATCAAAGACCTGGGTGGAAACCCAGACAAAATCAACCCGCTTCAACAAGCAGACTTAGTGATCGACCACTCGGTTCAAGTTGATTATTTTGGTTCTAAAGATGCGTTTGAAAAAAACCGTCAACTCGAATACTCACGCAATAAAGAACGTTATACCTTTTTACGTTGGGGCCAACAAGCGTTTCAAAACTTTTCTGTGGTCCCTCCTGAAACAGGGATTGTGCACCAGGTCAATTTAGAATACCTAGCCAAAGTAGTTTACACAAAAAAAATTAACGGTAGCACTGTTGCCTATCCAGATACTCTAGTTGGAACCGACTCACACACGACCATGATCAATGGCCTGGGTGTTGTGGGATGGGGTGTCGGCGGCATTGAAGCAGAAGCCTCAATGTTAGGGCAACCCATCACCATGTTGATTCCAGACGTGATTGGTTTTAAATTAACAGGCTCATTACCAGAAGGAGCCACAGCCACTGACTTGGTATTAACAGTCGTTGAAATGCTCCGTAAAAAAGGAGTGGTGGAAAAGTTTGTTGAGTTTTATGGCACGGGCCTCTCTTCATTATCGTTACCAGACAAAGCCACACTCGCCAACATGGCCCCTGAATACGGTGCCACTGTAGGATTTTTTCCTGTTGATCAAATGACTCTCGACTACATGAAGCTAACAGGCCGTTCACAAGAACAAATTGATCTGACTGAAACCTATAGCAAAGCTCAAGGCCTGTTTCGAACAGATGACACACCTGATCCTGTTTTTACAGACACACTCGAACTTGATTTAGGGAGCGTGGTTCCAAGCTTAGCCGGTCCCAAACGCCCACAAGATCGCGTGGCACTTAAAGACTCTAAACCTGCCTTTGAAAAAGCATTAAAGGATCTTGCTAATGGAAGCGACCTTCAAGCAAGTGCAAAAGTAGATGATTATGAACTCAACCAAGGTTCTGTGGTGATTGCTTCTATTACCAGCTGTACCAACACTTCAAACCCTGCTGTTTTGCTTGCTGCAGGTTTAGTGGCACGTAAAGCGGTTGAAAAAGGGTTAAATGTGAAGCCGTGGGTCAAAACAAGTTTGGCTCCAGGTTCTAAAGTGGTCATGGATTATCTTGAACAAGCAGATGTGTTAGGCGACCTAGAAAAACTTAATTTCCATTTAGTTGGATTTGGTTGCACCACTTGTATTGGAAACTCAGGCCCATTACCTGAAGCGATCAGCAATGCAATTAACGAAAAAAACTTGGTTGCTGTTTCTGTTCTTTCAGGAAATAGAAACTTTGAAGGCCGCATCAATCCAAATGTAAAAGCAAACTACCTTGCTTCGCCTCCACTTGTGGTTGCTTACGCCATTGCAGGCCGTATGGATATTGACCTTTATAACGAACCCCTCGGACAAGACAGCAATGGCAGCGATGTTTTCTTAAAAGACATTTGGCCCAGCACACAAGAGGTTCAAAATATTTTAGGCTCTGTCACAAAAGAACAATTCTCAAAAGAATATTCTGATGTGTTTAAAGGGGATGAGCTGTGGCAAGCGATTCAAATCCCAAGTGGCAACACCTTTGAATGGGATGAGAAATCAACTTACATTAAAAAACCTCCTTTCTTTGAAGGAATCACAGCTGAAGCAGGCAGACTAAACAACATTAAAAACGGACGGGTGCTGGCATTACTTGGCGACTCAGTCACCACAGACCACATCTCCCCTGCCGGCGCTATTCCAGAAAAAAGTCCAACCACTGAATATTTAAAATCTCAAGGAGTGGACCGCAAAGATTTTAACTCCTATGGATCACGTCGCGGCAATCACGAAGTCATGATGCGCGGCACATTTGGAAACATCCGAATCAAAAACCAATTAGTTCCAGGAACTGAAGGGGGTTATACCCGTCACTTTCCAGATGGCAAAGAATGTTACATCTATGATGCAGCCATGCAATACAAAGAAGAAAACGTGCCGTTGATTGTCATCTCAGGAAAAGAATACGGAACCGGCTCAAGCCGTGACTGGGCAGCTAAAGGAACCAAACTTTTAGGTGTGAGCGCAGTGATTGCTGAAAGCTATGAACGGATTCACCGCTCTAACTTAGTTGGGATGGGCGTACTCCCACTCCAATTTAAACCAGGCCAAGGAGCCAAGAGCTTAGGCTTAACTGGCGAAGAGACCTACTCCATTGAAGGCGTTACTGACTTAACCACCGGCAAAGTCTTAACTGTTCGTGTGGAAGGCAATGAAAAGGTCAAAGAATTTGAAGCGATCACCCGAATCGACACCCCACAAGAACTCGAATACTACCGCCATGGGGGTATTCTCTCTTATGTTTTGCGTCAATTGCTTTAGGATAAATCAGAAGGTTTAGTTGTCTAAGGCTTCTCTGATTCTTTTGCTCAGCTCTTTATTTGAATAAGGCTTGGACAAAAAATTAGAGGAGTTTTTCATACCAGCCACTTCAAAAAAAGCTTTGTCTGAATAACCTGATGTAAACAAATACCTAATATTAGGAAAGGTTGTCTTTATTTTCTGAGCAAGTTGAGCCCCATCCATTATCGGCATCATCATATCTGTAAAAAGAAGGTCTATCTTTTGTTCATTTTTAGCTAATCGTAACGCGTCATCTCCATTTGTAGCTGTTAGCACCTTATAGCCTAATCGCTTAAGAGCACTTAAAGACAACTCTCTAATAGAAACATCGTCTTCGACTAAAAGAACCACTTCAGTTCCTCTAAAAACATCGGGTTGATCTTTTGACTCCACAACTTCATCAGCTTTTTCAACACGTCTTGGAAAATAAACTTTGAAAGAAGTTCCTTTTCCGACTTCACTATAAAAATTAATAAAACCCCCATTTTGTTTCACAATGCCATAGCAAGTTGAGAGCCCTAAACCGACTCCCTTTTCTTTAGTTGTGAAATAAGGGTCAAAGACTTTAGTCTGTATTTCTTTAGGAATACCCGAACCTGTGTCCGTAACCGAAAGCATCACAAATTCTCCTGCCGTCATATCAGGATGTCCCTTAACAATTTCAGAATCAATCTCTACATTCTTTGTCTCAACAATAATCTTTCCCCCTTCAGCCATGGCATCACTCGCATTGACACACAAATTAATGAGCAGACGCTCGACTTGTGAGGGATCGATTCTAACAACGCCAGAAGACTCATCAGGAAAGAGTATTAACTCAATGTTATTGGCTAATAATCCTCGAAGCATTTTATCTGCCTCAAGAACAGTCTTGTTCAACTCAACATTGATCGGCAAAATAGATTCGCCTCGACTAAATGACAAAAGTTGGCTTGTTATTTTAGAAGAACGGTTTGCTGCTTCTATAATTTCTTGAAGTTGTTGCTTTAATGAAGGCTCTTCAACGGTCTCAAGCAAGAGTTCGCTGTAACCCAATATCGCTGTTAACTGATTATTAAAATCATGAGCAATACCACCCGCCAAACGCCCCATTTCCTCCATTTTTTGTGCCTGCAGGAGCTCTTTTTCTACTTCTTTAGATTCAGACACATCTAAAATCACTCCATCGATGTAAGCCACCTTTTCATCCAGGTAAATAGCTTGTCCCTTTTCATGGATCCAGCGGACCCTTCCATCTTTATTAATAATTCGATAATCAAGAACAATGGGTTGATGCATCTTAACGCCAAGCTCAACTCCTTTAGCAACAGCTTCTTTATCTTCCGGATGAATCATACTGGCATAATCTCTGACCTTATTCTGAACAAAGTCTGAAGCCCCATAACCAGAAATCTCTTCAATAGAATCACTCGCAAACAAACAGGTTCTTTTTGAATCATTTAAGAAACGATAAACAGCACCAGGAATATTATTCACTAACGACATATATTTTTTTTCATTTTCAGAGAGATCTTGTTTTGACTGCTTTAAACTATCAGCCATTCTATTAAACGAATCAACCAATCCCCCAATTTCATCTTTGCTTTCATAAATAATGGCCTCAGCAGATCCCCCCTCAGCAATACGTTTTGTTTCTAAAGCTATTTTTTCTATTGGAGAAGTCACTTTTCTAGAAAGAAAAGTGCTAACAAGGAATAAAACAATTAAAATATTAATTAAAATAACGCCAAAGATGAGTGATTTTAAATAATTAGATCTAAATAGTTTGTCTTTATCTTCAATATTGACTAAACCAATATTTAAATTAGGGAGGTCTCCAAAACGAGTGCTAGAAGTAAAGACTGTAAACAAATTTGGCTGACTGGCTAATTTTTCTGTAAGATACCCTTCTCGTCCTGATTGAGCCCACTTTGTTGCGGCTAATTTTTCTAAGACATCTTTCTCAAGTTTTAATTCTGGATCAGAAAAAACCAGACAGACTCCCTGTTCATTTGCAATAACAACCTTGTTTTTATTATAAAATCGCTCTTCAGATTCAACATGTTTTAAAAAGTCAACAAACACAGCCCATTTGCTGAGTCCAAACAAAACTCCCAAGGGCTGATTTCCAAATCGAACTGGAGCTGAAAAAGCGAGACTGTGCCGAGACATCGATTCAACATATCCCACCTTAGAGACTCGGGGAACACCATTAATCACTTCTTTAAACATTTCAGAAGAAGAAAAATCCACATCGATAAGCTTTGAATCTGTTGAAGCAACCACTTTTCCCTCTTTGTTCAAACAGATCAAATAAGCAAAGGGAAAGTCTTCAAAACTATTTTGAAGGTTCTCAAGGAAACTATTTATCTCAGAGCCATTATCATTGATCACCAGACTCTGCATCACATCCATTTTTGCCCAACTCTGAATCAACTCAAAATGAAAATGAATATCACTTTCCAAAATATTCATTTTATTCTGAACTTCTTTTAGATAGTTGTTGCCCATTTGTTTTTCAAACAGACGAGAGTCATTTGAAATAAAGAAAAAAGAGATTAAACAAAAAGGAAGACCCAGTAAGGTGATTAACAACAGATTAATTTTGTTCTTAATTTTCATTTTTAACCCATATAATCTTAACATATACAAGGGAAATCAGCTTCTCTCTTAGGGTTAGAGAGGAGGAATAGACAAAAAAAGGGCGGGTTAAAAAACCCGCCCTACAAAACATCACTTCTTTGGCTTTGCCTCAGAATGACCTAAGATCAACCACCACGCTTGGAAGCTTTAAGTGGATTAACGGGTCTTTTGTTATCTTGAATTTGTTTTTCTTTACGGTTGATATATTTAACCGCGTGTTGAATCACAACAAACCCACCGTTAGGTCCAGGAACCGCACCTTTAATTAACATCAGATTTTTATCTGGGTCAATGTCCACCACCTGTAAACTTTGTGTGGTGATTTGCGCATTACCATAACGACCTGGCATTTTTTGTCCTTTGAAAACACGACCCGGTGTACTTGCTTGTCCAACTGAACCAGGATGACGAAACGCTTCGTGTGTTCCGTGACCCGCAGGGGCTCCAGCAAAATTGTAACGTTTCATGACCCCAGTAAAACCACGGCCTTTTGACGTTCCAATCACATCAACGTGTTTACCGACTTCAAAAATATCTGCTTTGATGTCTGAGCCATCTTCGAGTTTACCTAACTCTTCAGGTGTCACACGAAACTCATGCAAATATCGAGTTGGAGTCGCTTTATATTTCTTAAAATGTCCTAGAAGAGGTTTTGAAGTGCGGCTTTCTTTCTTTTCTTGAAAACCAACTTGAACCGCAGTATACGCTTCTTTTTCATCTGTCTTCTTTTGAAGTACTTTGCAAGGTCCTGCTTGAACCACAGTAACCGGCACACACGTACCATCTTCAGTAAAAATTTGGGTCATTCCGACCTTTTTTCCTAACAATCCTAAACTCATGATCTTCCTCATTTCTTAAAATCAAAAATAGCGCTATATTCTTGATCATTTCCCCCACTTTGTCAAAGGAAAAAGCTAACAAAGTTACTTATTGACGAAATAGCTGGTATATCGTAAGTTAGAGAAAATCAAATCTTAGAGGAAAGGCCTATGAAACTCCTTTTAGCCCTATTACTACTTTTTCCAGCCACACTCACTCTGGCTGAAGAGACCGAAAAGCCCAAGGAAAAGAAGATTCTCCATGCCAAAGATCCATCACATGAAGACTTTGATTACCCTATTATCACAGATGATAGCTACCCCTTTTTACTCGAACGGGACAATTTCACGCAACCTAATGAAGAATAAACTCTATCTTTTAATCGCAATTGTCTTTCTTCTTCCTGCAATCACAGAGGCTCGAACCGTTACTGTAACAGGAAAAGTGGTGCAAAAAAGAGACGAACCCACACCCACTGTTGAAGCTGAAATTTTCACCATTGAACTAGGTGGAGCTGTGATTAAAAAAGTACGCAACTCTTCTTCTTTAGGATTTATTATTGAAAGCTCAGGGAAAATTCCAATCTATCAAAACAAAGGTGAGAATGCTAAAGGGGTCAAGCTCGGGCCAGGCCGCTACCGCGTTTACCCCTACTTAGAACCTGGCAAGATTTCAGACAAAGTCACCCTAGATCTAGAAACCCAAGAAACCGGGGAATGGGTCACAAAAGGTGGCCGTCAAAACATCCTCAAGTACAAAAAATAATATCACCCTTTCTTCTCAAACCTTTAGCGCAAACCCTTTTCTATCAAAAGAACCAATCTAACAAATAGCGTGTATACTTATAGTATAACTGTTATACTTCTCTTATGTTAGAGATTCAATATAACGCAACCAAGAGTAAAGTTAATAAGCAAAAGCATGGTATTGATTTTGAAGAAGCAAAAAAAATATGGGAAGAAACACACTTGATTGTTCCAGCTAAAAACGTTCGGGGTGAAAATCGCTGGGCGCTTTTAGGAACTCTTAAAAAGAAGTGTTATATTGTGATTTTTACAAAGCGAGAAGACTCAATCAGAATGATCAGTTGCCATAGAGCAGACAAAAGGTGGGAAAAAACTTATGAAAAGCACGTCAAAAAAACGAACTAGAAAAAAATCCATCACAGCCAAAGAATTTGATGCTAAATTTGAAAAAGGAGAAGACATAACTCCTTTCTTAGATTTCAAAAAAGCTACAGTAGTTAGACGGGTTAATGTTGATTTCCCTGATTGGATGGTCCAACGCCTAGACCAAGAAGCAAAGAAACTAAACATCTCTAGACAAGCTGTGGTAAAGACTTGGATTTATGAACGGATCTCATCAAATAAGGACTAATTATTTCTTACCCATTTGAAAATCAACGACTGCGGCACCAATCGAATCACCCCACACATTGATGGTGGTTCGGCACATATCTAAGACACGGTCGACACCCACAACTAAAGCAATCCCTTCTAAAGGAAGGCCCACTGCTTTGAGCACGATCGCCATTGTGACTAATCCGGCTGAAGGAACCGCTGCAGCGCCGATGGAAGACAAGGTTGCCGTTAAAACAATAATCATTTGATCACCAAATGTAAGTGCAATGCCATAGACTTGAGCAATAAAAACAGCAGCGACAGCTTCGTACATGGCGGTTCCATCCATGTTCATGGTCGCACCAAGCGGGAGCACAAATCCAGCTGATTCTTTAGAAACCTTTCCCTCTTTTTCTGCACATTCCATAGTTACAGGTAACGTTGCCGCACTGCTTGCTGTTGAAAACGCCGTACTTAATGCTGGGAACATATTTTTAAGATAGGCAAGAGGACTTCGCTTAGCAAAGAAAAATAAGATGAGGGGTAAAATCACAACCGCATGAAGGGTTAATCCACTTAACACGGCAATCACATATTTACCTAGTGTCACAAAAATGGAAAAGCCGAGCTTAGCGACAATACTTGAAAGCAAAGCAAACACACCAATCGGCGCCAGCAACATAATCCAATCAACTAGTTTTAACATCACTGCATTTAAAGCAACAAACAAATCAGCGATTGGTTTTCCTTTAGTTTTAAGAGCCGTTAAAATCAAACCAATCACTAAAGAAAATAAAATAATGGGGATAAACTGCATATCAACTAATGCAGAAAAGATATTTACGGGCACAAACTCAAGGATCATATCGCCAATGGGCTTACGCTCAAAAACAGGCATCTCCCCTTCGATCTCAGCAAAATTTTCAACCCCGACGCCAGGCTGAATCAAATTCACCACTGCCAATCCAATCACCACAGCAATGGCTGTTGTAGCCAAGTAATAACAGAGCGTTTTCAAACCAATCGCTTTAAGCTTATCAGTTGTTTTTAAAGAAATAACTCCAACAATAAGTGAGGCAACAATCAGAGGCACTGTCACCATTTTTAGCATACGAATGAAGAGCTTTCCAATCCACCCAAGAACCCCATGTATTTCAGCAGGCGCTTGAAACAGATTTAAGAGAAGACCTACAACTAAACCTAACACCACAGCCAATAATATTTGGTTTTGTATTTTCATTTGCTAATCACTCTCCATAATGAGTTCGGGCACGCTCTATATAAATAATTTTTTTCTTTTTATCTACACTATAAACAATTCGGTCTTGATAGCTTAAACGATAAGAAAAACTACCTTCTAAATCCCCGATCAATCTCTTTCCTTGAAAAGGCTCTTTTGCTAAAACCTCAACCAAAATGTCATAGAGTTTCTTTTTAAGCTTTGGAATTAATTTAAGAATATCTTTTTCAGCACGGCGGGTGATACGAATCTCATAAGGTGTTGAACTCATTTTTTAAAGACATCTTTAAGCGACTTAGTACGCCCCTTTTTAATATCTTCTTTAGCTTCACGCACTCCTTTTAAAACACCTTTTGTCGATAACAATTCCAATGTTTCAAGAAGACTCTCATAATCTTCTTCAGAAATAAGAATGGTATTTCCTAACTTAGAGGTGATCTTAACAGGTTTGTGCTGAGTAATTGATTTTTTGAGTAGTTGATATAAATTTTGTCTGGCTTTAGTTGCCGTAAGTGTTGACATAATAACTCCTCCTAAACTGCTTTTAAAAACGTACGGTTTTACGTACACATTTAGTATGCCATTTTAATAAGGCTGATGCAAGTACAAAATTAAGACCTGAGTTTGTAACCGATTTTAAATAGGTGGACTGTCCAAATAAATAGTGCGACAAAAAAAGTTAAAACCACTGAAATAGAAACAGCTAACGGTGCTTCGTGAACACCTAGAATACCATAGCGGAGCCCATCGATCATATAAAAGAGAGGGTTTAGCTTAGTCACGAACTGGATAAAGGCGGGGGCCATGGTGGTGGAATGAAAAACCCCTCCTAGAAAAATAAGCGGGGTGATCACAAACGTAGACCAGATGGTTAAATGCTCAAACTCCTTGGCAAAAACCGCCACTAATATGCCAAGTAACGAAAAAATAGAGGAAACAAAGACAAGAAAGAAGAGCCCAACAAAAATTTGATGAGGTGGCAACCAGACAAACAATGAGGAAACGCCATAAACCAAAAGGCCCACAATCATGCCTCGAGTGACTCCCCCAATCAACAAAGCCAAAACCATTTCAATATAAGATAAAGGTGAGATTAAGATTTCTTGAATGTTAAATGCCCACTTTGAAAGAAAAAGTGAAGAAGAGGTATTAGAAAATGAACTGTCAATTACCGACATCATAATCAAACCAGGAATCAGAAAGTGCAAATAAGGGACTGAATTAACCTCGGCAATCTGTTTTCCGAGAGAGAGACCAAAAATAAAGATAAATAAGAGCGAGGAAATAACCGGTGGAATAAGCGTGTCTTTAAACACACGTAAAAAACGTAATATTTCTCGCAACACTAAAGATTTAAAAGACTCCATATTTCTCATTGTTTTTTTTGTGTCAGTTGTAAAAAGACATCCTCTAATGTGGTTTCTTCAATCTCCAAATCAATCACTTCTGACTTAGAATCATAAAAATGTTTTAAAATTTTACTTAGGTTTTCTTTGTTTTCAAAAAAACTAATGCGGCCTGTCTCTTCTTCTCGTTGATACTGAAACTCTTTCAACCAATTAAATTCTTGCCACGGCGTGCCGATACGAATATGAATCGTGTCTTTAGCCATACTTCGAATCAGTTTATCTTTATTTTCCAACTTAACGATTTGACCTTTATTGATAACCCCTATTCGATCACACAATTTTTCCGCTTCTTCGAGGTAGTGAGTTGTGAGTAAAATTGTTGTTCCTTTTCGATTTAGGTCAGCCAGAAAATCCCATAAGAAATGGCGCAACTCAATATCAACACCCGCGGTAGGCTCATCTAAAATTAAAATCGGTGGCTGATGCATTAAAGCTCGTGCTAAAGAAAGGCGCCGCTTCTGTCCTCCTGAAAGAGAGCGGTAATCTAATTTATAGACTTGCCCTAAATCAAACATTTCAATCATTTCTTCGGCGCGCGCTTTGCATTTTTTTCGAGGGACACCATAATAGCCCGCCTGAAAAATCAGCACTTCTCGAGCAGATAAAAAAGGATCAAAATTAAAATCTTGGGGAGACAAACCAATCAGCGGACGTGCCTGACGATACTCTTTAACCACATCATGACCAAAAACTTTCACCGAGCCTGAAGTGAGATTACACAAGCCAGTGATAATTGAAATAGAGGTTGTTTTTCCGGCGCCGTTTGGACCTAAGAAACCAAAGAACTCTCCTTTTTTGACTGAGAAACTAATCCCATCCAAAGCTTTAAAGTCTTTGTAATACTTCACTAAATTTTGAATTTCAATAGCTGTATCGGTCATATTAATTCCACGGCAACGGTGTCGGCGAATAAAAAGCCTTTGTTGGTTAAACGTAATTGGTCTTTTTCTTGTAAGAGCAAGCCTTGATCAATTAATCGATCGATCGCAGTGACTGTTTCTTTGTCTAGACTTCTGCTGTAACGTTTTTCTAAGCGATTTAAGTCTACTCCATCTTTGGTGCGTAAGCCAAAGACTAAGGTTTCTTTAATTGAATCGTTCAAGTCTAAGGTTTCTTCTTCTATACGTTCAAAAGTTTGATTCTCTACATCTTTTATGTACGCTTCAATGGTTTTAGGGCGTAAATAGCGTTTTCCTTGAAAATAAGTCCAGGCGCCGGCACCAATACCAATAGAATCTCTGTTTTGCCAATAGGTTTCGTTGTGTCGACAGCGATACCCTTTTCGGGCATAGTTGCTAATTTCATATTGTTCAAATCCAGCAGCTTCTAAGTTTTGCTTGGTCCAGTTAAAAAGAGTGGCTCCCATTTCTTGCGAAGGATCAGGTAATTTTTTGATATCTCCAAAAGTTGATTCTGGTTCAATGGTTAAATGATAAAGAGAGATATGAGTCGAGCCTAGCTTTAATGCTTGTTCAACGGTTTGCTGCCAATCATTTAAAGTCTGCTCCGGCAATCCAAAAATCAAATCTAAATTAAAATTGTCAAAGCCTGCTTGCTTGATATTGGCTACCCCTTCAAACACTTCATCCACACCATGCGTGCGGCCCAACCAACGCAACTCCTTTGAATCAAACGACTGCACTCCCATACTAATCCGATTCACCCCTGCCTGGTAATATTGTTTCAGCTTTTCCAAATCAAGTGTTCCAGGATTCGACTCCAAAGAAACCTCAACATCAGCAGCCCATTCAAACCGGTCGCGTGCGGCCTCAACCAATGCCTGAATCTGGTCACCACTTAAAAGCGAAGGGGTCCCTCCTCCAAAGAAAAGCGTGGTCACCTGCCGGCCCTTTAGTAACAGCTCATAATAAGCCATCTCTTTCAGCAAAGCAGTCACATAGGGCGCCATATAACGGCTCTTCCCAGTAATCGAATTAAAGCTGCAATAATGGCACTTACTTGTACAAAAAGGGATGTGAATATATAAGCTAATTGGGTTCATGATTTAAGGTTTGAATTATAGCAGAAACTGCGCTAGGATGCTCTTTCGCAATTTAAAAGGAAAATAAGATGAAGAAGATTTTTGACAGTTCACAACCGATTCACCCAGATCCAAAACAATTAGAAATTGGCTTAAAAGACTTAATGCCTGCAGATCATATCTTGCTTGAAACCAAAGCAACCAAACGCCATGAAATTTTATCTGAAATGGCAGACCTTGCTGTCTCTAAAGGAGTGGTTTCAGACAAAGACACGCTTTTATTTGGATTGGCTGAGCGCGAACAAATGATTTCAACCGCCCAACCTGGTGGCGTTGCTTTCTTACACACACGCCGTCGCAGCCCAAACTTAGTCAAAAAATCATCGCTCTTTTTAGGGATTTCAAAAACAGGAATTGACTTTGAATCCCCTGATGGAAAACCAACACACTTATTCTACTTGCTCTTATTGCAAACAGATGAAGAACACTTGCGCGCTCTTTCTTTAATCACGCGTGCCAGTCGGCAACCTGATTTCAATCAATCAGTCAAAAATGCCGCATCAGCTGAAGAATTAGTGGGCCTCTTACCCAACTAATTCCCTCAATATGGAAAAGAAAAAAGATTTCAACGACCTGATCCAACTCATGGCAACCTTGCGGGGTCCTGATGGTTGTCCGTGGGATAAAAAACAAACCCATGAATCAATTAAGAGTTGTCTCATCGAAGAAGCTTACGAATTTTTTGAAGCCATTGATGCTAAAGATGACCGCATGATGAAAGAAGAACTGGGAGATTTGCTCCTTCAAGTGATCTTTCACTCCCAAATAGCACAAGAGCAAAATAGATTTGATGTGAACGACGTGATTGATCATGTTGTACACAAACTCACAAACCGCCACCCCCATGTCTTTAAGCCAGACCAAAAGCTTGAAACAGCAGACCAAGCTCTCTCCCAATGGGAGAAAATCAAACGTGATGAAAAAGGGTATGAAGACCGCAAATCTGTTGTAGATGGTGTGCCTAAAGCACTTCCAGCGCTACAAAAAGCACACAAGGTTCAACGCAAAGTCGCTAAAGTTGGATTTGATTGGAATGAGATTGATCCTGTTCTAGCCAAAGTAGATGAAGAACTGGCAGAAGTACGCGACGCGTTAATTAAAAAGGATGCGGCCCACATTGAAGAAGAAGTAGGGGATCTTTTATTTTCAGTCACCAATCTCTCTCGGTTTCTTGGTTTAGAAGCTGAAAATGTGCTGCACAAAACCGTGATCAAATTTATGGATCGCTTTCGCAAAGTAGAAAAAGCAATTGAAGAACAGGGCAAGAAAATAGAAGAGTGCGACTTAGAAGAAATGGACAAACTATGGGAAAAAGCCAAACAAAAATAATCGTTCTCTCGATCCTTTTTGTTTTAGGTTTGAGCGTTGTTTTCTATATCAAATTCATCACCCCTCAACTGAGCGAAAAAAATTTCTTCTCTCAATTAGATCAGATCGGTCTTAAAATTGAATCAAGTGATCAAAAAAAATCTTTTATGGGCCAGTCCCTTAAACTAAACAATGTTTTAATAATCGATTCAGAAAACATTGAATACCCTCTTCTAAAAGCAGACAGTCTCTTTGTTCACTTTTCAACAGGGCGCATTGTTCTAAAAAATCCAGAAGTCACACTTGTTCAAAAAAGTGAGGCTTGGAAAAAATGGGTTCAAATAGGAACCACTCTTCAAGACCAAGGAAGCAGCCTTGAAATTGAAAATGGAACAATACAAGTTTGGGAAAATCGCGCCTTAAAAGAGGTCCCCTTTCAAATCAATCAACTTTCGCTCAAAGGAACACTCCCAAAACTAAAAATCTCTTTTAATATTCCTGAAGGCTTTTCATCTTTGATCACTTTTGCTTCAAGCGCTCGGTTTTTTCCACAAGACGACTACCTTGTTTCAACAGATTTAGATTTTTCAAACCGTAAAAAAGGAAAGCTTCTCAACTTTAGTTTAAAAGCAAGAAATGAAACCCTTTTTCAATGCTCAAGACTAGAATGGAACGTTCATCCTGAATTAAAGATAGACTGCTGGAAACCAACCCTTATTCTAGAACGCTCTCACGCCAAAAGGTGGAGAGTCAATGATTTTGCCTTTCGCTCTTTAAATAACTTAATTGAACAAACATTCGGAGAAGAGAAAAAAATACGCCCACGTATCTCAATCAGAAATGCCACGCTTCTTTTTTCAGACAAATATGTTTTTCCACTTTTTCAAGTCTCGCTCGAAAAAGTCCAAGCTGAAATCAACCACTCTGCAGGTGAAACAGAATGGTCTTTAATCGGACAAGTCAAAAATTCAGCTGCATCGATTCATTTAAATGGGAACAATACAAACCCACTGTCAGAAGCTCAATTTTCGGATTTCCCCATTCAAAACTTTTATCCTTACACCTACAAACTCATTCCCTACCAAAAAATAAAAGGGACTGTTTCAGGCATACTTGAGAACAAGCAACTGAACATCACACTCAGCCAGTTTAAAGGAGAGAAAACCTCAGCCATAGATACTCTCAAAGAAAAAACAGGGATGGCCACCCCTCTTTTATTATCGCTCTTGCAAGATTCAAACAATCAGATTCAGCTAGAATTCCCTTTTCAGTCAAACTGGGAAGACCCGCTGGCAACTTATACTGTACTAGCCCTCTATAATAAATACAAAGATCAAGCCAATATCTCTATTGTAGGAGATAAGATTGAGTCTATTGACTGGCAACCAATTCCTTTTGAAGCCAACAAAGCTAAGTTAAATCAAATGGCACAATGGCTAAGCTTTTCTGAATCCATCATATTAACGTTACAAGAGAACAGCCTAAAAAAAGGTATTTCTTCCACCAGTCAATGGGCTATTAAAATCGATAAAAAAGGATACCGCTTTTTAACGCCACAAACTAAATCAACCCCTTCTTTAAATTTAAATGTAGAGACAGGAAAAGGAAGAGCCCATATAATAGCCGAAAGATTGTTAAAGAATAAAGATATCCAGCCAGAACAAATTAGTTTTATTTCGACAAGCAAACAAACTATCGATGCTGTAAACTTTTCACTTCAATCAAAATAGACTGACATAAAATGACCGAACTGATCACATTTCCATTTAAACTCGTCATAACCATACTAAGCGTGGTGCTCACTTCTGCACAAAACATCCTTACATTTACAATAAACATGGTTTTTACCCTAATAACAACTCTTGCTCCTTATGCTGGAGCCGCCCTCCTCTTTGCCTCTGATGAAGAGGAAACAAAAGCAACCCTTGTTTTAGAACAATCCGAAATCGAATCAAAAAAACATCTTGTTTCAACACCTAAAGATGGGGAATGGTTTTCACAATTTTTTGCTGAAAATCAACAGATAAGAGAGATGGAACTTAAAGATGGAAAAATGGTGATCAGATTACCTAAAACAAAAAAGCAGGAAGAACATTTTGTTTATGTGAACTGGTATTCACTCAATACTAAGGAAGGTCGTCGGGAGTTCCATGGTCTAAAACATGATTCATCTGCGAAAAAATCCCCTTTATAATCCGCACATCTCGAGAACTTAAGTTAGACTTACCAAAAAGCTGTTTCAAACTCCGCATCAAATTTGTAGGACTTCCATGTTCATAAAAACCAATTCGAGATAATGTTTGGTTCATCAACTCATACATTTTTTCTCGAGATTCTAGACTTGCCACAGAAGGGCCCAACTTTAAAGCCTCCCCATTCTTTTTCTCTAAACTCTGAACATAGGTTTCATACCCATAAATCAACACGGCCTGAGCTAAATTAAGCGAAGGTTGTTTGGAACTGGCAGGAATAGTCGTAATCCAATCGCACTTAAAAAGATCGTCATTATTCAGCCCATCTTTTTCATTCCCAAACACAAGCGCCACTTTATTGGCTGAAACTGAGGAGACAATTTTTTCACCGACTTCATGAGGGGTTAACAATGCTTTACGGATACGGCCTCGACGTCGAGAAGTTCCAATCACCACCTGAAACCCTTCTAAAGCTTCTGTCATATTGGAGGCAACGCGTGCATTCTGAACAATCTGAATAGAACCCATGGCCATTTTAAAGCACTCTTCAATCAAATATTCGCAAGGATCAATTAGGATGAGTTGGGTCAGGCCGGTGTTATTCATGGCACGGGCCACAGACCCAATATTACCGGCACTGCGAGGGCGCTCTAAAACAATAGAAAGGTTATCTAACAACTTCACTTTTTGACATCTCTCTGTTTGAGTTGTTCTGCCCAAAAAGCTTCTTCGCTGTAGGAAGGATTTTCTAACATCTTTTTTAATTCGTCATCAGGATGATCCACTAACTGCTTGTTCACAACAAATCGCTTAATCTCTGAAGAAGGAATTTCAAATTTAAAATCGCGTAAGGTTTTTTCACAAACAGTGATCAACCCGCGAGCCCCTGTTTTTTCATGTAAGGCTTTTTCTGCAATTTCATGCAACCCGTCATCAGAAAAGAGCAGCTCTACATTATAAGCAGCAAACGCATCTTGCATCTGCCTAACGATTGAACCTGCTGAATTTTTTAAAATAGAAAACAGATCTTTTTTAGTCAATTCTTCACAATGAACACGAACAGGCAAGCGCCCAATAAATTCAGGTTCATAACCATACTCAATAAAATCTTCTGTCTTCGCTTCTTTTAAAAGCTTAGAACTTGAAGCCACTACCGAACTCAATTTGGCCCCAAAACCAGCATGGGATTGACGCAAACGATTGCGAACAACTTCTTTCATCCCACCAAACGCCCCACTCACAATAAAGAGTATGTGCCGCGTGTTAATGGTTTTGTCTTTCTTTTTATTTTGCTGCATTTCCATCATCGATTGAATTTGAGAAGCCATATCAAGCGGACTCTTGGTTGGCACATCGGTCTCTTCCATTAACTTAAGCAACCCTCGCTGCACACCTGTCCCACTCACATCCTTACCTGATTGCTGGCTCATAGAAGCAATCTTGTCAATCTCATCTAAATAAATAATCCCGTATTGAGCTAACTCTAAATTGCCATTGGCTTTGTGGATCAAATCACGGACTAAATCTTCAACATCCCCACCCACATAACCGGTTTCACTAAACTTGGTGGCATCAGCTTTCACAAAAGGAACGCCAATCAACTCAGCAATCACTTTAATCAAATAAGTTTTACCGACACCTGTTGGCCCTGTTAAAACCACATTTTGTTTTGAATAATGGCCGCAATGTTTTTCACGATGGCACCGTTGAACATGGCGATAGTGATCACACACAGCAACAGAAAGAACTTTTTTAGCATCATCTTGTTGAATGACATATTTGTCCAAATGCTCTTTGACTTGCTTTGGCGTATAGTCAAATTTAAAATGAAATTCAGGGGATGGAGGCGGAGCAGGTTCTTGCTTATTTTCTTGGGGTTGAGGTTGATCCGGAAACGGATTGATCCCAAATTTATCTTTAACAAATTTAGCTAAATCATCTTGCCACTCTTCTTCTTTACTCATTTTTCTCCACATCCTTATATTCTTATTATATCAAAAAAATGAAGCAAAACACGTGGCAGATTAAGCTCGCCTGACTCGATTACAACTCAAGTCAGGCACAACATTTAAAACTAGCTTGCTTTCTTTTTGCTGCTAGCTACTTTTTTCTGACGTTTGATACGTGCTTTAGCCCGTTGTTTTTTTCTACGAATTCTCAATTTTTGACCCATATTAGTACTCCTTTGTTCTTTATTTAGGGGTCAGATCATACCAAACCAAGGCCTATTTTACCTATAAAAATGTTGCTTTAATCGTTGAGTTGCAATAAGATTGCCTCTATGGATTTAGATCAACTCACAGGCAATGAACTCATCCAATTTCTGCCGCATCGGGGGCGCAATCTGCTGCTTGATACGGTTGACCGTTCAGAAACAGAAAAAGGGGCTCAAGCCGAGATCAACCTCAAAATAGAGCAACCTGACCCCAAGGGACGGGACATTTTTCTTGAAAAAGCCCCTAATGGAGACCCAATCTACTCTCCCTTCATGTTTGCTGAATTTCTAGCCCTTGGATCGATTGTTCTTTTAACCGACATGCCCCCTGATTCCATGGCTTATTTTTCAAGCATCACCAATTTTAAACGAACCGGCTCAGTCAGCGCTTCTAGCCCTCTTAAGGGAAATACGATTCGCAATAAAGATCGTGGGCCTTTTAGACGCTTCACTGGAAGAATCTTAGATAGCTCTAATCAAGAAGTTGCCCAAACCGACATCATGGCCTTTGCCTTTTCTCCTGATATGAAAGAAGAAGAGCGAGATGAAAAAAAGGTCACAGAAAAACCCCAAGTTAATGACGAACAATCAATCAATAAAGAAGATTTTAGCTGGAAGCCCAAAGAAATGGTGTTTGCCGATGCCATAGCTAATGTTAGTTCCGATGGCACATCTGGAACAACGATCTACACGTACCCTGATGACCACCCTTTTGTAGAAGGGCACTTCCCTGGCAACCCTATTATGATGGGAATCACGCAATGGATAGGATGTGCCGATGCCATGACTTGCTTGGCGAGTCAACTCATTCAAAGCAATCACTCTACTGTCTCAGGACAATCCACTTTTGAAGCAACAGCCAACATCGAAGTGATCAAACAAGATGGAGCGGTTGCGTGCGATGTCAAAGCACTCACACTCAAATTCACACAACAAGAGGGAAACGCCATCCCGCGTGCCGACTTGATAGCAACTAAACGAGTCGGTTTTAGAGATATGGTTCGCCCTCATGACACACTTTATTTTCAAGTAACTAATTTTAAAATTGTAAGCTAAAAGGAGAAACGGCTCATGCCAATGCGAACAATATTTTCCAAAGGTTTTTTACTTATACTGGCCACTCTGTTGTTTACTCCAACCGGTATGGCTCAAGTCCCAGGCCCTATTCAAGAAGCCTACTTCCCAAAAATCATTCATACTCAAGGGGATGTTCGTATCAAACAAGAACCAGAGCCTGGAAAACCTGCTCGCTGGATGAAAGCCAAAAAAGGGATGCAAATTCGCCCTGGCGCACGCATTAAAACCACAGGTAAAAGCCAAATGGACCTTGGTGTTCCTAATAAATACCAAATGCGCATTAAAGAAAAATCTGATGTGGTTGCTGGTAGCTTAGCCTTCAACACAAAGTCTCGAGAATTTAATTCAGAGTACACCATCCGTGAAGGGTCTATCTATAACCGTATTCAAAAAGACTACTTGGGTGAGTTTGAAATCAAATCAACTGACATCAACATCACAGCTATTGGAACAGAATACGCTATTAATGTGTGGGGTCCACAACAACAAACCTGGGTCGGTCTAGCACAAGGCGGACTACTTGCCAAAGACAAACTCGACAAGAAAAAATTCAACATGCCTGCCAAAACTAAAATCGATTTGGGTGAAGGCGAAAATGGCAAATTAGAAAAAATGCCTAGCTATGAATTGATCGGACTCCGTCGGGAATTAGATAAAATCGGAACAGGTGTGGACGAAGATTTAGATGTCAGAGTCTTCTTTATATTAAGCTACTCCTCAAATCGTGCTTATGAATTTTTAAGTTCAGCAGCCCTTTTAACCAATGACAATGAACCTCGTCGAATTAAACAGCTCTTTATTCCTACTGTAAAAATGCTTCCTAATAAGAAAGCATATAGAGAAAAGATAGAGAAAAACTTGAAGAAAATCATCTTTGCCTGCGACTACTATAATGATGCTCGCTATAGTCCACACTTCTTAAGTTTTGCTGGCGCGATCTATCATCTCTTAGGAGACGAAAAAAATGCCATCAAACTATTTAAGTCTACACTGAAAAAATACCCTAACTTCCAATATGCCAGCATTATTCAATGTGCTATAGGAATTGTTTACGAACGTTTCTTAGATGAGCCTAAAAAAGCAATCAAAGCATACCGTGAAGTGATTTCAACTTATCCAAGAAGTCTTGAAGTTGAAACAGCGGAATTAGGTTTGATTCGACTCGGAGAGTAGTTTTAAGCAATCACTCTTTTGCGTAGTTTTAAAAGAGTCTCTTCCTTAAAGAAAAGCAGGTAAAAGACCAGCATCTGCAGACTGAAATAGATCAGCAGATGCATGGTCGCTGCAATCATCATTTGAAAGCCAAATCCCCAAACAAATCCCACTTTCCGGAGGGGTTTATAAATAAAAAGAAGCGGTGCTAATAACTCAAAGCCTAGCGCACTATATTGAAAGCCTCCCCAAGTCCATTTAGGCAAATTCTCCAACATCCATGCACCAATATCAGTACAATAAAGCCCTTGTATTTGAGACCACAACACATAGGGCGTGTCCAACCAATCACCATGAACCACCTTGCAAAAACCAGCTGTTCCATACTGAATGACAAGTGTTATTTGAAGCACTCGAACAGGCCACACAGACTGCTTTTTACCTTGCCGCCGACCTAATCGCCAGTATTTTCCTTCAGGAGCTGCAGCCAAAACCAGCAAACAAAGCAAAAAAAGTTTGTTGATTGTAAAAGCAGTAATATGATCGGCACGACAAATATAAAAGAGTGAGGCAAACCCAACCAAAGCAGCCCAACGTATATGCCAGCCAAAAATAAGAGCTAAAATAGACCCAAATAAAATAAGCCCAAAAATCGGCAGCCAATCAATTGGAAGAGGCGGCAAAACAAACGGAGCAAACCAGTAAGACGCTTCTGAAGAAAAATGAAAACCTTTTTCAGTCAACCACTCAGGAGCATATTGCCACCAGCCAAGCATATAAATAAAAAAGGTCACACCAATACAAACACGAAATGTGTCGAGACGAATCGAATCAACTGATTCAAACCAAAAATGATTCCATTTTTGAATCAAACTACTCTTTTTTGACATTTGACTCTCCAGCAAAATGATAGGTATAGGCAACTACGGTTCGTTTGTTGGGTAATTCAGATAAGGCAGGTTTTTCCCACCTTCTTTTCCATTTCCATTCCCCAACAAGCACAGAATTACGGACTAATCGCATAGACCTAATAGGGGGCTGATCTGGATTTGTTTTTTCGATCTTTTGCTTCAACCAAATAAAGAGTTCGTTAATCCGTTGTTTATCTGCTTTTCGACGGTAACGAGTCACCAATCGATCAAAACGTGTCCGATAACCAAATGGCTCCATCTGAAAATAAGGACGATCATTGACAGTCTTCCACTCTGAATCATTGGCATACAACACTTGCGGGTAATAATAGGTCCAATTGGTCATCTTATGTGTGAAAAGGCAAGCAACGCGATGCCAATCAGTAAAAGTAAGAGGTAATCCCTTATAAGTAACCTTTAAGGTTCCTTGAAGAAAAATGGGGAGGATCCAGAAAAAAAGAAAAAAAGAAACAAAAAGAACTTTTTGAGAAGGGATTTTCTTAGAGACTTTTAACAAACCAAAAAACAACAATCCAAAAAGGAGGACATACAAGAGCACCCAAATCATAGACTACGGGTAATCAGAGCCCATATTTGAATTTGAATCATTTGAATTTGACTTCTTATCTGGAGCAGGAGACGAAGTCGTTGAGATTGCTGAATCCGCATCAAACTTGCCACTATTAAATTTAATCGTACTAGGAGTACCCATTAGCTTAATAATGCCATTTTGATCTACTTCAGCAACTGTTTGAGTTCCTCCTCGGTTACCAATCAATACTTTAATTTTATTATTAACCGTAGTTGTTGACCCAACTGTAACCTGTCGTCCCCCTTCAAAATCAGCATCAACTGTCCCAAATTCAACGGCATTATCTAATAGCTGATTTTTAAAATCAGCAGCCAAAATATCAGCTGTAGAAGATTCCACACCAAGTTCAATCAACTTACTTTTGACTTGCTCAACATTGTTTGCTGCAAAGACTTCAGTCCTACCATTTGGATGCGTTAAAAAGAATTTATTCACTTGGATTAAATCCCCATCTTCATCAAAGACCTCATTCCCCTCTTGATCTTTTAATCCCCCTGGACCAAAACGAAAAAAGGTAGGACTACTAAATTTAGAAGTAAATGAACTACTGTGCACAAATTCACGAGTAAATCCAAATGAAGGGGTTGCTTTAAACGTTTCAGAGCTATCAGTTGTCAAACTGATATCAAACAAATTTGTCATTGCATCAATTCCTGTCACACGAGCATCACCAGGATGTTTTGTTAGGTCATTAAGTATCCCGTCGAAATCTAAGAGGCCACGAAACTCCACAGGCTGTTCTGGATTACCAGTAAACGTGAGAGTACCAGCCATACCAGCAGTTGTAGGATTACCTACTTGAACCACATTGTCATCGTCTTTAACACCAACAAAAACATCTTTTATTGAGACCCACCCCAAAAAGGTATAAAGAATTGCCTCTTCAGGAAGAAATCCCACAATCTCATTTCCTAAACTGTCTTTACTTACTTCAACTAAGGACGCTCCAACACCAGGCTGTACATCATCACTACTCTCAATAAAAGGAGGATCGTCAATTGATTCAAAAGTGATATCAAAAAAACTATCTGTCGGCAGACCAAATTCAAATGCCCCAGAACTATTTGTAGTCGCATCATCATCATCAGCCGCAGCCGCAGCCACAGCAGCCGCAATCGCTACAGTCGCCGCAGTCACTACAGTCGTAGAAGACGCCACAGCCTTACCAGTCATCGCAGCTTGACCCACAGCCACAGCTGGTTGAGGAGCGGCTTGTAAAGGATTCATAGCCCCACCATCAAACAAAATAATTGCGTTTCTACCCAACAAATCAAGAATCCAATCAGAACTACCTGGATAGGGTTGAGGGCCTGTTTGGCCAAAATGGTTTCTACCCGCCTCAAGCAGTGCATCTCTATCTTCAGGAATATCGGCAATATCTTTAAAACGATCAAAACGCATAATTTGGTTATACTTAAGCAACCACCATCTCTCGCTAAACTCCCCATTTTGATAAGAAATAATCCGATCTATGGTCGCACGGCGCCAAGCAATTAAACGCATGAGGTCATACGCTTCTTTAGTTCCAGAAGGAAAATCTACCAACCATTCTTCAAAACTTTTATAGCCTGTATAACGATCAATAATAGGCCCCCAACTCACTATCTGCTGGCCATCAATAAGATCAGCAGGCGTACTGATTCCAAGTCCAGAACCACGACGAAACCCTGACGTTTGTGGCTCAAGAATCACTCCACCCGGATCACCATCACGCCTGCTACCAGGTGTACCAGGATCTTGATCACCAGGGCCAGGCAAACCAGCAGGATCACCAGGAAAAGGAATGCCAGGGTCGCCAGGAATACCAGGCAAACCAGGGTCGCCAGGGACACCAGGCAAACCAGGATCACCAGGAATACCAGGCAAACCAGGGTCGCCAGGTCTTGGAATCGGATCAGGAATCGGATTCGGCACAGGAATTGGATTCGGGTTTGGAATCGGATTTGGATTTGGAACAGGTGTTGGCTCCGCAGTTGGTTCTAAAATAACAGGAACAGGGTTGGGGACTGGATTAGAAGGCGCTGGATTTGGAGTAGGATTAGGATCCCCATCTCTTCTCTCTCTCTCGTCTAAATCAGCCTCTCGACCTTCTTGCTCTGTTTCTTCTCTAAGTCTAAAAGGTTCCCGCTCTAATTCTGCCATGCTTAACTCAACCGTAAACTTCATCCGATAAATATTATCAGATGTATCTTGTAAAATAATTTCATTCAACTCATTATTCGCTCCCACACGCACGCGCATGGTAATAGGATCCCCTTTTAAATCATCCACACCTAACTCAAAAAAATATTTCAAATCTTTCTTTTTAATCGGTTGATTTTTCAAACGCTCAACATCTTCACGCGTCATCTTATAGCCACGCTCAGTTTCAGCAAGAATAAATCGCTGACGAAAGCGTTCAAATTTGATTTTCCCAATAGAAGTAATGAACTTTAAACTACCGTCATCTTGTCGTTCAAAAACATCACGTGCTCCACGACGTTCTGTTAGATTAATCAAAAAGTCTTTTTTATTTGTTTCAAATTGAGCTTGAAGAGAAACAGGGAGAGAGAGTATTACAGCAAGTACCAACAAAAAAGAAGAACGAATCAATTTCATTACCTAGACACCTTATCTTTCGATTTAAAAAGATCTCTTTCTCGAAAAAGATACTTTCTAAAAGATGTTTTTATTATATGGCGGTGCATTAACACATGGGGTTTATAGCCACCCACTTCATAAGAATCGCCGTAAGGACAAACTGGTTTATCTGGAAAAATAGATTTGTTTCTAATTAATTTTTCAAGCATTGGATACCGACCATGTTTTGCTTTATGAAGGTCCCACTCCACATTAATGAGCTTAGCCACTTCATCACACACATCTTGAGCTTTTTCATGAACCAAATACTCTTTACCAATTGCTTTACCGATCACAACAGTATAATCATCTTCAGTTAAAGGAGCAAAACGATCCCAACCTTTTAAAGGGGAAATCCCCAAACGATTTAATAATTTAATGGCATCCTCTTCTGACGCTGTAATAGGCAAACTCTTTTCTAATTCTAAGCTATAAATCAATTGTCTTGCGAACTTACCTTGCTTGATCCGTTTGCTTAGTCGGATTTCATCTAATGTTCGACGCTCTTTCGGCAATTGATTGTCATAATGGGCGGCAAAATCAGCCGGTGTTTTTTGAATGGCTGCAGCTTGCTCTGATAACAATAAACCACTACTCAAACCGAGTATCAAAGCACCTAGTTTTATTAACGTTGTTTTCATTAGAATCCCTACACTTTTTCTTAGAATGTGGCTTGAGCCCCAAAACGGAATCGACTGTTGTTATAGGCTTCTCCAGGAAAGTCACTTGTACGACGGCTATAAGTGTACCCTATATCAAAATAGAGCCAATCTTTTAAGATTCGACGAAGCGTTATACCTGAAGCATACACCTTGGTTGTTCCATCTCCATCAGGAAACAAGAGGTTAAACCCATCTTTGGCATCAAAGCCTTGCAACTCATAAAAGAGAGAGCTAAAAAGAATGGTTTTGTTATCTATATATGTACGTGAATTAACAGCAAAGGTTCTTCCCAAATACTGAGAAAATTCAGGACGAGAAGACTCAACCAAACGCTGGTTATAGGTCAAACCAATGGTATTGTATCTCGAAACATTGGACTCAATTCCAAACAAGAAATTAACATTGTTATCTTGACGTCTTCGAGGTGCAAATGGAGCGGTCACAGTAAAAGGAAAGGCTGGGTCAGTAGAAGTAATCGTTAAACTTCCAAAAGGATCTTTAAAGTCTTTACTCTCATAACCAATTTCAGAAAAGACAGTGAACCAACCTGGAAATTCATAATCAGCCCCATAAAACAGAGTGGAGCTTTCTTGATCTTTTAAAGGAAAATCTTTGAATTGAACATCTTTGAATCGATATCCCATGTAGTTTGAAAAACGAGGATTAAAACGATGGCGCAAACGAGCGTCAATGCTATGAACATCTCGATCAATAAAAATTTGCACGTTCTGTTCATCAAAATCAATGTGTTCTAAATTATAAAAGATTTCAAAAAAGCCATCTTTCCAAACTTCATATTTTGCATCTGTTCTTAAATTATTAGTTAAAAAACCCAAACTTAAAGTTTGATCGCCAATACTTGTAGCAACTTCACTATCACCCACTTTTTGAACAAGGTTAGAAACACCCACACTAAACTTATCAAAAGGATAGTAAGACAAACGACCTAATGCTGTTTGAGTATCGACCATGTCATCGACTTTGCCGTAATTTTCTAAATTAACATTGTAATCTAACTCCAAATAAAACTTATCCATTGGATATTGAATTTCAATTGTTTGCGATAAAATAGTTTTAAAATCAGATTTCTTGTTTCCAGGTGTTAAGAAGATATTGTCGTCATATTCACCATAGATACCGACCCTGTAATCCATAAAATCTAAAAGGCGGGTTTTAAAATTATCAAAGTTATTAGCAGAACGAAATGAGTCAATAATTTCTTCATCTAAGTGATCAAAGAAAGTTTGGTTTGAAAGAACCGATTGAGTGGACTGATCTTTTTGAGTAATTACTTTTTGATTAAATTTAGGCTCAAGTTTTTTTAAGGATAATTTTGTTTCTTGAATCGCTTCTTGAGTTTCTGCCAACTTGCGCAACATAATTTCGCGCTCTAAAGTTGAAGCCTGATCTCCAATTGTTTCCACTCCTACTTCAGGCAAATCAAAATTATCTACAGCAACCAATGTATTGCCAACCATCACAAGTTGAATGTTTGGTTTAGGCGCAGAAACCTCTTCAGCAAATAAAGAATTTGAAGAAAAGAGAAGAAGAGAAAGAACTAAAGGAACAACCTTTTGAAATGGAAGATGAGTTAGTCTGCTCATAAAGTAGCTTTGTTCCCCAAATATTAGTAGATGAAATGACTAAATCGCTCAAAACACACTATATCTTGTATAGTAGTACGAATTTTAGGTCTATTTAGAAGTGGTGTCAACAAAAAATGAGAGAAAACGTAAAAAAAAGACTCGATTCTTCAAAACAGCACATTTCGCATTGCATCCAAGCAAGATGAGCCGGGCTAACTCTAAAGGAAAAAGCCATTTTGTTTCATTAAAGAGCAAGTACATCTGACGCGACCATTTCTTTTCAAGCAAGACCTTCTGAGAAGGAAAGTGCCAATTCCAAGTATCTGAAACAGCTCGAATCACTGAAACAGGAATTTTATTTTTTTGTAAGACTTCGGCAATCACCGATGTTTCCATATCACACGCGAGCGCATTGGGATATTTTTCTAAAGCCTTTTTCTTCTCTTGAGGCCCGTAGACTTTATCCACAGACAAAAGAACTCCTTCTTGCTTTCTATTGCTGGCAATCCCATCTAAAGCAATCTTTTTCCCTGAAGAAAAATCAACAACCTCTTTAGGATAAACAAGATCCCCTAACTTTAAAGAGGAAACCACTCCTCCACACAACCCAATAACAATTCCAAAGTCAGGCTGAACCTCTCTTAAGCAGACCTCAGCAGCTTTAGCGGCTTGCTTTTTTCCCACTCCTGTTCGAACAAAAACAAGAGAAAGCCCCCTCCACTCAGCTTCAAACAAAGGAACTTTTTTAGGATAAGTCTTCTTATAAATAGAGAATTTCTTTAGGAAAGGTTTGAGCTCAAAAAATGTGGCGCCAAAAATGGCTAGTCGTTGTGTCACGGTTTTAACACAATTTTTCCAAAGTTCTTTCGGTCTAACATCCTTTGTTGAGCTTGAGCAGCTTCTTTTAAAGGAAAAGTCGAGTCCACAACAGGAGAAAGCTTTCCTTGCTCCAATAGATCAAGAACAGTATTAAGTTCGTAACGACTCCCCATATATGAACCTAATATTAGCAAATGTTTTGTAAAAAGAAAGCGGAGGTTCATTTCTGCTTTGGCACCACTTGTCGCACCACAGGTAACCAACCGCCCTCCCTTTCTAAGACTGGCTAAACTCTTTTCCCAAACTTCTGGACCAATATGTTCAAAAACCACATCAACTCCTGTTCCGTGATTTTCTTTTTGTGCCACATGATGGAAATCTTCTTCTTTATAATTGATTGCCACATCTGCGCCTAAAGCTTTTGCTTTTTTGCATTTGTCTTTAGATCCAGCTGTTGTCAGAACGCGCGCACCCGCTAATTTAGCAATTTGAATCGCAGCACTTCCAACCCCACTCCCTGCTGCATGAATTAAAACCGTCTCGCCCACTTTTAATTGAGCACGCGTCATCAACATATGCCACGCAGTTAAAAAAACAAGTGGAACCGATGCCCACTCTTCAAAAGAGTAACGATCCGAGACTGGAATAACATGACGCTCAGGCGCCTTTGCCAACTCTGCATAACCACCTTCTAATTGAAACCCCATAATTTTATAGTCATCACAAAACGAATCTTGCCCTCTGTAACACGCATCACACTGGCCACAACCTTGTCCGGGAGAAACCACCACCCTGTCGCCCACTTTAAGTTTTTGTTTTGCTCCATGCCCTAGCTCTTCAACAACGCCTGCAATGTCACACCCTAGAATATGAGGTAATGGAATCGACATTCCCGGCATTCCTTGACGCGTCCAAATATCAAGATGATTCAACGCACTTGCTTTAACCCGAACCAGCACCTCTCTATTTGCCAGCTTTGGTGCCTCAACATCTTTATATTGTAATTTATCTAAATCACCATGCTCTTCAAAAACAACTGCTTTCATATTATTTTTTTACTCCTATACCATTTTTTCTTAAAAAGGAATTAAATGACTCGCAATATCTTGCAACATCATATGGCGATAAAACTAATATCAAATGAACAAACATTGTAAACGAAAACAGCGAAGTTAAATTAAAAGTAAACAAAATAAAGGCATGGAAAAAAACACCTGAAATAAAAGCGAAATTTCTAAATTTTGGAAGCAAAACAAAAAGAGACATAAAAAACTCCCATAACAAAACAGAGGTTCCAGCAAAAGCCATGACCCAATGATACTGAGACATCCAAACTCCAAGCGGAAGCTGGCCCCAATAAGGATCTAAAAGAGTCTCCCTTAAGAATTTTCCATTGTACCAACCATAGGCATACTGCGACTTATAAAAAGCACAGGCTAAATAGACAATCGCCAACTGAACAACAATTAAACGTTGAACCCAATAAGAGCCCACTTTCCTTTTTTCAATTTCTTTTTTCTTCTTTTTGTTTCCTTTTTTAAGCCAAAGCCAATAATCAAGCGAACCATACTTTCCACAATCTGAAAAAATCAACAAAAAGGAACTAATTAAAAGCAAATTAAAGCCCCCTATTGTGTACATTCCTTCTACACATCCTAAATAAGCAACGAGAACAACAAGAAAGATATTGGAGAGACGAGTCCAAAGCCCTAAAGCAAATAAAAGAGACGTAACTAAACAGAACAAAACAAGAAACATTGCTACAGCAGGAGAAAACAAGGGTATAGAAAGAGACTCAATAAAACCCAATCTATGATCAAACGACTCTACGGAAAAAATCATCTCTGCATAAGGAAGTCTTTTCAAATAATAAGCAAACAAGATCAGGGCCACACCGATTCGAAACAAAACAAGCCCATGGAGCGGTTTTGCGACAAACCAATATTGATTCCAGCTTTTAATCCATTTGGAAAACATTAATCACTCCACCGATGACAAAGCTCTTCTTTTAAATCTTCAAAACTATTACTAGGCTCTTTAGTCCAAGACCATAAAATAAGGTCTAAACCTTTTAGCTTTTCTTTATCAGAACTAACTTTTTTATTATAGCTTCGTACAAGATATTCAGAAAAACGGTTTTTAAATGCATTTTGTTCACCTAACGGAGTAAATAATTTTTTATAATAAATCACTAATGCAGGGTTATGCCCACCCCCGATGTAGCCTAATAACAATTCTAAATCGACTTTAACGACTTGGTCTTCTAGCGTATAACCATTCACACTAATTTTCTTTGCTGTGGAGACATTCCACTGAAACATGTGCCACGTAGTCCAAGGCCAAAAATAGATCCGCTTCAAACCCATTCCAGGAAAAAAAGAGACCTGTAATGTAAAAAGGATGTAGCCAATAATAAAAAAAGAAATGATTGCTCGGTTCACTTAATAATCTCTTTTCTAGGCAAAATAAAATAGAGTCCCAATATACTTTGATCGTGTAGAATAAAATCGTCTAAAAAATTATATTACATCTATCACTCATTTAAAATCATTGATCACAAAAAATGAAGACTAAAAGAACATTTGGAAAGACAGACTGGCAAATTAACGAGATTGGGCTTGGATGTTGGGGCCTAGGCGGGATGGCCTATGGCACAATCGATGAAAACGAGTCAAAAAAAGCCTTAGCTTATGCCTATGAACAAGGGATTGATTTTTTTGATACTGCGGATGTCTATGGCTTTGGACGTAGTGAAGAGCTCATTGCCGAGGTCTTAGCCGACAAAAAAGATGTGATAATTGCCAGTAAGATTGGAATTGATTTTTACCATGGAGGCGTACACCGTAATTGGGCTGCAGATTATTTAACGGCTGCCCTAGAAAAAAGCCTCAAACGTCTTAAAAAGGAAACGCTCGATTTATGCCAGCTCCATAACCCTTCTTTAAAAGAGATTAAGAAAGGAGAGGTCTTTGAGGTGATGGCTAAACTCAAAAAAGAAGGAAAGATCAAAGAATACGGCATCTCAGTACACGGACCTGATCAAGCTATTGCAGCTATTGAACAAGACCCCCATCTCACTTCCATTCAATGTATTGTGAATATGATTGATCAACGCTGTATTGAAAAATTGTTTCCACTGGCTCAAGAAAAACAGATTGCTTTAATTGCTCGCGAACCCCTTGCTTCAGGATTACTAACAGGCAAGATGGATCAAACAACCACATTCTCTAAAGATGATCACCGCAATAGCTGGACACAAGAAAAATTAGAACTCGATCTTAAAAAATTTGAAGTGATTCAAGAGACTTGGAAAGAAACCGATTTAAACTTGGCTCAAGCAGCCATTGAGTTTGTTTTAAGTTTTAAAGAGATTGCCGTTGTTATTCCGGGCGGCAAACGCCCCAGCCAAATTCAAGCCAACCTCAAAGCAAGCCAAAGAAAAAACCTCACCCCGAAAATCATCAAACAAATCACCAACCTCTACAAAGAAAACCCTCTTTTCAGACAAGGAATCTACGAGAAGTAGAGTGCCCCAGAATAAAGCAGAGCTTGTTTCATATTGGTGCACGCGACCAAATAAAAAAGACCTGCTAAGAATACTTTTTAGTGTCATAAGAAGCTAAGAATAAAGCAGTTATACCCAGAAGACTCCCTCCCCAATCCTACTTGGCACGCGATCTGCTCTTTAGGCCCCCTTATTTAAAAAGGAGAGGCAGTAATGAAAAAGAGAAGTTGTTTTAATGTGCTCATCAAATTAATGCTCTGTTTGGTTCTTGTGGGAGGCTTGGTCCCTCAACAAGATGGACCCAGCTTGCATTCAAATCCACAAAATTTAGCACCTGCACGTAATATGAATACTGGGTTAGAACTTTTTGATAATGGCATGTTGCGCTCCCCTGTTAGCGCCCCTCAATTGATTTCCCCAAAAGCATTAGGGAGTCTTGCATTTTTATTCACTCTGCTTTCACCCAGCATTGCTGAAGCAAGTACCGGATTTTTTTCTTTAGCTGTGATTGGACCGATTGAAGGATTGGCTTACTTAACCATTATTGGCTCTGCATTTTATGGCGCATATAAAGCCATTTTTTCAAATGACGGTGAAGAGATAGTAGAAGAACCCCCTTCAAAAGAAGAGGTCAAAAAAACAAAGCTTTCAGAAAAAGAAAAGTTAATTCGAAGACTCAATCGAAAACAACTTGCTGTTGCTGATGCGGCAAAAATTATTGTACGCATTCATAAAAGAGGTTTTTCTGATGTGATTGAAAAGATTTTTGAAAAAGTGCGTGCCGAGTGCCCTGAAAAAAATCGATACAAACTAGCCAAACATATTCTACTTTCTGATTTGCACCTTAGCTTTAAAATTGAACTAATCAAAAAACTAGGGCCTGAATTTGAAGCGACTCTAAACTGGCTTCTTTCTGAAAAAATGCAATTTAATGTTCCGCTTGCTGAGAAAGAGCGACGCCTAAAGAAGACTCTTTCGCCGCAGTTTTTTGCACGAATTTATCCCAAATTTCGTACTGCGCTCATCCATTATCATACCAACCGAGTCGGCCATCGCATTCGAATTGGAATGGTGCCTGATTTCTATCATGAAGCAGTCATTTTAGAGCAAACTCAATCTAGCCAAGTCCGCAACCGAATATTGACTCTTTTTTATGTTCTGAACAAAACAGAATTAAAAACAGCTCTTCCTCGATTAGTTGAAATCTTAAAGACGTCTAAAAATAATAAATTAAAATACGAGCTGCGGCGTCTCTTGCTTTCACGAGTCGACATTCTTTCAGAACTTAGCCCTTATTTAAAAAGCACTCTTTTTCCACAAGAACTTCTTGTCTCAAGAGATCGTACTGAACCCGAGCAGCCTTCAAATAATGATCTAGAAGTGACCCATGAGTTCACACTTGCCCCTGATGATGATTTGATTGTGATTGAAGACCCGCAACCAGCCAATCTTCCACTAGTCAATGGCGCAGATATTTTTGGTTCTGTTTCAGACATGGTTGTAGAAGAACAACCGCTGGAGCCTTCATTAAGAAGTATAGAAGCTGAAGACGAGCCCCAGCCTGTAGAACCTGAAGCACAAGGGAGTCGACTCGCTGGATCTTTAATCACGATGGACGATATTGAAGAGGCGCAACATCAACCCTCTGATTTAGAGATTCCTGGTTACACAGAAGTTAAAAAAATTGCTGAAGGAGCAATGGGCTCGATCTACACGGGACGCCGTCGTGGCAGACAACTTGTTGCTATTAAAGTCGCAAAACGAAAAGGTTTCAACCAACTATTAGTGACTGAAGCACGCATACTCAGGGAACAAAATCACACAAACATCATCAAACCCTTTGAAGTTGATAAACTAGAAGATGGGCGGTATTACATTGCCATGCCATTAGCCGAAACAACTCTCGGACATAAACTCAAAAAAGAATCGATTCCTACTCCAGAGGCAAAATCAATCTTATTGCAAATGGCTCAAGCGCTTCAACACATTCATGCAAAAGGAATTGTCCACCGAGATCTGAAACCTCCCAATATATTAATTAACTCACAGGCCGGCGAACTCATTGTAAAAGTGGCTGATTTTGGCATTGCTTCACAACAAAATCAACCTGATCAAAAGGGACGAGGACAAATCGTTGGAACGATTCCCTATATGTCACCCGAACAATTGCGTGAGCGCAAAACAATTGAAGCAGACATCTATTCTTTAGGCATCATTTTATTTGAAATCCTTTATGGCGTTCGCCCTACTTCAAACATTGCCATTGTTGATTCCATGGAACAAAAAGATGCGCTTGCTGGAAAAGCTCAAAAGGTACTTCAGATGCTCACATCCTATAAAAAAGTTCCAAGCAGAGAAAAATGGAATGGAATCTTTTTTGGTGTGGCTGACGCATTTGATTTTGAGCGGGAAAAAATCAAACGAAAAAATTTAAATCAAGCTGACATTGAAATCTTATTACTCGGCTTAAACATTCTTGCGAGTGGTCAACGCATTACAAATACAGATTATCCACGTCCCACAGCAAATGAGGTTGTCAACACACTAGAAGGTATTGTGGTTAATGTGACTGAACGAGTCCGAATCAATACAAACGATGAACTGGCAAAAGCTCGGAGATCTCTGAAAAAACGCATAGAAGCAGAAAGAGCAGAGAGAGCAGAAAAAAGAAAAGCTGAACAAGCACAAAACCAGAATCCAGAACCCAAGGAAGAAACAAATCTACTAGAAGCAGCGATTAAAAAAATAGAAAAAGAAGCTGAAGAAAAAGAGCTTTCACCACGCGTCTTACTTGAAACACTCAAAAAATCGCAATCAGATTATGAGAGCCAACCCATTAATTTACTCTTAGATGAGATTAGAAAAAAATGGTCTGGACTGCTGGATAAATTAGCCACTGAATCAGGGACAAGCCGCGACATTCTTATTCCCTTTTTACGGATCCATTTTAATAAAGGGATTCCTTTAGAAAAATTAAGAAAAAGAAGGATCATTGAACAAGCGCTTTTGATTCGAAGTAGTGCAGAAAAATCTGGCGCTAGTCCGTTTGAATGGGTCATGTGGCAACAGCTTCAAGAAAAAATAGCGTTTGACCCTGGTTTAATTCAAGAATTCTCTTTTGTAGCACAGCGACAAGCTAAAAAAAGAGGTGAAAAACGAGTGAACATCGAACTCTTTAGAACCGTACGTAATCGTGCTCAAGACATTCCTAAAGAGCGAGCCGAAGCCTTAATCCTTCAAGCATGGGAAATGGGCTTGCGCAATATCCGCGTCGTTACTAAATGGGTCGAAACCATTTATGCTTTAGAAATCGAGGTTGAAAAAGAAAATCCTGAAGTCATAGATGAATCTGCTGAAGAAACGCCTATTGCTCAACCAGAGCAATGGCAACCTCGACGTCGTATTCTTGAAGAAGGAGCCATTGGAAATGGAAAAGCATTAGAGATATTGCTCTTTAATTTAGATCAAGGTGACGTTCCTGTCCCCACCACCCTCTTTTCTAAAGAAGAAATTAATATGACAGAAAAGTTAATCTCGATTTTAATTAAATGGTTTAAAAAGAAAAGAGCTCGGCTAAACTCAAAACAGCAACTCCATCTAAATAAAGTAATCGACAGATACGATTCTGATTTAAAAACTGTTTTCTTTCGAGCTGAAGATTGGAT
>JAJCYG010000048.1 GCA_029263055.1 Actinomycetes bacterium
TCAAGGGAAAAAAGAAATCCGCCCTGGATATACTGGTACCGGAAAAACTGGGTCTTTCACGCCTCCTCATCGTCGGTACGGGCAAGCTGAAAGACTATAGCGACAATGACTGGCTGGAGCTTGGCGGGCAGGTCAGGGCCAAGCTGTCAGGCACCGACAACCCGGTCGCCACGCTGGTGCTGGAGCGGGCCAAGGCCCCCCATGAGGTGAGCGGCGAACAGGCGGCGCAAGTGGCTCTCGGGGCCATGATGCGGGGCTACAAGTTCGACAAGTACAAGACAAAGGCAGGCAAAAAAGATCCGGACAGTGACAACAATGACACAGATTTAGCCAGGCTCACCCTGCAATGCGCCAGCGCTGCAGCCGCAAAACGCGCATTCGTGGCCTGCAAGGCCGTGGGCGAGGGGGTGAATCTCGCCCGCGATCTGGTCAACGAGCCGGCCAATGTGCTGGGCCCGAAGGAATTCGCCGCCCGCGCCAAGGCGCTTACCAAGCTGGGCGTCAAGGTTCAGCTGCTCGATGAGAAGGCGCTCAAGGCGCAGGGCATGAAAGCATTGCTGGCCGTGGGGCAGGGCAGTGCGAACCCCTCTTTTGCCGCGATCATGAACTGGCAGGGGGCAGGGGCGAAGGGCGGCAAGCCGGTCGCCATCGTCGGGAAGGGCGTGACGTTTGATACCGGCGGCATCTCTATCAAGCCTGGCGCCGGCATGGGCGACATGAAGGGCGACATGGCGGGCGCCGCCTGCGTTGTCGGGCTGATGCACGCGCTGGCCGCGCGCAAGGCCAAGGCCAATGTTGTCGGGCTCATCGGGCTGGTTGAAAACATGCCGAGCGGAACGGCCTATCGCCCCGGCGATGTCATCGGCTCCATGGACGGGCAGACAATCGAAGTTCTTAACACGGACGCGGAAGGCCGCCTCGTGCTGGCCGACATGCTCACTTACGCGCAAAAGAAGTTCCAGCCCAAATGGGTCGTGAACCTGGCGACGTTAACCGGCGCCGTCCTCGTCGCGCTCGGCAAGGAATATGCGGGCCTCTTTTCCAACAATGACGAGTTGAGCGAAAAACTCACCAGGGCGGGAGGGGAGGTCAACGAGAAGCTGTGGCGCCTGCCCCTCGGCCCCAAGTATGACGAGATGATCAAGTCGGAGGTGGCCGACATGAAAAATATCGGCGACCGCTGGGCCGGCTCGATCACCGCAGCGCAGTTCCTGCAGCGCTTCGTCAAGGACGACACGCCCTGGGCCCATCTCGACATTGCCGGCACCGGCATGGCCGCCCCCAAGACGGACGTTAACACCTCCTGGGGCTCCGGCTTTGGCGTGCGGCTGCTGAACAGGATGATTTCCGAGACGGTGGAGAAATAACGGGTGCCGGGGGCGCGCCGGTCTGGCATCCCGGTCCTCCCCACCACTCGCTCAAATAGTCTATCTATAATTTGTCATAATATACATTATGCGAATCACAGGCGTGGATGTTAAACACGCTTGTTGACGATTGTTAACGGCGCAGGCCCTCTCTCCCCTTGTGTTTGTTTGAGGTTGTTCAGAGGGTTAAGGGGCTTAGGCTGATTGCATGCCTATGCCCGCCTTGCTTCCTTTTTTATACATAAACGACCCTGCTTTTCAGAAATGGACACTGTCCAGCGCGAATTGAAGGACGGCCGATCTGGGCGACTATGCGAAGCCAAACATGCGACAGTGAGATGGCATAGCGTGTCAGCCCATTCTTGTTGAGCTTCTCAATTGCAGCCATCGAATGGCCATCGCAAAAAGGATAGATGGTATCGTCGACGGCAAGCTATATAAGAAATAACTGGGAATGATCAGCATAAAACTTATAACTAATTTGCCGAGTGCCTCAGGGTTCTTGCTAATAACGAGTGAGAAGAGTGAAAAGGTAGTCGTGAAACTATGAACCATGTAAATCAGCCAACCAACATAGCAGGCATGCCAAATAGACTTCTCTGTTGAGTTGAAAACGAGCCACCAGAGGATAAAAGCCGACACAAAAAAAGTTGTTAAACTAACGCCTATCACCGCCGCTGGAATATTATTTCTGGATACGCTGTCTGCCTGATATAAAAAAACTGCATAGAGTATGAGAACGGCACCGCCGAACGCGATCGAAGCCTGAATTGCGTGTTTCGTTCGTTGTGACATTCAACTGCATCTAACAGCTTTCTCTGAAATTGATAAGTATTTGTGAGAATTTGTCTGCCCCTTACTGGTTATCAATATGTTCGATGAACTACGAGCTTAAAGGCTTCCAACAAGAGCCCCCCAGCAATGGATGGTGGATTGCCGAGGCGTACATCATTGCCTTGGTAGCGGTGGTGCTGATCCTGATTTTCAGGGTCAAAGGTGGCTTGGTGAGTAGGTGGACGAGTAGCTTACGCTAGGGCGTTCTCTAGGGCCTGGATGGCATGATCGATTGGCTCTAAGAGATTTTCTTGCTGGGCAGCGTATTCCGATACGTACTGGGCTGAAATCAAGATGTACTTACCATATCCGCCATCAGGGTTGCCCCAAAGTAGCTGTTTGTCCTTATCCGCTGACAATGTGTGGTAGACTTCCACGACTTTATAGATTTCGGTTGGGGTCAGTTCGACGATACGATCTTTAGCGGACTGGAATATGTCGTCCATTACTTTAACCGGCACCCAGAAATCCATGTGATCCTCAGCACCGGATTGGTGAGCAGCAGCCCGCTCCACCGCATCCCTATTAAGTTTCAACTCCTGCAGCAATGCTACACGTGTCCTTCTCCTCTGGTGACGAATCTCCCTCTCGTGTTGCGCTAGCGACAACCGTGCATTGGATTTGAGGGTCCACATCACGCCTAAAAAGCCGAAATATCCGACGATCAGTGTTTGGTATGTCTTGAAAAAATCGGAGACGTAGCAGAAGCCAATAATAACCGCTAAAATACCAATGCAGGCGACGATCAGCGTGTCGTATTTCTTGAAAAACGAGATGCATTTCTCGATACAAGTGGATTCATCTTCCATTCCCTTGACTATAGATATGGGAGACCGTTGTGTCATCAGTGGGCTAGTGTTATCCGTTCCCTCGACAACTCTTCCTGTGCCCCTTCTTGCCCAACCGGCTCGCCACGGCGTTCTTGCCCTTAGTGCGTTTGAAACGGCCATTGGCGGTCCTGCCAGCGCGTGAGTGTTTGCTTCCACTCAGAACTCGATTAAACAGACTGCATGTCGCCCCCTCCTCCCGATAAAAAATCCATCACCGACCTGCTCGAAATCATGGAGGCCCTGCGCGATCCGGAAACCGGCTGTCCGTGGGACGTGAAACAGACATACGAGACCATCGCGCCCTACACCATCGAGGAAGCCTACGAGGTTGCCGACGCAATCGAGCGTTCCGATTTCGAAGACCTGAAGGAAGAGCTTGGCGATCT
>JAJCYG010000049.1 GCA_029263055.1 Actinomycetes bacterium
TTCTAAAACTCGTTTTCTTGCTACGGCAATAGGTTCTATTTTTTTGACCCGTTTTCCCTTGGCGTATAAAAGCGTAAATTTTTCTTTTTTATGCTCATTTGTCAATTTAATATCTATAGCTAAAGTTCTTGTTTTTCCCCCAGTCACAATATTTCTTCCTAATCCAAAACCATCAATTTCGGCTCCACTTAAAAGTAATTCGCTTATTTTATCTTTATCTAAATTATTTGAAGCAATCACTTTTACATAATCAAGCCCCTCAGCATTTAAAATTTTTCTAACCCTTTTGGAAAGTCCAATAATTTCACCACTATCTAACCGAACACCCAGCAATCTATGCCCTTTTCTTTCTAATTCTTTGGCAACAATCACGGCTTTATGTGCAGCTGCTATAGTGTTATAAGTGTCTAAAGGTAAAATCGTACTATCTGGATAAATAGAAGCATAAGCCCGAAAAGCATCAATCTCTTTTGAAGGAACAAAAGAGGTAATAAAGTCATGTGAAAGTGCCCCTTTAGTAACGGGAATACCAAATAATGAGGCTGCTTTCAAGTTTGAAGTTACTGTTGCACCGCCAATATGAGCAGCTCTTGCTGCCAAAACATGGGCTTTTCCTTGAGCACGTCTAAACCCTACTTCGGCAACACTCCTGAATTTTAAATTTGTTGTCTCTTCACGAGCTTCCTCATCAAGCAAAGAACCTGCACCTGTTTGAACAATTTGGGCCGTTTGAGTGGCCACATTAGTGCTAAAACTAATTCTATTTTTAATCAACCCTTCCAACAGACTTATTTCCACCGAAGTTGCTTTAATTTTTAAAAAAGGAGTCTTTGTCTTTATAAAACTCCCCTCAGAAACTGCTTCAATCACGCCATCAAACTGAAATTCTTTCAAAAACAATAGAAACGCATCTGAAAATAATGCCTTTTTCTTCAAAAAATAGATCATTTCATCAGAAAACCTAAAAGAAGAAATCTCATCAGCCAAAACTTCTGTTCCAGCAATAACTAGAAAGGGGGTTCCATTAGGAGCTTCAGGAAAAGAAACCTCATACCACTGTTTCGAAGCCTCCCTTTTATTATTAAACTGAATAAAAGCCTCTTTTAGACTAGTTAACGATAATGGAAGATCAAATCGGTTATCTTTATCTCCATTAGACTCTAAAATAAATTGATTTAATTTTTGAACAAGAAGGATTGTATTCGTTTCGTTATAAAAAGAATAAATTAGTTCTGCTATTGATTTTTCAGGTTGAGATAAAAACTGGCTTCTCTTTGACTCAAGAAAAGTTTCAAATTCTTCTAAGCTTTTAGCTTTTTCAACCAATAACTTTATATCTTGAATCTCAAGAAAGTATACTTTCTCAATAAAATAAGCTAATTCATGAAAAGGACTTAAATCATTCTTATTAATTTTTATTAAACCTGGATAGTGAATCCATACTAGATAGGGTTGCTGCTGAACCACTTTAGTGATCAAAAAATTTCTCATACTCATACTTCCTAAAGCATAAATACTTGTATTGAGTGCGTTGTTTCTAATTTTTAAAAATATATTTATGGCTTGTTGTAATAAATAAAACCTATCTTCTCGGGAAATGTTTCCATTTAAAAAAGACTCTAATGTTGTGGCATATTTTTCTATTTTTCCATTATGGTCAAATGTAGTATCAATTAATTCCACATAAATATGTTTTTTCTCTAAATCAATTTTTAAAATTCTCACAGAATGCTGGTTTAAATAGCTATCTTGTAGCAACAAACGGTTGGCAAGAACAAACCGCTCCATCATCAATTCTTGACCTGCAGATGTCACTTTTTCGCTAAAACTTAAAACACCAATATTGGGCACTGGCTTTTTTGATTCTTTATTAACCACTGGGTACAAAACAGTTTCATACCCTTTACCAATAATAAAAGAAAAATTGGGTTCAACTTGATCAATCAAGTCATTAGAAACAAATAAAGTAGGGATAGATAGATTTGAAAAAACCACTCTTTGATCACCCTCAAAAAGAATGGGCGTAATTTCCAAAAGAAAGACACAGTACAATAGCACTAATTTCAATATTCTATTCATAATAAGGGAGTTAAAAATATTAGATTTATGCCATTTTGTCAATTAATTAATCCGGTTTTAGATGGCACTCTTCTCCTAGTTTAAGGGAGAGGAAGCATGAAGAAACAGGGTCCTTAAAACAACCTTCACCCCACCGCCACGAGTGGTTTCAGTAAAACCTACGATGCGAGCATTGGCGTCGTATTGGATGTTGGTGACGTCGATAAAGACCGGGCCAAAGTAGTTTTGATAAGCACTTACCCTTCCTTCAGCGTCGTAAAAGACAAGTGGGCGCACGTTGAGGGACTCGAGGGGCAGAATCGGTGTTTTTAGCGGGGTGAATTGAGCCAATAGTTTTGGCTGCGGCAAAGCTAGCAGCATTGATAACAGCATAGAAATGAAGAGAAGAAATCGGATTTTAGGCCTCATAAACCCCTCTATTTTGCTACATATTAAACCAGCATGCTACACAAAAGTTGCCGAATTCTTTTGTGTAGAAAAATACACGTGGATATTAGTAAGAAAAGTAAGGCTCCTCTCTAAAATAGAGCATTAATCTTAAATCAGAATTTTTGGTATAAGCTTATAATTTATGTATAAACTGAGCAGGAGAGATTATCTCAAAGGGGAAAACTTCCTTTACTTCTTTTAGATCGTTGTCTCCTGTAACAAGATATTTTGATTTTGATCTTAGACAACAATATAAAAACTTGTCATCATCTTTATCTCGACATATTTTTACTGGCTTTTCTTCATCGGGAATGATGTGACAGATTTTAGGAATAAGAACTTCCCAGTCTTGTTCAAAGACAGGGCGTTTTTTAGAAGAAAAATAATTCAAAGCACGAATATATTCATGAATTATCGAAGGCGTTACAAAAACCAAAAAAGATTTTTCTAACCAAGCATCTATAATCTTTGCAGGAGCCCCACCAAAGTAGACCCCTGAAATTAAAATATTCGTATCAATAACTATTTTCATTATTTAGAAGATCTAGCATGGCGGACAGAAGCTTTAATATCAGATTTTTTTAGACCTACTTTTTTTGCATAAGCACGGCTTTTTTTCACTAATCTCTTAGCTCGTTCTAATGTAGGCATTTCAATCTTTTTTAAAATAATGGTATCTCCTTCACCTAAAACAACAAATTTAACACCTTCACTTAAATGTAATTTTTCCCGAATAGCCTGAGGCAAAACAACCTGCCCTTTTGATGAGAGTTTAGTCACTTCAACGGATGAGCTCATAAAACCTCCTTTCTTACTAGTAAGATTACAGTATAAGAAAAAATAAGTCAACTAGAGACTCATCCGTCCCCTTCCCGCTTCTCTGGGATGGGTCATTCTATGGACATTCTTTAAGTCCATAGGCACAACTCGTGCATAGATCTGCGTGGACTGCAAACTACGGTGACCCAACTGCTCCTGTACATACCGAATGTCTGCCTTGCGTTGAAGCATCCCCGTTGCACACGCGATTCGGAAGCAGTGTGGCGAAACATTCTTCCTAATCCCTGAAGTCACGCAGTGGTTTTTAAACATGCGATAGATCGCAGACTTGGAAAAACGTGTTCCTTTGTAATTTAGAAAAATATAATCCTTATCGATGATTCGCATCTTTTTTCGGGATTCTTTGATGTAACGATCTATATATTTTAGAGCACCATCACCAATTGGAACCACCCGCTGAAACGCAATTCCCCCTTTGGGTTGATTAATACGAAGAAAACCATTCCTAAAATCAACATCATTTACTTTCACATGAGATAGCTCATTAGTTCTGACACCTGTTGAATAAAGGGCTTCTAAGATGGCCCGATCTCTTAAACCAATCAAAGTCTTTATATCAGGCACTGCCATCAAACGACTAATCTCCTTTGGCGTTAACAACACCTTTGGTAACCCTCTCTGCATCTTGGGGAGCTCAATCACTCGACTGGGATCTTGTTTTAACTCTCCCTTTCTAGCCAAATATCGGTAGAGTTGTTTCACAACCGTTAACCTACGACTACGCTCATTGAGCGATATTTTATCGCCATTACAATCAAGCGCGTCAGCCAAGCTTCTTTGGTAATCAAGCACATCTTTTGAGCCAACCTCATACAACCCTTTAATCCCTTTTTCTTCTATAAAGATTAAGAACAAACACCAATGCCTTCGATGCCGATCAATCGTTCCTTTCGAAAGCCCAATACCTTCTTCATGAGCATCAAGTTCGTCAACAAAACAACGGTATTTCTCAGGAGGATTTAATCTATAACGTAAAGGCTTCATATCTGGTACTAAGCCCTCAAATATTTTGACTTCATGCTCTAAAATCACACCCGCAAATGGATTTTTTTCAAAAATAGATTTGGACATGCCCCACTTATAGAATCGACTCACAATAGAAAACTGACGAGCCAAATACTTTGGCTTATAAAATCGGTTATAAAACCGCTTGGTCGCTAAAAAATCACGGTAGCAATCTAAATCGTTATCATTAAATGAATACAAGGTTTTATCCTTATCTAATAAAAACCGACTAAACTCTTTGACGGTTCTCAAATATTTTTGAGTCGTAATTAAATCAGCATAGTTTTCTTTTAAATGCTTGTGATAACTTCTTAAGATTTCATAAAAACTCCAGTATCGTTTACGGCTCATCTCTTCCTTCCTATCTCTTTTTGCTCAAAGGCGCAAAGTGTTTGATTTTCTTTTTATTCTCTATGACAGACGGGCTAAAACTGCGTGCGCAGAGTCAACTCGGGGTTTTGTTTTTTTACTCGAAGTTTTGATTTGTTGCTCTAGCTTTTCTGTATTAATCAGGCCAAGATTAAATTGACGTTCTTTTGCTGGGTCCCCACTAAAGAGGAGTTCGTATTCAAATCGAGCCCCTTGGCTACCACTGTGGGCTTTAAGGTATTCCAATGCGTGGAGCTCTTTCAGGTAACGGCGCACCTGAAAATCGCTCCAGCCACTCCACTGACGGATCTCTCTTCGGTTAAAACGGTAATCCTTTAAATCAACCCCATCTGAGCTCACTTCTTTCTTCGCTCTCTTTGAAATGATTTCTAAAAGGTTGCGTGCAGGCGGAGAGAGTTCATCTAAAGTAATAGAGAGAATTTTTTCTGAAAGCTCATTAGCTAATTGAATATCTTTTAAATCAACTTCAATGTAGTCAACCTTCTCTTTTAACCAAGGAGCCTCAAAACAACGTATTTGCTTTTGGCGTTGGCGAAGCAACGCAATCGTATCAATTAGCCTTAAGTATTTTTCCTGCTCGCGTCTAAACCGAAAAAGATCATCACGAAAGGTCAGCTCTTTTGAAAAAGGGTTAATCACCTCGATCGATTTTAAGAGTCGTTGAGCCTTATGATGTTTTTGCACAACAAAACTCGTACGGTACTTTTGCTCGAGTGAGTTAAGACTGCGACTCTCTCGTTGCCGGACCAAAATCTCTTTGGTCTGTTCCGTTGATTCATTGGCAGACAAGCGAATAAACCGGCTCTGCGTCTCTTCATCTAAATGCGCCACAGTCGTTGTGGTTAAAAGAGACGTTGGCCCTTCAGTGCGGACCTCCTTAGCCATCATCTGCCCTGAATCAATATCACGCGAGGTCACCATGTTGCTCAAATACCCATCGCTTAACAAACACCTCAGTGCGTGGCTCGCCTTCCCTGCCCCCACCTCTTCACCCACAGCAAAGAGCTTATGCTTGAGCCTTCCCTCTGCTTGGTAGTAAAGAGAAGCTGGAGTCATGCGTGTCATCATCAGCATCTCTTCTTCAGGGATCAGTTTCAGAACTGAATTTAAGATCATGCTCTTACCTGCCCCGCTCTGGCTTGTAATCACAGAGGCTAGCGTTTTATCAAGAAGCCGTGAAGTTGCCACCAAGTAGCATGTAACCAAGCTCGTCTCTTCACCCACGCAGCCCATAAGCTTAAAGTCTTCCAGCAACTTATCGATCAGGCTTGGGCTAGAGAGAAAAGACTCAGCCCACATTTGGTCATTGTTGGTAGATGTGATGGGTGAAGAAGCTGTGCTCAACTTTGAGACTTTGGATGAACCCACCTTTTTGGACTTGGTTTTAGGGGGTGATTTCATTGTTTGTCTCCTTTTTGAAAAACATCTTTAACAACTTCCAACTGAATCGAAAAACTACTTCTATAACTAAGCCCAAGATTAAGCAAATGTAAAAACGATGCTCATAGCGATTAAATACCATCATGCATGCCCCTTTTTTTGTAGCATGTTAAAGCTACGTTTATTGTAGCTATTTATCAACATAAATCTACTAAAAAGTGATTAAAATACTCAATACAGCTACAAATAATGTAGCTGTATTAGGCCCGATTATTGTTTTAGGGATTGAACTGTATGAGGTTATGGATATAATTTAACGATATGAACATTAAGTCCTTTGGAAAAAAATTAGCAGAATTAAGAAAACAAGCGGGTTTTAGCCAACGCGAATTGGCCACTGAGATTGGTATTTCATACAGAATGGTTGCTTACTATGAAACTCAGACAGATCGTCTGCCAGCCCATCTCCTACCTATTTTAGCAAAGGCACTAGGAGTCAGTATTGAAGAGCTTCTAGGCATTAAAAAATCTAAAAAATCACCTATAAATCAAAAGCTATTAAAACAACTAGAAAAAATTGAAAAATTAAATCCTCGCCAACAAAAAACTATTTTAGAATTTATTAACGTATTGGCAAATAAAGAAAAATAACTATTGGCCTGTGGGTAAATCTACGGCAAAGCTTGTTTCTTCATCAGGTTGGCTTTCAACCTTAACTTCACTCCCATGCTTTGCAGCTATAATATAGCAATTAGTTAAATCTAAACCACTGATACCATCTTGTAAGGCTTTATCAAATTTATAAAATGGATCAAATAAACGAGGAATTTCTTCAGGTTTGTAACCAGGGCCTTGGCGAGTTACTTTGATTTTAACGGAACCATTCCCATTCTCTGCCTTAAAGACAACCCTACTACCCTCAGGCGCTTCTTTGGCACAGTTCTTTATCAACAACGAGATCATTTCCTGGGTTTTCAACCTATCGACAAGAACCTGTGGTAAATCTGTTGGAATCTCTTTTTCCAATTTTATTTTTCTTTCTTTCAAAACTTCTTCTACACCATGGATATTGGTTAAGACTAAATCTTCCATATTATTCTCTATAAAATCTTCTACCTTGCAATTTCTCACCCAGGTAAACATCCCGATTATCTTTTGAACATTGGTTAGGTCGTGCACCGCTTGATTAAAAAAATTACCAAAGTAATCTTCATCATAATTACCCTCTTTAAATGACTCTAGCTTTTTAGGTAGTAAATCATAAAAGGTTTTAGTTGGTACTAGGCCATTATTAACATGATGAGCAATTCCTTGAGCCACTGACTCGTAGATTTCTACAAAGCGTTCTTTGATTTGTTTTTTGGTGTCTTCTATAGTTTCGCGGGTCTGAAGTTTTTCGGCATATTCACCCAAAGCATCATTTATAATTTTTAAAGTGGGTTCTTTCTCAACTGGTTTCTGGATATAACTAAATACTTTTCCTTTATTAATC
>JAJCYG010000050.1 GCA_029263055.1 Actinomycetes bacterium
GCTTCTGCGGTCTCTTATATTTTTGCTTTTAATAACACAAATATTTTTAGACCTTTTGCTTTAAGCCCTACTCCTGAAGCGTATCTTTCAGTCAGTCAGATCAATGGTCCTGCTCCACTCACTATAAACTTACACGGAAGTGGAATCGACATTGATGGCTCCATTGCTTCATATCAATGGAATTTTGGAGATGGCTCACCGGTTTCAAACATTCAAAGTCCATCACATCAATTCACCACTCCAGGGCGTTATACTGTTACCTTAACTGTGACCGACAACAATGGAAACACACATCAGGCAAGCGAAGTGATTACGGCTTACACCAATGCTGCAGCCCCAACAACATGGTTGCTCAATCAAATCGATCCCGTCTCTAAACTGATTAAAACAACTGAAGGCGATACGATTTCTATTTTAGATGAAATGGGAATGGCTCTAGTGGCACTCACGGCTCGAGGCGAAACCACAGCTGCTGCTGCGATGCTCACCCAAATGCAAAGCGTGCAATTAGCCGATGGTTCATTTGGATTCGGTTACTTTACTCCAGGAAGCAATCCTATTTCATTAGATAAGTTTGGCCGTCCGCTCGGTTGGTTTGGACTTGGATTAAGTTTTTATATAGACCAAACACAAGACGTTCTGTTTTTGTCCATGGCTGAAAAATTAGCAGATTACTTTATCAGCACGCGTCTGATCACAAGCGCCAATTTTCCAGGTCGTGCTATTTATGGACCGACTGATGGGAACCAATCATTTGTCAGTTTGCAAGAGAACATTCCTATCTATGCATTTATTCGAAACATGGCAGTGTTGTCGAGCAATCCAACAAAACAAGCAAGCTATACATCAGCTGCTGCTGATATGAAAACTTTTCTTGAAAGCATGTGGGATAACAACGCTACTTTTGGCGGGCGTTTTTTTACAGCACGCAATGGCGCAGACTTTATCAACATTGATTTTGACTACCTGGCTGAAATTCAAAACTGGGCGGTGATGACACTTGGAGCCACGGGGCCTAACGGAGAAGACTACACACGTGCGCTAAAACCTGAAGAAGGACGTTCTGTTTTTGCTCTTTTAAAGGCTGTTGATACTGCTTCTGTTCAATTTCCAAATGGACAAACCAATGTAACAGGCATTAGTTGGGGAACCAGTTTGATCAATGTGTTCACCAATATGATTTGGTCAGAACATTCTAATGCGTATCAACTCGCATTAGATTTAAATAACATTCAGATTTACGACAACCACAAAGAACTTCATTTTCTAGGTGAGGTTGATCAATTCTTAGTTAAAAGCAATGTCAATCCAATGACCAATAATGCCGCTGTAAATGGCGGAGTTCCTTACACGACATTAGGTTCATTAGCAACAGAGCCCAATGATTTCCGAGTTGATTTAGATAGCAAAGTAGGTAGCACTTCCTTTTATATTCTTGCGGTTCAAGGAGTCAATCCATTTGCCATAGCAACCAACACCCCTCAAACACCCTTTGCCGTAGACCCTGTTCCAACCACAACACGTGCCACTCAAATCATTGTGACCGGAACCAAACCTGCAGGCTATGGCGTCTTACTTAATGGACAAGTGGTGGTTGCCGCTAATGCCAGCATCACTTGGCAAGTAGTAATCACAGTCAGTGGTGGTGAAAACAATCTCAATTTTCAAGCTCAAGCACCAAATGGAACATTGACGGCACCAATCAATCAAAAAACATATGGGGGCTACACCAGTAATCCTGGTTATTCAATCTGGTTACTTCAAACCTATGTTGATAACAACATTCTCGATCAATATTTACGGCGCGTAAACCGCTACAACACTTTAGAAGCTGATCCAAACAAAAAAATTAACAAACTAATTGTTTTTGCTGGAAGCTTATCGGCAAACGATGATGCAGGCCAAGGATTAGTACAAGGGATTAACAACCATCTCCCTCAAAACTTGGCCTACATTAAACAAAATGCAGCCCCTAATACTGAGGTTTATGCCCTCTTTGATGGAGCACATGGTTTTCAAGTCGATGCAGATGCCATCAATTTAATGACCTCTGCTCAACTCGACGGACTCGCTCAAAAAATTGCGGACACATTTAATCCTGACACTAATATCGATGGAATTTGTTGGGATGTAGAACCCCACAATGACAAAATCGGAGAACTTTTAATTAACCTAAAAACAAAATTACGCCCTGGCTTAAAACTAGCTCACATCTTTTTTGACCAATACAACAACAAAGACTTTTTTAGTGCGATTGATTTAGGAATCTACATTGTTTATGACGTCACATGTGGGGCCTTTAATTTACAGGGCCAAGATATTTTAAATCACTTTGAAACAGTGGCGTTTAATAATATGGTCACCCCAATGCAAGATGCCGTTACATTTAACACCCCACTTCAAATCGCGGTTCCTTTTATCGAAACATTTTGTGAAGCCCGCACCAACACAAACCAAAATATCGAAGACTTTATGCGACGCGCTATTCGAGCACAAGAAAATGCATCCACTCAAACAGGCATTCAATTAAACGGATTGAAAATTTTTGGTTTCTTAACGTGGACTAAATGGCCTCAAGAATTTGGATGGCAAGTGCTGCAAAACAGAAACATTGATTTGTCACAGCGTGATAGAGAATGGACGATTTACTTAGGGACCCCTGCTCTCATTAACGGAGCAACCAACCTAGACGCAGCTGCTGCTGAACTCAACCGCTACAATGTGGTGGTACTTGGAGACGCGGCGTTAGCAGATCAAACCAACACTCAAGGCATTATGCAACGACTCGATAAGTCTGAAGTCTATGGTTATATTGATATTGGGGTCTTCACACAAAATTTATCTTCTGCTGCAGTCAAAGCTAAAATTGACCAATGGAAAGCATTAGGAGCCCGCGGCGTTTACTTTGCCAATGCAGGCTATGATTTCGGAACATTTAGAATTCGACAAAACGAATTTATTTTACACGCTCACTTTAATGCCATGCCCGTGATTGCAGAAGCCACAGATCCTGCTGATATTTGTGAGAACACAGCAAGCCCACTCAATCCAACTCAAGAAGTTTCTCAGCTCGGAACCTTTCAAGGATTTGCTGTTTATGATGGGATCGCATTAAAAGGTTTTCAGGTAAACAACGGAACTTACGAAGCAGCCAACATATGGGAAGCCCGTGCAGAAACAGCCTTAAATTGTAAAAACAATTTAGGTATTCGTGTTTACACTTTAGCCACAGGAAATGATCAACCGGCTGGAGATCCAGAGTTTAGCACCAAGTATCCATTTGGTTATGCTTCATGCCTGCTCTATGATTTTGATTACTTTAATTATCAAGACGCTGCTTTTGCTGAAAACGGAGCCTTTGCCAACACCCTCTTTCACGAAACCCAACCCAGCTACAACACAGGCACTGAATGGGTCGGCACCACTGTCACACATGCCGGAGACAATCACTCCCGCGCTGCATTAGGCGGAACCCTAACCATCAACACCACCACCCACCAAGTCACCGCTCCATAATTTTTCTTTCTCTCCTACACCTAGACAACATCTCTATCTTCTGATAAAATGAACGGGCCGTTGAACAGGTTCAAAACAAAAGAAAGGTTGTTATGGAAACTTTAGTTGTTCAAGAAATAATTGAAAAAAAGATCTTTGTATTACGAGGACAAAAAGTGATGCTCGATAAAGATTTAGCAGAACTGTATCAAGTTGAGCTAAGAATAATGATTCAAGCTGTAAAAAGAAATAAAGACCGTTTTCCTGAAGACTTCATGTTCCAACTCACTTGGGAAGAAGCAGTTGCTTCAAGATCACAAAATGTGATCTTGAAGAAAGGTCAAAACCCTAAGTACAGACCTTACGCCTTCACAGAACAAGGAGTGTCAATGCTTTCAAGTGTTTTACGCAGTAAGCAAGCTATTCAAATGAATGTCGCCATTATGAGAGTCTTTGTGAAATTAAGAGAGATTCTATCAACTCATAAAGAACTAGCTAATAAGCTAGATGAACTGGAAAGAAGAGTTGAGAATCACGATACTGAAATAGGAAGTATTTTTCAGGTGATTCGCCAACTCATGGCAGAGCCAGAAAAACCAAAGCGTAAAATTGGATTTAATACTAATTAAGAAAGATAAACGCAGGAAGCGACTAAAAGAAGTATTTGGACTAGCTCTAGAGTGAAACCAAAAAGATCTCCGCAAAGACCCCCTACTTTTTTTTCTGCCCATTTTTTGATGAGCCATACCGACAAAAGTAGAAGTGCAATGATAATGAAGAGTGAAAAGTGAAAAAGACCAATTAAAAAGATAAGGGGCAAGATTGCAGATTGCCACAATGTTTTTTGTGATTGCAGGCCAATAAACCAATCACCCAATCCACCCTCTTGAGCAGGTTGAGCATCTGTAGAGATAAGCAACATGCTCCATCGCGAAACCGTAAAGGCCACCACAATCGAAGCCAATGCATTCGGATTAAATTTAGAGAGAGCAATCAAGGTTGAAAAAAACTGCCAATACCCAATAAGCAAGACCACTAAAGCAACCACACCAAATGCACCAATGCGTGGGTCCTTCATAATACGCAAGCGATCTTCTTTATCTTGGCCGCCAACTAAACCTTCAACCGTATCTGCCACACCATCCACATGAAGCATACGAGTTAAAACAAGGTAAACCACTAAGGTTAAAAGACCTAATATTGAAACAGGTAAAAATGAAAAGAGTTTTATCTGTAAGACCAAGATCAAGCCCAGAGCAAATCCGATTAGAGGAAATGAGATCAAAAAGAAAGCAGGATCAAACTTTTCATCATTATCTTTTCCAAAAGAGAAGATAGATAAGAATCGAACGGCATGCAGAAAAGAGGGAATGATTTTTTCTAAATTATTCATCTCGATTTGAAACTCCTGCTGAATCAAATGTTGCCATCTCATTTAATATTTTAATACTGGCATTAGAAAAGTTCATCATCAGTGCGGCGCCGGTTCCTTCACCTAATCTTAAATTAAATTCTAAATAGGGCTTGAGTTGAAGAAGCTCTAACATTTTTTTATGCCCTGGCTCTTCTGACTGATGAGAGGCAATTAAATAATCAGCGACATTCGGTTGTAATTTCATGGCAATCAATGCTCCAGCTGTAGCAATGAGTCCATCTAGTAAAATAGGAATTCTCTTTGATGCAGCAGCTAAAATCGCGCCGGCAATCGCGCCGATTTCAAATCCCCCCACCTTGGATAAGAGATCGAGTCCATCTTCTGAGTGAGGTTTATTTATAAGAAGCGACTTTTCAATCACAGCAGCTTTTTTCAATCGACTCTCTTCATTTAATCCTGTCCCTTTTCCAGTAATCGATTCAATCGACTCATCGCAAACAGCAGCTAAAATCGCTGTAGCTGCTGTGGTATTGCCAATCCCCATCTCACCAAAACCAATGATGTCTGCCTCACACTCTTCAACAATTTGAATACCTACTTTTAAAGAATGAATCGCTTCTTCTTCGCTCATAGCAGGCCCCAAACTCATATTAGCTGTCCCAAGCCCAACTTTTCGATTGAGCACACCATCAGGTGTTTCCCCTTTAGCCCCAACATCAATCACTTGAATCGTGGCACCGGCATCACGAGCTAACACATTAATCGCTGCCCCACCTCCAGCAAAATTATGCAACATCTGAGTGGTCACTTCCTGAGGATAGGCACTCACCCCCGATTCAACAACACCATGATCTGCCGCAAACACAAAAATCTTCTTTTGCTTCAACCCAGGAACAATCTCTCCTCGAATCCGACAAATCGTCGCAGCCAATTCCTCTAATCGCCCCAAACTCCCAGGCGGCTTCGTCAAAGAATCCAACCGCTCTTGAATCTGCTGATCAAATGTTCCATTAATCGGCTCAATACTTTCAATAATTTGCTTAACAGAGTTCATACATCTCCTACTAATTTAAATTTATTTTAACTTTGTTGAAATTCCTGCTGTAACTAAATAGACACGATCACATGCTTGAGCAAATTTTTGATTGGCTCGTCCAGCTATATCTCGGAATAAGCGCCCTAGTTCATTTTCAGGAACCACGCCATTACCAACTTCATTGCTCACAACAGTAAGATCACATTGCGTTTTATCTTTTAAAGCAATAATGCGATCAACCTCTTCTAAAACTAACTGCTCAATTTTAGCTAAGTCAGAGGTACCATTGTTTTTAATTTCAGTCTCTTGATAAATTAAATTGTTCAAATAAAAAGTCAGGCAATCCCATAAGATGATCCCCTTTTCCTGCCCAAGCTGCCGAATCGGATCATGCGCGTCATAAGGAGCTTCTACGGTTTGCCACTCAGCCGGTCGATCTTGCTGATGGCGCTTAATCCGATCTTTCATTTCGCCATCAAACGCAACCGCACTCGCTAAGTAAATAGTCGATGCTTGCTTTTTCCGAATCACTTGCTCTTGGGCAAAACTGCTTTTGCCACTTCGAGCGCCACCTAAAATTAATGTCCACTGTTTCATAAGCGTCTGTACAATAACATATTTTTCACCCTGGTTTCATCTTCTCTCACCAACTTGACCCTCTATCAAATTTTCAGTCGATCCCCTTCCAACATGGCATACCATATGCTGTATAAGCTCCCTTCTTCTTATAGAAGACTAAAATAGAGAAAAGGCGCCCATTTTTATGCAAAACAAGACACAGACTGCTTATTTATTAGCTCTTTTTACCAATACATTTGCTTTTACTATAAGCTTTGCAGCATGGGTCATTTTTTCTGTGCTTACTGTTCCTTTAGCAACAGAATATGGACTCAACCATTTTGAAAAAGGGGTCTTAGTCTCCATTCCAATCTTTTTAGGGTCTGTTTTGCGTTTTCCAGTAGGCGCTTTAACAGACCGGTATGGAGCACGCGTCACTTTTCCAGCAGTGATGCTTGTAGGAGCTTTTGCCGCCCTTGCAGCAAGTTTTACCTCTTCATACTTTCAAATTTTAATCTGCGGGCTCTTCTTAGGACTTGTTGGAACCTCATTTATTGTCGGAATCTGCTCTGTCTCTGAAAGAACCTCTCTTAAGAAAAAAGGGGTGGCTCTAGGTGTTTTTGCTGTCGGAAATGTAGGGAGCATGCTAACCACTCTTTTTGCTCCTTACCTTGTTTCATCTTATGGATGGCAGTCGACCTTTTTATTTTACAGTCTTTTTTTAATAGCGACAGCAAGCCTTTACTGGGTCTTCTTTACTTTTTTGGATAAAGAAAAAAACCGGCCGCTAAAAACCAAAAAACAGAATTGGGCTGTTATGAACCAAAGCCGGCCCTATCGCTTTGGATTGTATTACTTTATTACATTTGGTGGTTTTGTCGCCTTCACACTCTTTCTCCCCACCTATTACACAGAAATATTTTCTCTCCCTCTGAAACAAGCTGGCTTTTATACAGCCTTTTTTGCTTTTGTCGCAAGTTTGGTTCGTCCTTTTGGTGGCTTTCTTTCAGATCGTTTGGGAGCACGGAAAACATTAGCTTTATGTTTAGGCGTGATCAGTAGTGCCATTCTTTTAATGGGACTTGTCCCATTTCCATTAACCCTCTTTTTTATTTTAACTCTTTTAATGGGACTAGCCATGGGAACAGGGAGTGCGGCTGTTTACAAATACATTCCCCAATATTTTCCCCGTGAAATCGGCGTAATCGGTGGTTTTGTCGGAGCTATGGGAGGACTCGGTGGCTTTTTATTTCCTCCCTTCTTTGGAAAATGCCGAGATCTTTTCGGGGGCTTTGAACAAGGATTTATTTTGTTTGCCCTGATGGGCATGACCACACTCTTGTGGCAAGGAATCACTGTTAAACAACTCAATCAACTGGAACTAGCAAAAGTTTGAGGCAAATAAAATGAAACTAAAACTACAACTCTTTTCTTCTTTAAGCGACATTGTGGGCAAAGACCAAATCGAACTCCCTTTTAAGAAAGGGGATAACTGTGATGATTTAAAAATGACAATGGCACTTCTTTTTCCTGGAGCCATTGAAAAATTAAAGCAGGTTAGCCTTGTTGTGAATCAAAAAATGGCCTCTTGGAACACCCTTCTTCAAGATGGAGATGAAGTCACCTTTTTATTTCCAGCAGAGAAAGTCTCTCATGACTCCTGATGATTTATTGCTCAAACGAAAACTGAACAAAAAAGGTCATTTTGTTTCTAAAGAAAAGGAAGAGACAAAAAAAGAGCTCTTAGGACAAGCATGTGAATTTATTGTTGGAGACAGACTCCATGAAATTAAAGGCTTTGATAAAACCAAAAAAATTCCAGACCAACCTCTCCAAGAAGGGGAACAATACCGGTTTCACTTTGACGCGACCCGTTGTATTGGTTGCAGCTGTTGCGTGGTTGCTTGTAACGAACAAAATAACAATCCCTCTGACGTACAATGGCGTCGGGTCGGCGAAATCGAAGGGGGACAATTCCCCCACACGCAGCGCCTCTACCTTTCAATGGGATGCAATCACTGTTTAGACCCTGCTTGTTTGACCGGTTGCCCAGTCGATGCCTATGAAAAAGATGAACAAACAGGCATTGTCAAACATGACACTGAAGCATGTATTGGTTGCCAATATTGTGAGTGGAATTGTGATTACGGCGTGCCGCGGTTTGACGAGCGCCGCAATGTCGTGAGCAAATGCGACATGTGTTATGGCCGTTTAGAATATGGAATGGCCCCAGCTTGTGTCGATGCCTGCCCTGAAGAAGCGATCATGATTGAAAAAGTAAACATTGAAGAGTGGAAAAAAGATCATGAGCAAGCCGATGCACCTGGCATGCCTGACTCGAGCCACACCCTTTCAACCACTCGAATCACCCTACCAGAAAATTTTCCCCATCAAATGAGTGGCGTGGACCAACATCGATTAGAACCACAACACCCACACTGGTCTCTTATTTTAATGACTGTGTTAACTCAACTCTCAGTCGGTGGTTTTTTTGGCTTATGGGTCAATGATTTGGTGTTAAGAGGTTTGGAAGCAACCTCCTATTTAAAATCTCTTTTAGGAACCGCCTCTTTAGCTGTCTTTTTTGCTGGAGCCCTTGCTTTAGGGGTTTCAATTTTTCACTTGGGCCGCCCGCTCTATGCCTACCGCGCCTTAAAAATGTGGCGCCGTTCTTGGCTCAGTCGTGAGGTTCTTTTCTTTTCTCTCTTTTCAGGGCTTGCCACAGCTTATGCTGCTTTGTGGTGGAATGAGCTCTCTTTAAATTTATTCACTTTTCCTGCTTGGACTAAACCCCTTTTAGGAAGCTTGGTTGTCTTTAGTGGTACGGCGGGTGTTTTCTGCAGTGCTAAAATTTATATGGTGCCGGCTCGCCCCTCTTGGAACACGCCAAAAACATTAATCCGTTTCTTTTTAACCGCGCTCACATTAGGCCCCTTATTTACGTTAGCGATTTTTGCTTCGTTTCCTCTACCCAAAACCGCAGCTATGGTCGTTGAAGGACTTAACTTTTCTGTATTATGGCTCTGTATCACAGCAATCAGTGCTGGCTTTCTTCAGCTTGTCTTACTCATGAGTTCTTTCTTAGATTTAGTTCAAAAAAAGAATTATGAATTAAACGCCACTGCCTTTTTACTAACACGTCGATTTCGTTGGCACTTTTCATTCCGATTAGGCTCTGTTTTAATCGGTGCAGTCGGACTCCCTTTAATTTTAGTGCTTCACTATTTTAGTGAAGGGACTTTCTTCTCTCTCTCAATCACACGTTTATCTTTTGCAGCTTGTACGCTGGCCCTAGCAAGTGAACTATTAGGGCGCTATCTCTTTTTTGTGACGGTCATGCCAAAAAAGATGGCTGGAGGCTTTTTAAAATCATGAGCTGGACAGAAAGATCAATCAACAAATTAAAAAAAACAGTAGGCATTCAAACCGATCAAGAAAAGTTTGCTTATGGGGTGGATGAACAATTTGGTTTCATGTCTCAAGCAAAAATTCCAGATAAGTGGATCAAGACAACATGTGGCTACTGCTCGGTTGGGTGCGGTATGTTTATTGGAGTGCGCAACGGAAAAGCAGTGAGTGTTAAAGGAGATGTTGATCACCGAGTTAATTATGGAAAACTCTGCCCTAAAGGTTTGTCTGAGCATGAATTTTTAAACTCAGCCAACCGAGCCACACATCCTTTAATTAAAGAAAATGGCAAATTCAAACAAGCTTCTTGGGATGAGGCTCTATCTAAAATGGTGGAACAAGTTGGCTCTGTTCAAAAAAAATATGGAAAGAGTTCATTTGGCGTCGTCTCAACAGGCCAATTAGTGACTGAAGAATTTTATACATTAGGCAAATTAGTTCAGCTCGGTTTTGGAAGCAACAACTATGACGGCAATACCACCTTATGCATGTCGAGTGCTGTGGCTGGGTACAAACGTTCGTTTGGCAGCGATGGCCCTCCAGGAGCATATGAAGATTTTGCTGCTTCAGATTGCATTCTTTTAATCGGAGCTAATATTGCAGACAATCATCCCATTCTAAGCTGTTGGTTAGAAGCCAACGTGCATGAGAAAAAAAATCTAATCGTGGTTGATCCAAGACTCACAAAAACTGCCATGATGGCAAGTCTCTATTTGCCAGCCAAACCGCGGAGTGATATCGATCTTTTAAATGGCATCATGCACCTCTTAATTGAAAACAATTGGATTGATGCCAACTACATTGAAAAACATACCACTGGTTTTGATGCTTTAAAAGAACATCTAAAAACCTACACTCCTGATTTTGTTTCAAAAAAGACGGGACTGGCTCCAGACTTAATTGAACGCACCGCACAAATCATTGGTAAAGCCCAAGCCCCGTTTGTTGCTTGGACCATGGGAGTCAATCACAGCGATCAGGGAACTGAAACAGTCAATGCCATTAATAACTTAGCACTCATTACTGGAAACGTGGGCAAAGTAGGCGCTTCCCCCTTCTCCATTACGGGGCAATGCAATGCCATGGGCACACGAGAGACTTCATTTACTTCTTCTCTACCTGGATATAGAAAATTTGAATCTGAAAAAGATCGAAAAGAACTGGCTCAGCTTTGGCACATTAATGAAGAACAGATTCCAACAACGCGTGGAATGGCCTACCCTGATATTATTGAAGGGATTGTAAAAGGAAAAATTAAAGCACTCTGGGTCATTGCCACCAACCCCTTAGTCTCTTTTCCTAACAACAACTATTTATTAGATGCATTGAGTCGATTGGAATGTTTGATCGTACAAGATGGATTCCACCCCATTCCCACAACTGAAGTGGCAGATATTGCTTTGCCTGCAGCGATTTGGGGAGAAAAAGAAGGAACCTACACCAATTCTGAACGACGCGTCAGCAAAGTCAACAAAGCAGTCGACCCTCCAGGAGAAGCCAAATCAGACTTTGACATTTTTTTAGCTTTAGCCGACAAACTAAAAATCAAAGACAAACTCTATCCTAATTGGACAAGTCCGGGTGATGCGTTTGAAGAGTGGAAAACAATTTCAAAAGGACGCTTGTGCGACTACTCAGGATTAAGCTATGACTTAATTGAACAAGCCGGAGGCATTCAATGGCCTTTTCCTGAAGGAAAAAAGAATGTGAAAACAACACGTCTTTATACTAATGGAATATTTGAAACTGAAGATGGAAAAGCAAAACTATGGTGTGTGACACCTAAAGAGATGCCTGAAAAAACAAGTAAAGAGTTTCCTTTTTTATTAAACACAGGCCGAACAGTAGAACATTGGCACACAATGACCAAAACAGGTGAGATTCCTATTTTAGATAAAATCTCACCCGAAGCTTGGGTTGAGATTAACCCATTAGATGCGAGCAAACTCGCTTTAGAACAGAGTGATTTAATCCGAGTTATTTCACGTCGAGGATTTGTTGAAAATATTCAAGTCCGCATTACAGAAATGATTGCCCCAGGACAAATTTTTATTCCGTTTCATTGGTTTAAAACCAATGCTAATAACCTAACATTAAGCACATATGATCCGATTTCGCGCGAGCCCAATTACAAGCAGTGCGCAATTCAGATAGAAAGGATGATGTAGTATGAAAACAAAACTAGCAATGATTGGAAATGGAATGGCAGGCATTGCTTGCCTAGAGGAGATCTTTAAACTCTCCAGTGAATTTGAGGTGACTATTTTTAGTGAAGAACCACATGTAAATTACAATCGGATTCTTCTCTCTTCTGTTTTGGCAGGTGAAAAAAAATTAGATGATATTTATCTCCACCCTCTGGAATGGTATGAAAAACATCAAATCGATTTAAAACTTGGAGTCAAAGCAGCTGATATTGACATGAAAAAGAAAACAGTCACAGGAAGCGATGGAAGCATTGCCACCTTTGACAAGTTGCTTTTTGCCACAGGAAGCTCTCCCTTTATTCCACCGATTAACGGTGTTGATAAAGAAGGGGTGGTCATTGGAGGAGGCTTACTTGGTTTAGAAGCCGCTCGAGGTATTTTAAACCAAGAGACTAACACCACTGTTGTTCACCTTGCAGATCGATTAATGGATGTTCAAGTCGATTCTATTGGAGGAGACTATCTTAAGAGCTCCATTGAAAAAATGGGGGTCAATGTCTTACTCTCTAAAATCACAACTCAACTCAATGGAAACGGCCGAGTTACTGGATTAACGTTTAAAGATGGCCAAGAGATTCCTGCTGACTTTGTGGTGATCGCTTGTGGGATTCGCCCTAATGTGGAATTAGCCAAAACAACCGGGGCTGAAATCAACAAAGGAATTGTGGTTAACGATTTAATGGAAACCTCACATCCTGATATTTTCGCAGTAGGCGAATGTGTGGAACACCGTGGAAAAGTTTATGGCTTGGTAGCCCCACTTTATGATCAAGCAAAGATCTTAGCCAAGACAATGACCGGCCAAAAAGATGAAGGGTATGAAGGTTCTGTTCTTGCTTCTAAATTAAAAATTATGGGGATTGATGTTTTTTCTGCAGGCTCGGTTCAAGGACAAGAGGCTGAAGAAGAAGTGGTCAAATATGAAGACCCTGTTTTAGGCATTTATAAAAAATGTGTGGTTAAAGAAGATAAATTAGTTGGTGCTGTATTAGTTGGAGAGGCTGAAGATGCCAATCGCTTATTAGAGATGATCCGCAGCCAAGAAGAATTAGGTGAAAAAAGAACCTCTTTATTGTTTCCTCCACCTGAAGCAGAAGCAGGTTCCAAAGAAGATGTGATGTCCTTACCCGACACACACACCATTTGCGGCTGTTTAGGCGTAACAAAAGGAGATATTGTCTCATCGATTATCTCTGGTGGCATTAAGACAATGGCCGAGTTAAAAGAAGAGACTAAAGCCTCAACAGGATGTGGAACCTGCACAAAAACATGCAATAAAATTTTAAAAACTGTTTCAGGGGCTGATTTTTCTGAAGATGAAAAAGATATTTTATGCAAATGTATTCCTTTTGAACATGAACAACTCCGCGTCATTATTGAATCTCAAGAATTAAAGTCAGTTCAAGATGTTTTAGAGGTTTATGGCAATGGGCATGGCTGCCCAAAGTGTAAACCTGCTTTAAGTTATCTGGTCGATCAAATTTGGTGTGGAGGGCATGAAGAAGATCGTTCCTCTCGCTTTATTAACGATCGAGTGCATGGCAACATTCAAAAAAATGGAAAGTTTTCTGTGATACCTCGTATGCGTGGAGGAATTACCTCACCAGATGAACTACGTAAGATTGCTGATGTCGCAGATAAATATGAAGCTAAAATGGTAAAGGTAACAGGAAGCCAGCGAATTGATCTGTTAGGAGTGAGAAAAGCAGATCTTCCAAAAATTTGGAAGGAGCTCGACATGCCTTCTGGCCATGCCTATGCAAAAGCAGTCCGCATGGTTAAAAGTTGTGTTGGAGAAGACTTTTGCCGCTATGGCACTCAAAACTCGATTGGGGCTGCAATAGAATTAGAAACACGTCTGGAAAATCTCTACACCCCTGCTAAAGTAAAGTTAGGTGTCGTTGGATGCCCTCGAAACTGTGCTGAAGTGACAGTCAAAGACATTGGTTTGGTCGGATTTGAAGGAGGATGGGATGTGGTGATTGGAGGGGCTTCAGGCAAATCGGTTCGCGCAGCAGATATTCTAATCTCTGTTCAAGAAGAAGAAGAGGCACTGCAAATGGCCATGCTCTTTTTTCAATATTATAGAGAAAATGGAAAGTATTTAGAACGAACCTATGACTTTGTAGAACGCATAGGTGTAGAAAAAATTCGGGCTAAAACTGTTTATGCTTCTGAAGAAGAGAAAAAAGGGTTTTTAGATCGGCTCCATAAATCAAAAGAAAAGAGTTTTGATCCATGGAAGAGAGAGGCAATAAAACCAGAAAATCCACTTCAATTTAAAGAATTAGATTTGGTTGAACCAACAGACAAAAGCGCATTAATAAATAAAAAATAGGGGAATAAAATGAAAGACTGGATGAAAATAGTAGATGCCAACTTAATTCCCATTAACGAAGGAAGAAAAGTTTCTGTCAATGGAGTTGAGGTTGGAATTTTTAATTTAGGAGATCGCTTCTTAGCGGTAAAAAATAGTTGCCCCCATCAAAAAGGGCCACTTTCAGATGGCATTGTCTCGGGCGGCTCTGTATTCTGCCCCCTCCACAACTGGAAGATCTCTCTACAATCAGGCCGAGTTGAAAACCCTGCCGACCAAATAGATTGCTCAGTCAAAACCTATCATTTAGAAAAGAAAGGAGACGATCTTTTTATTCAATTATAAAAAAGTCACGTCATTAAGGCGTTTCACATCAATTTTTCCATGAGAGGAGACTTCAATTTCATTCACGCCTCCATAACTCTGTATCAAATCCCAAAATTTTTCCTTAGGGGTGTTTGTCAGTTTCATCATTAGCGCACTATTGGTTCCGCCATGAGCCACAACCAAAACATGCTTTGCTTTTAAATTTAAAATCACTTCTTCCCAAAAGCTAAAAACGCGATCACATAACTGTTCAATCGATTCCCCTCCTGGCGGAGAAAAAAGATCCATGTTTGGGTTTTGTTCATATAAAAGATTAAGTCGCTTTCCTTCCCACTCACCAAAATCAAGCTCGGCCAAACGCTCATCCACAACATAATCTTTTTGAGTCTGTTTTTTTAATTCAGCAGCAAGATGTTGGCATCGGCTTAAAGGAGAAGAAAAAATGTGGTCAAACGAAACATGCTTAGAAAGGGACTCGGCAAGAGTTGTGGCTTGCTCTTTACCTTTTTGAGTCAAGCCGACATCAGTCTTGCCTGCAATCCAATCACTTGCAACTTTGTCTACTTCAGTATGGCGCACAAAAAAAATATTCACTTAAATCCTATCGAGTCCTTAAACAAATTTAACGACTTCAGCGTTACTTCATATAGTTACCTATAGTATATAAACTAATCTTGCAAATACCACAACCACAAGTTGACGAGATCCCCCCTGCATGGATAATAGAGAGATGGACTTTATTGCACTTGCCGTGGTTTTAGCAGCACTTTTAGATATTCTTTCTGGAGATCCCCGCTGGATGCCTCATCCTGTTCGCTGGATAGGACGAAGTATTGAACGATTAGAACCGATCTTAATTCGTTTCTTTGGCCCCACAAAATTAGCCGGTATTTTGCTTACAAGCACTGTTGTTGGCGGCACACTTTTGATTAGCTTGGCCCTACTTATTCTCACCACTCAAATCAATGTTTGGTTTGGATTAGCTTATTCTGTTTTTATGCTCTACACCTGTTTTGCCTCACAAGACCTTGATAAGCAAAGTCGTAAAGTTTACAGCAAAATTAAAAAAGGAAATATCGATCAAGCGCGCATTCAACTTTCAATGATTGTGGGCCGCGACACAACCAGTTTAAGCGAAGAAGAGATTGCACGAGCCACTGTTGAAACCGTGGCAGAAAACACAGTTGATGGTGTTCTTTCTCCACTTTTTTATGCGGTATTAGGCGGCGCTCCATTTGCTTTAGCATTTAAAGCAACCAGCACACTCGATTCAATGGTCGGCCATAAAAATGAACGCTATGCTGAATTGGGTTGGGCCTCTGCTAAACTAGACGACCTCTTAAACTTTGTTCCAGCTCGACTCGCTCAACTCTGTTATCCTTTGGCAGCATGGTGGTGTAAACTCGATGCAATCAATTGCTGGAAAGTCTCATGGCGAGATGGCCGCAAAAGCCCAAGTCCTAACGCAGGAATCAGCGAAGCAGCCTTTGCCGGCGCCCTCCAAGTTCAACTGGGTGGTGAAAGCAGTTATCAAGGTGAAATTGAGTCGCGCCCCTTACTTGGCGAACCCTTTCAAGCACTCACAATTGAGAATATCCCACAATCGATTAATATGATGTATATTTCTACTATGGTTATGGTGACTCTTTTAATCAGCTTGAGGCTACTCTTTTAATATGGATCACAACTATCGAAGCCAAAATTTAAATTTTCTAAGCGAACTCTATTTTGAAACATCCCCCACTCTTCCTATACCTTCTAAAAGAGACATTCCTAAACAGCTAAGACCAATTCAAGAAATTGTCACACGGCTCATGGCACTCAATGCTTGTTTTACATGGGTCTGCTTTGAAGAAGAAGATGCTTCTTCAAAAAAAGTTCAAGACTATATCCAAGCAGACAACCTCACTTTAAGCATGACTGAAGAAGAAAAAGAAATCGTCTCAACAGACCGCGAAACAGCCTATGAAAAATTTTCAAATGCAATTGGCTGGAAACTTGAAAACATGTGGGCACTGGCCTGGATTATTGGATTTGATCAAAGCCCTATCTCGGCTTATCACCAAATCTGCTCAGATACGTCAAAAGTAATGATGTATGATTTTTTACTTGGGATGGGCATCACAGCGTCAGAATTACTTTCAAAAAATAAACAACGAAGCCAATTAGATGTGATTAAAATGGAAGACTTGTTTTACTGCACACATAACGCGGTTCGAAACGCACAACAAGGTTCTAACAGCGTACCAGAAGATTTTGATCCTCTCTCAGATGGAGCAGCAATTCAAGAAAGAAGGCACAGTCTAACCTGGGCCCTCTCTCCAAATACTGCTTGGAAAGAAACAGACCTAAGTACTTAAATCGAATCAACCGCGATTGATTCTTCAACCAACATAATCGGAATATCTTCGCGAATCGGATACAAATATTTGCGATCCGTTTTCTGAATCAACCCACCCTCAATTTTTTGTTCTAGCTTTTGTCCACCCCGATTAGTCAGAGATCCCTTTTCAATCAAACTGTTGATCTTTTCAATCAGTTCAGTTGAAGCAAGCTCTAAGTCTTGTTTTGTTTCAGGACAAGCCAAAATATTCAGTAATTCTTGATCAATCATTATAATAAAACTCCTTCATTTCAAGCACTTAATTTAGCAAAAATAGAGCTACATTTAAACACTTTATAGAAAAACCAAACCGTTATTTTAAAAGATCTTTAAGACAAATCAAAGCCTGGTTAAAAGGCAAGATCTGAATTCCTTCTTTATTTATAGTCCGATCACCACCATAGATGAGAAACGTTTTTGCTAAGGGGTAATCTTTCTTAAACAATTTTAGCCCTTTTAGGGATTTAGAGTTAATCTTAGCTTGTCTTTTGATCTCAAAAGCAAAAATCCCTTTTTCACCATAAGCAACAAAGTCTACTTCAATACCTCCCGCGGTTTGCCAATAGTACAAATCAAAACCAAGATCAAGGTAGTCGTTCAATGCTTTAAGCTCTTGGTAAAAAAGAGTTTCTAAAGCAGCCCCTTCAATCAGTTCAGGCTGATCTAAAGGCCCTTTAGGCCTTAAGGTTCTATAAACACCCACATCAAAAAAATAAAATTTTCTATTTTGACGAAGCCGTCGTTTTGCTTTTTTTGTAAAGGGTGGCACAAAGTCTGCGAGCAATAGATCTTCTAAAATCTGAAAATATTGCTCTACCACTTTTCTTCCAACAGAACACTCTCTTGCAACTTCAGAAACATTTAAAATAGAACCTTGCGAAAAACTAGCTGATTCTAAGAAACGAGTAAACGCGGCTAAGTTACGAGTCAATCCCTCTTGCTGGATCTCTTCTTGTAAATAAGTTTGCACATAACTTTTTAAATAAGCTTCAGGATTTGATTCATGACTGACTGATGGAAGATGTCCAAACTGCAATGACCGTTCTAAATTAAAATCATTTGACAATTCTAATACAGTTAAAGGAAACAAAGACAATGTCAGCGCACGGCCTGCTAAAAGATTGACTGACTTTCTTTTTAACTTTCTAGCACTTGATCCTGTTAAAATAAATTTATACTTTTCCTTTTCAATTAACCGATGCACTTCATTTAACAATTCTGGAATACGTTGAACCTCATCCAAAATAATCCAATTAGAATGATCTTCTGGAATATGCTCACTAAGCCGTTGTGGATTGGCTAGCAAAGAGACATAGAGCTCAGCCTCTAAGAGGTCTATATAAACCGCATCAGGAAACGTCGTTCGAACCCAATATGACTTTCCGGTTCCCCGAGGGCCAAAAAGGAAGAAGCTCTTGTTTTGAGGATATTTAAGTATTCTGGAATACATAGCTCCATTTTACACTATTTTTTGGAGTTTTATAGTAAAACTTGTCACTTTATTGACTTCTACCTACCCATCTTAAGAACAATAATATGGACAAGCCACTTGTATAAAACACTTTACACTATATCGACTCTATCCTATAGGGCCTGTTCTTATGCTCTATTTAAATCTGTTTGTGGCTATTTTAAACTAAAATTAGACCTTTATTTTGTCTGAAACATTAAAATGCGAGTCGATTTTTTCCAAATCTAACGAACTCTCGATTAAAGCAGCTAACTTATCATAAGGATCTTCGCGCTCCACCCAGTCCACACTTTGAGCAGGCTCTCCTTTTGCTTTAAGCAATTCATTGATCACCCAATCGCAAAAAGGAGGACTGTCAAACACGCCATGCAGGTAAGTTCCAAAAAGATTGTCGTGACGCACCCCTTCGGTCAGCTCCACTTTTTCATCTAACCGGCGCGTCACATCAAAAAGGGGAAAGCCTTGGTGATCAGTAGAACTGACACCCATATGAATTTCATAACCTTTAATAGGCATACCTGACTGCAAATGTGTCCCTTCAACTTGAGTGGTGATTTTTCCTTTATGAAAAACCGTGATGTGCGGCAACAAATCAAGCCCATTAGCCCGCGCGCGATCACTTTCAATACGAAGGGGGTCATGAATCGCTTTGCCCATCATCTGATACCCGCCACAAATTCCCCACACCCACTTCTGGGCATAGGCAAGAGATTCCACATAATCAGCTAAACCACTGGTGTGTAAAAAATCTAAGTCAGCCAATGTACTTTTAGAACCAGGTAAAATCACCATGTCTGGAAAAAGCTCATTCTCTGGAGGGCGAGTCAAATAGCGTAACTTCACGCGTGGATCTTTTTGCAAAGGATCAAGATCTGTAAAGTTTGAAATGCGGGGGAATCGAATCACATCAATAAGTAAAGGAGCCTCATCTTTATTTTGATGTGTTCCACCATGTTCGTGTGACAACGCATCTTCTTCAGCAACGCCATGCCCATGCACAAAAGGCAAGACACCCACAACAGGCTTTCCTGTTTTTTCTTCTAAAAAGGTTAACCCTGGTTTAAGCAAATCCAAATCACCTCGGAATTTATTCACAACAAATCCAGCAATTAAATCACGTTCTTTTTGCTCAAGTAATTCAAGCGTACCCACAAATTGTGCAAAGACGCCCCCCATATCAATATCGCCGACTAATAAAACTTTGGCATTGGCATACTCGGCTACTTTCATGTTCACAATGTCTTGATCTTTCAAGTTCACTTCAGCCGGACTTCCAGCCCCTTCAACAATCACTAAATCATACTCTGCGCGTAATCGATCCAATGCCGCACAAACCAATGGCCAAGCATCTTCTTTATAGGTTTTATAATCATCAATACCCATGGTTCGAACTGGTTTTCCCATAAAAACAATTTGAGATTGAAGGTCGCTTGAAGGTTTGATGAGGATGGGGTTAATATCAACGATAGGTTCTATTTTACACGCTTCTGCTTGAACGGCTTGAGCCCGGCCAATCTCACTCCCGTCATGACAAATATAAGAATTGTTTGCCATGTTCTGAGCTTTAAACGGAGCCACTTTCAAACCTTGATTCACGTAATAACGGCACAAAGCAGCCGTAACCCAACTCTTTCCAACATGACTCCCTGTCCCCTGGACCATAATAACTGGGGCAAGTTTACTCACTAAAAAACTCCTTCATGGCTTGGACTAATTTTTTATTTTCAGGCTGCTTGCGAATACAGACTCGAAAATAGTTTCCATGCTCTAAACCGCGAAAACTAGAACAATTCCGAATCAACATTTTCTTCTTATAAAGAAAAAAGACTAATTCATAAACAGAAGACTTACCTGAAACAATCCGTGCCAAAATAAAATTCGCTTTAGAATCAAAGACCTTAATCGAAGAGATTGTCTTTAAATCTTTAACCAAAGCAGTACGCGCTTCCTTTAAATATTTGCGAGACCTGTCTAAATACTTTTCTTCTTTAAGAAGACGTTCTCCCAATACCTGTGCTAAAGGGCTCACAGACCAAGGAACTTGAAGCGCCCTTAACTTATCTAACCAACTAGGATGGCCCACCAGATAACCAAGACGAAGCCCTGGAATGGCAAAACTTTTAGTGAATGTTCTAAGAATACCGACATAGCGATACTGCTTAATCTCAGAGATAAAAGAGGCCTTTTTTGTGAGGCCACAAAGATCAATATAAGCTTCATCTAAAATTAAAAGTGTTTTTCTTTTCTCACATAAACGAGCCAATTTTTTCAGTTCTTCTTTTGAAATCAGATGACCTGTTGGATTATTCGGATTACATAAAAAAACAAAATTTGTCTGTTTAGAAAAAGATATTTTCTTTGGCAAAGTCCAAGTAGATCGATTTGATAAAAAACTCTCAGAGACCAACTCTCCCTGGTCTGCAGAAAAAGCATTCACATAACCTGAAAAAGTAGGCTGAAAATCAACAGCCACTGGTTTTTTAAAAAGTCGGGGAAGCAAATAAATAAGCTCCATGCTGCCATTACCACAAAGCACCCATTCAGAGGGCAGCTTAAAATGCTCTGCGATTCGATGCTGCAGTCGAGAAGAATCCTGCTCTGGATAAGTTTCCATCCATGACGCAGCTTGGTTTAAAATTCTTTTTACAGAACCAGGCATACCAAGGGGGTTTAGATTGGCGCTAAAATCAACAATCTCTTTCTGATATTGAGAAATACCGCCATGCTTGTTTTGAAAAAAATCTGTTTTCATTTTAAATTTTTATACTCCACTGCATATCGAATAAATCGTTTGGCACATTCTGGCTTAGATAAAAAATGGACATGCACATAACTAGCTAAAATATTTGACGAAACAAATCCCTCAGTTGTCACAGGTCCTTTTACTTTTTTCCTAGTCTTATACGCACTCTTCTGTTTTGGGCTATTCCAATAAGAATAATGGAATTCATGTCCGCGACATTTATCCCCTTTTTTAAAGAGCAGCGAATTTCGAACGGCTTCAATAAAAGTATAGCCAAAACGCTGCAAGGTGTCAGTCATGACTACTTTACCAGGTAGCGCCCCAACCATCTTTAATTCTTTTTTATTTTTTAAGGCCAGTTTCTCACACAAATACATCAAGCCACCACACTCAGCATAGGTAGGCAACCCCTTTTTAATGGCTTGGCGCACACTCTTTAGCATCAGCTTATTCGAGGCAATTTCATTCACATAATTCTCAGGAAAACCCCCACCCAAGTAAAGCGCATCAACCCCTTCAGGAAGGTTGTTTTCATAGAGAGGACTAAACGGAACCATCTCAGCCCCCATCTCTTCTAACACCTCAATATTGTCAGGATAATAAAAATGAAACGCTTCATCTTTAGCATACGCAATCTGGCACACTTTTTTAGCTAAAGTCTTTTTAACCATTACCGGCACACTTATTTTTTTTGCCTGACGCGCGATCTTCATCAATTTTTGATGATCAATATTTTTACTCACTTTTTTAGCAATCAAATCAAACCATTTTTTTAAACGGCCTGAAGCGGCTTCTACAGGAACCAATCCAAGATTCTGTTCTGGCAAATGAATGTGCGCATTTGAAGCAACATAACCTAAACAAGGAAGTCGGCACTCTTTCTCAACTGCTTTTTTTAAAATTTGATAGTGCGATTCATAAGAGACGTGATTAAAAATCACACCGGCTAAATCTATTTTTTTATCAAGTTGTTGAAACCCTTTTACAAGCGCCGCCGCTGATCGAGCCATCTTACTCGCATCCACAATCAAAATAACAGGGCACTCCAACAACTTTGCTACTTCAGCACTTGATCCCTCTTCACTCGTCGGTGAAAAACCATCATAAAGCCCCATCATTCCTTCAATCACAGTCAAGTCCACGTCTACTGAATGCTTCACAAACAAAGATTTAATCTGATTCTTTTTAAGCAGCCAAGAATCTAAGTTACGTGAAACACGCATCGAAGCGGCAGTATGAAAACTAGGATCAATATAATCAGGCCCTACCTTAAAAGGCTGAACACGCAATTTTTGCTCAGTCCAATAGCGAAGCAACCCTGTAACAAGAGTGGTTTTACCCATTCCACTTTCAGTAGCAGTAAACATTAATCGAGGAATAAGGGTCATCTTTTCTTGTTTCATTTATTGACACCTTACTGCTGAGGCCTTATTTTGTCTACTATGAAGTCGATCATGAAGAACTCTTTTCTCAATTTAGAATTAAAAGAAAACGTTTTGCTTGCATGCCTTCCACATAAGACAACGGTAACGAGCTGGGCCCCTTTTAATGGAGGGATTCAAAAAACCGATTCCTTATTTAACTTAGGATTGGATAAAAACACCCCCTGCACCGCCATTTTCGAAAATAAAGTCTTTGACCAAATCATTGCTGAAAACAACCTCTCCTCTAATGCAGTCGGTTTTATGACTGCAGCAGATGTGGCTCAATACCAAGAATGTTTTTTAGAAGAAGGGGCTTTTTGGGTTCATGCCATGGCCACGGTAGGCCTTTCCAATGCCCGCGCCATTGGAGACCCCGCTGAGTCAACCCGCCCCGAAGATTCCGTGCCTGGCACGATCAACCTTTGGGTCGCTTGCAACGCCCTTCCAGAAATCTCAGGTCAACTCGAGGCAATTGAAATTGCGGCTGCAGCCAAAACAACGGCTCTTTTTGAAGCAGGCATTCAAAGCCCTAAAACAGGCAAACCTGCCGCTGGCACAGGCACCGACACCATCGCCATTATTGCCACAGGAGAGATCAGCCGCAACTACTGTGGCATGCACACTCTTCTAGGAGAACTCATAGGAAAAGCAGTAAAAACAGTTGTCTCAAAGGGATGCCTCCTCGCCAAACCATTTATTGACATCTCTAAATAAGTATCGTTTAATCTTTAAACATAGTCTTGAGAGTTTTAAGGGAAAGCCGTGTAAATCGGCTGCGGTCGCGCCGCTGTAATCCTGATTTTTATTCTTATAGCAACAGTCCACTGGCAGTGATGCCGGGAAGGCGCTATAAGCCAGGAGAGCCAGAAGACCTACTTTCAATAACAGTGTACACCCTTCGCGAAATGGGGGCATGCCACAACAATCAAATTGTGCATAGCCGATTTCTCTATTGGGGGAATCGGTTTTTTTTATGCTCAATTCAAATGGAGAAGAAAAATGAAAAAGAAGTTACTCAACACCCTTTTAGTCGGATCACTATTTCTGACAACACCAGCTACTTATTCAGAGGTTGAAGAAACAGCAACACAAACCAAACCGATTTTTGTTACAGCCACTCGAACAGCAGCAAGTGAAGAATCAATCGGAAAATCGTTTACGGCTATTTCAGGCGAACAACTTCAAGAAGATAATGACTTGAGTGTGATCGACGCCCTTAGACAAGTTCCAGGTGTTCGGGTTCAACAACTTGGTGGACCAGGAACATTCACCAATGTTCGACTTCGAGGATTACGCAGTAATGACACTCAACTCTTAATCAATGGTCTTCCCTTTCGGGATGCAGCAGATCCACAAGGAGCTATTGGCGGCGTGTTCCAAGATTTCCGTGCTGATTTTTTAAGTCAAATCGATGTGGTCCGAGGAGCTAATTCAACTTTATTTGGATCAGATGCCATTGGAGGTTCGATCAACTTAGTACCTGAAAGACCCATGGGAAAGCCAAGTGTTGAGATCGGTTTTGAAGGGGGAACATTAAACACTTACCGTCAGACTTATGCGATTAAAGGAGGCGAGGAACTGCTGAGCTATTTAATTGGTTACTCCCGCACCACTTCAGATGGAATTGATTCTAATGATGATTATAACAATAATAACTATTCCGTTTTTTTAACATCCAACCCAACAGATAAAGTAGAAATCAAATTTGATTTTATTGGCTCTGATACAGAATTAGATTTAAATGAAGGGGCCACCCTTGTTGGAGGAAAACTCGTTACTGCAGCAGATGATCCTAATGACTTTCGAGAATCTGAGTTTTTCTTTTATGGAACACATATCAAATATCAAGCAACTGATAACTGGGAACACATTATTCGATTTGGTGCCGTTGACTCAGATCGTAAATTTGTGTTTCGTACTGATCCAGATGGAACCGACTTTCCAAGTAACTCTGAATTCAATGGAAACACCTACAACATTGAATACCAATCAAACTTGCAAGTAAACGACCAACACTTAGTGACCTTTGGTTACGAGTACGAATACGAAGAATTTGAATCAATCGCTCGACTCACAACAGGAACAGTTAAAGAGACACCCGGTCAATACCGCAACAGCTGGTACTTACAAGATCAAATAAATTTCTTGGATGAGTCTTTATTTGTCACCGGTGGGATTCGAATCACCGATCATGAAACAGCTGGAACCGATGTTAATGGTGAAGGAAGTGTGGCTTACCTCATCAAAGAAACAGGAACCAAACTCCACTCTCACATTGGAACCGGTTTTCGTGCACCGGCCCTATTTGAACTTTTTGGCGCTTCTACTTTTGGTGGAGTCCGAACTGTTTTTGGGAACAAAAACTTAGATCCTGAAGATTCATTAAGTTGGGATATTGGAGTCGAGCAACAACTCTTTGATGGAAAAGCTGTTTTAGATGCCACCTTCTTTAGTGAAGATGTCGATGACATCATTGTTTTTGGGGCAACCGGCTACACCAATATTAGCAACGCCAAATCTCATGGCTTTGAAGTTGATTTAGACTTTACTGTGAACGAAAAATTTTCAGGTCGAGCCTTTTATACTTATACTGATTCTGAAGATTCTTTTGGCGCAGAAGTCTTTGGCATTCCAGAACATATCTGGGGCTTAGACTTTTTGGTTAAGCTGTGCGACAAAGCAAAACTTCTGATTCGAGGAACGTATTATGACAAACAAGACTTTACTGTTTTTGTCTTTGCTCCAACAGCTGGAACAGTTCGTGTCGAGTCAGATGATTATTTTAAAGTCGATGCGGTTGTTTCTTATCAAGTCAGCAAAAATGTTGAAGCCTATGTTCGAGTTGAAAATCTCTTTGATGAAGAAATTGTCGAGAATGGTTTTGAAGGCTCACCAGCATTGGTTTTTGGCGGGATAAAAATTAAAATATAATCATGCTATCTAAAGCTTCTTTACTCTCTTTTATTGGTTCTTCAGTGGCCCATGGAGCCTTGATTGTTGGCATAGGTGGCCTGCACACTCCAGCGAGTGTGCAAGTCCAACCTGCTCCGATTTCCATGGAGCTGATTCTTTCTAAGGGAGAAAATGCTCAAGGGTTGGGAGTTATTCTTGAACAACCAGACTTGCGTTCTCAATCAAAACAAGATTCTTCGCCTACGGCTCAGAATGACGCAACGATTAAAGTTGAAAAAGAAACAAAACAGAACAAACCAGTTCAAAAAAATTCAGCTGAACAAGCTCGAGCTGTACCAGGTAATGACATTGGCCCGATTCACTCAGGTGCCAACATCAAAACTCATGGTCCTTGCATTGTGAATAACTTTCCACCTAAATACCCACGCTGGGCACGTCGACAAGGCTATGAAGGGACGTCTCTATTAAGGGTACTTATTTCTAAAGATGGCAAAGCCCAAAAAATTGAAATCAAAGAATCTTCTGGTTACTCCATCTTAGATCAAGCAGCCATCAAAACAGTGAATCAATGGAAATTTTATCCAGCAAAAAAAATGGGCATCAACAGATCAAGCCAAATGCTCATTCCTATTGTATTTGAAATCAAAGGTTAACATGCTTAAAAAGTTTTTTTTACTCGTCCTTTTTCTTTTCACCCCATTCTCTCTGTTTGCCCAAAACTCTGTTGAAATTAACATCGACTTTCCTTATGGCATTGACTCGATGTTTGGGGTCACTATGTACGAAAAAGGGGTGATTGGCCCCGCTATTAAAGATGCTGAAATGAATTTTGCCATGGCAGCACAAATAACAATAAAAAATAAAACAGACCAACCATTAGACAACCTGAAAATTGATTTTACACTCAAAAACTCCCTTGACCTTTTAAATAGCAATACAGACACTCCAAACCAATATTCATGGGCCATTGCCTCTCTAAAACCAAATGAAAGCCAGTCAATAAAACTATCAGTAAAACGGCCTCATCAAGAAAAGCTCACAAAAAACAAGGCCGCACTTGAATACTCTATCTATAAAGAAGACTCAACTCTTTTACTAGAAGGTGACTATTCGATTAAAATTGCAGGGCCTAAAAATGATCTGATTCCATGGGCCACATTATTGCTCGGTCCCACAGCGCTACTTTTGCTTCTTATTTTTGGCAAATACCAAAAACTTTTTGACACTTATTCGACAGCTGAAATCGTGACCGCAGCTATTTTTGTTTCCTTTTATGTGGCTGGGTCAATCTTCACACAAATCTTAAAAACATTAGGTACCCCCTCGATCGCGATTCACACCATCTGGGTTTACTATATGTTTATGCTTATGCTCTGCTTGGTGCGACTTGTCCCTAAAAAAGGGATTGTTATGATCTTCTTATTTTCCAACGCTGTAATTTTAAACACGATTATGTGGGGTTTTAATTTTATTCATATTTTTACGTATACGATTGGATCAGCTGTCATCTTAGAGCTTTGGTTTTATCTGACAGGTTATGGGCGAACCCGATTCTCAGCTATTGGCTCAGGACTGATCTTTGTGGTCTACCCAATTAGCTTTTATTGGTTCTTTACTGCCCCAAATCTTTATCATCATTACTACAGCCTTTGGTACATCCAACTTTGGTTAAGCATTAATTTTTTCAGTTATCTAACAGCCGGCTGGATTGGCTACTGGTTTGCCAATCGAATTGAAAAGGTGATTCGCTAATGCGCTTACTTGAAGCTAAGAACCTTTCAGTCACCTATCCCAATGGAGAAAAAGCTTTAGACCAATTTGATTTAACGGTTGATCATGGCGAAGTAGTTTTAGTGGCTGGGGGCACAGGAAGTGGTAAAAGCACATTAGCCCAACGCTTACTCAATGTGATTCCCAATCAAGTAAAAGCAATCTGCGAGGGTGAAATTTTATTTTCAGATGAATCGATTGAAAATATTCCGACACATCATTTATCAAAACAGATCCAACTCATTCTTCAAAACCCAGAAGCAATGCTATTTGCTTTAAACGTAGAAGGGAATATTCACTTTGGTTTGGAAAACCACTGTTTGGATAAAGCCACAATTAAAAACAAAACCCAAGAAGTATTATCTTTAATGAGACTCGATTCATTACGAAAGAGATCTCCCATGGAACTCTCTGGCGGCGAACAACAAGCCGCTGCCATTGCCAGCGTTTTAGCCCTAGCCCCCTCTCTTTATATTTTAGATGAACCGTTAACCTATCTTGATCTTTCAGGCAAAAAAAGATTGTTAGAGCACTTAAAACAACTTAAAGCAATGGGCAAATCAATTTTAATTTTAGAACATCGCCTCGACTTAGCCCAAGAGATCGCCGATCGAATCGTGGTTTTAAAAGATGGGAAAAAAGTTCTCGATACCAAACCAAACGAGATTTCATCTAAAGAACTTCAAGAAAATCTAGGACTTCGAACAAGTGCTTCTTTTTCTTTTGGCACTACAGAAAAAGAGATCAAAGAAACAAAGAGCGTGCTTAAATTTAAAGACCTCTCCTTTTCCTACCCTTCAGATCATAAAATTGAAACCCCTATTTTAAAAAATATTTCTTTAGATATTTTTGAACAAGAACGTATTGCCCTTTTAGGCAACAATGGTTCAGGTAAAAGCACGTTGGCTACTTGTGCCATTGGTTTGGACAAACCTCAAAAAGGATCGATTATCTTAAAAGAAAAACAACTGGAAAAATATACCACCGTAGAAAGAACCAAAGAGATTGGATTGATGTTTCAAAAGCCAGAGTCGCAACTCTTTTGCCAAAGTGTGTGGAAAGAGCTCTTTTTCGGGGGTAAAAACTTAAACATTGCTGAAGAAGAATTGCATGAACGAGTGGACACTGAAGCCAAAGAACTCGGACTCTCTCATTTAATGGAGAAACACCCTGCCACGTTAAGTCGAGGTGAAATGAGACGGCTCGCTTTAGCCTCTCTACTGATTATGCAATCTTCAATCTTAATTTTAGACGAACCCACCATTGGACAAGACTATTTTAATCTAGATAAAATCGGTAATCGGTTATTAGAAGCAAATCGCTCGGGAACAACGCTTATTTTAATCACCCATGATCAAGACTTTGCCAAACAACTAGCCACTCGCACCATTTTAATTGAGAAAGGAGAGATCAAAGAAAATGCCCATCTCCGGACTCTTTAAAACATACGAATCAGACACGTTCCTGCACAAACTAGATCCTCGCACAAAATTAATCTGTTTGATGATTATTTCTATTTTTGCTGTTTTATTAGCTACAGTCGGACAGTTGATTTGCTTATTCTTTGGCGTTTTTGCGCTTCATCTTTGCGCTAAAATTCCTTTAACTCGAACCAAATACCTCTACTTGTCGTACCCCTTTATTTTTCTTTTAGTTGCTTTGGGACAAGGACTCTTTTTTTGGGGAAGCCAAGTCAAACCTCTTTTCACTATCATCACCCCTGAAGGCTTTTTATTTGGTTGGGACATTCCTCTGCTCTCAGCCTGGCTAAAAATATTTCCCGGTGAAGTGGTGTTTTATAAAGAAGGTTTTTTTTACGGCTTAGTGCAAGCCTTGCGAACCGCAACCCTGCTAACCGCAGGCTTAACACTTGCCCTAACCACACACCCCATTCAAATTCTCTATGCGTTGCGCAAGTTTCGACTCCCGTTTGAACTCTGCTTTTTGATTTCCATGTCCTTACGCTTCATCCCTCAAATCATGGACGAAATTCGCGAAAATTTCCGTGCCCAAAAAGCACGCGGCTTTACTTTAAAGCAACTCTCTTTAAAAGATAAGCTGTTGGCCACTTCTCAAATATGCGACACCTTAATTTTGAGATGGATCCAAGGGGTCCGAGACATGGCCTTAGCCATTGATTTAAGAGGCTTTCGGCTCCATCCCACTCGAACTTATATTGAAGAACACTTTTTTCAAAAAAGAGATCAGGTTGTTTTAGGAATCAGTTTTATTTTTCTAATATTAATCATTGTTATTCACTAAATAAGGAGCTTTATTATGGAAACAAAAGTAAACCCACATATTTTTAATGCTGACAAAAAACAAGGTGTCTACGATGCTATTTATTCGCGTCGAGATATCCGCAAAGAATTTCTCCCTGATCCCATTCCACAAGAAATGCTTCTTAAGTTATTAGATGCAGCGCACCATGCCGGTTCAGTCGGATTCATGCAACCGTGGAGTTTTGTTGTGATTGATGATTTAGACATTCGAAAAGAAGTTAAAGCTAGTTTTGAAACAGAGCATCTGCGTGCCGCCCAAAATTATGAAGGCTCTCAAAAAGAACTTTATGAAAGTTTTAAACTAGAAGGAATTTTAGAAAGTCCCATTAATGTTTGCATTACATGTGATTCAACACGTGCTGGTAAACATGTTATAGGAAGAAACTCTATTCCTGAAACCGATGTTTATAGTACATGCTGCGCCATTCAAAACTTTTGGTTGGCAGCCCGAGCTGAAGGCATTGGCGTTGGCTGGGTCAGCATTTTAGACAACACCAAACTCAAACAACTTCTTCATTTACCAGACTCTGTCACCCCTATTGCTTATCTATGCGTTGGTTACGTCAACCATTTCTCAGACCAACCCCTACTAGAAAAAGCAGGCTGGCGCAAACGCCTTCCCCTAGAAGAGCTTATCCATCGTAATAAATGGGGCAACAAATAAATCAGACGCACCGTCAAATGTATTTATTTTATAAGTACCTTCACACCTTTTCCTTACATTGACAAGAATCTAAAATAATGTTAAAATTTAATTAGAATAAGATCTAAAAGTTGTATAAGGATAACTTTCTAATGAAAGAACAAGCAGTAAACTACATTTTTGTTGTCACAATTGTTATAACTGCCTTCTTTCTTTCTGCACATTCTATTCATGCCGCTTCATTTCAAGGGCTAGGAGACCTCACAGGAGGGGCCGTCCTTAGCAGAGCTTATGGAACTTCTAATGATGGCTCAATTGTTGGAGGTGAAAGTAATTCATCATCTGGACTTGAAGCATTTCGTTGGACACCTGGAGGCGGAATGGTGGGACTGGGTGATCTCGCTGGCGGAAGTTTTTTAGCGGAGTAAGAGGAATCTCGCGTGTCTGGTCCAACGAGTAGACTTGTCCGAGTCGATCCAACCACTGGTGCGCAAACAGCCTTAGCTTCAGGTGGAAATTTTGGCAATCCTACTGGAATCACTGTTTTTGCCTCTGTCTCTGCAGTGCCTGAACCATTCTCGATTGTTTTTCTTAGTTTGGGATTAGGCGGCCTTTATAGTCGTCGTTATCTCTCCTCAAAAAAATAAAAGGCTAAAACAGCTTATCTGAGAGAAAAAAATTCTTTAGTTCATAATTTTAGAACTATCCACTCGTATCCTCTACAAAATATGCTAATCTTTGTTAAATAATCGATGTAAAAGGACTTATTTCATGGCTGAAGCACCACAAGATAAAGGCAAACCAGATCGCCCTGTTCGTAAGAAAAAAGGGCTTATTATGGTTAATACAGGTGATGGCAAAGGTAAGACCACTGCTGCATTAGGGGTCTGCTTTCGGGCTGCTGGCAATAAAATGAAAACTCTCATGGTTCAGTTTATTAAAGGAAATTGGAAATACGGAGAACTTGAAGCAGCCAAAAAAATGGATGGTTTTTTTGAGATTCATCAGATGGGTGAAGGCTTTACTTGGGATACCAAGAACCCAGAGCGCGACAAAGAGTTATGTGAAAAAGCTTGGAAGTTTGGATACGATGCCATGGTCTCAGGAGACTATGACTTAGTAGTTTTTGATGAAATCAACTACGTCATCGACTATAATTACCTGGACGTAGACAAAGTGGTTAAGGGACTCAAACAAAAACCAGAAATGGTCCACGTCATCTTCACTGGCCGAAATGCCCATCCTAAGGTTGTAGAAGCGGCAGATTTAGTCAGTGAAATCAAAGAGATCAAACACCCTTATAAAGACCAAGGTATTATTGCCCAACGTGGCATTGAATTTTAAAGGAAAAGCTGTGAGCAGTCAGAAAATCTTTTCACCTGAACCTAAAGTAGAACTAGTCAACTGGTTTACCAGTCCTTATAACAATGCAGTGGCTACAGCCCGTACTTGTTACTCTTCCCGTGTTATTTATGCTGAAGAATTAGATAAAGATGAAAAGACCAAAGGCCGCCGTGATGCGATTGCTAAGTCTATTTACGAAGCCGGTCACCATACTACATTGCAGCATGCAACCTTTCAGTTTGTCTTAGATAATGTGTCTCGCCAATTTATTTGGTCGTTTTTGCATTCACATCCTTATTACAATTCAGAGCAAGTCAGTCAACGCTATGTGGAAGTGAAACCAGAACGGTTTTCCATTCCCCCATTAGAAGAACCAGCCCTCTCTTATTATAAAGAGACGGCTCAATATTTAATGGATGCATACCACACACTCAATGAACTATTGCGTGATATCACGCTCAAACAATACACCTCTATTTTTAAAAACCGTGATCCAGAAGAAAAGAAATGGAAAAACGTTCTCAAAAAGAAAACACAAGAAGTGGCTCGTTATGTGTTGCCCTTAGGAACCCATGCCCACTTGTATCACACGATTAGCGGTCTCACACTCCATCGCTACCACCGACTTTGTCAAAGCTATGACACCCCTTTAGAAACTCAATTTGTGGTCAATAAGATGGTCGAAACCGTTAACGGCGTTGATCCAGAATTTTTCAAAAACATTGAAGATGAAATCCCTTTAGAAGAAACACCTGAATTTCTCTTTTTTCAAAACCGGCCTCAACTCTGTGCTGAAGAAATAGCCGAAGAATTTATAGATGAGTTTGATTCTAGTTTAGATGGCCTCTCTTCAAAATTGATTTCCCAATCAAGCGACGCACAAAAGATTATGGCCCAATCAGTACGAACTATTTTAGGATTGCCTAAATCAAAATTAAGTGGCGAAGAAGCCATTGATCTTGTTTTAGACCCGGCTCAAAACCCATTATTTGGAGAAGCACTAAACTTAACAGCTCAATCCAAACTAACACGTTCTATGGTTCACCCTCACTTCACGTTTAAGAAAAAAATTAGCCATACTGCTGACAGCCAAGAACAACGTCATCGAACCTTGCCAGCCTCTCGACCTATTTTAATGCGCCAATTTGTGAGCAGCAAACCAGACTACATCACACCTGTGATTGTTGAAGCGGATCCTAAAGTAAAAGAATATTACGATGACGTGATGACCACACTCTGGGAACGACTCGGTAAAATGAAAGAGATGAATGTCTCAGAAGAATTTTTAGCTTATTTATTACCTAATGCGTTTCCGATTCGTTTTGAAGAGTCAGGCAACCTACAAAATTTTCACCACAAATGGACCAAACGTCTTTGCTACACCGCGCAAGAAGAGATTTGGCAATCTTCTAAAGAAGAAGTCTTGCAAGTTAAAGAAATCTTCCCACAAATTGGCAAGTTCTTAACCGCCCCTTGTGGCTTGCGCTCACGTAGCAAAACATCTCCCTACTGCCCTGAAGGGGATCGCTTCTGCGGTATCCCTGTCTGGAAAAAAGAAGTCCACGAATACGAACGTCTTATCTAATGATCAGCCCTCAAGAAGCTCAATACATCACTGAAAGTCAAATTGCCATCAAATGGGATGATGGAACTGAAGGGTTTTATACTGCTCAGCAGATCAGGCAAGCATGCCGTTGTGCCCAGTGCGTGAGCGAAATGACCGGAGAGCAAATCTTAAAGCCAGAATCTGTCTCTGAAGAGCTTACTTTCCTAGATTGGCAGCAAGTAGGCAACTACGCCTATAACTTTAAATTTAGCGATAACCACTCTAGCGGCATCTACTCCTTCGACCACCTCAAAAAAATCAAACCTTAGACCTCTTCGATTTTTGTTGAATAAAGCACAGTTTAAGAGGAAAATAAGCATCTACTAAGGAGAAATAAAATGAAGAGAGTTTTACTTGCGTTAGTCTGTGTGACTTTTATAGCAGTGGCAGCTTCTGGATGTTGCAATACTTGTCCTTTCCAAAAGAAAGATACAATCAAAACAGAACATCCTGAACATCCAAGTAACTAAAATAAAAGGGGCTCTTTTAAAGGGCCCCTTTTATTTTTTAATCAAACATTCCTTCAAAAAGCGGACTTGATAAATAGCGCTCCCCTGAATCAGGAAACACCACAACGATCTTCTTTCCTTCAAACTCTTTTTGTCCTGCTAAACGAAGAGCAGCAACAGCAGCAGCGCCACAAGAGATACCACACAAAATACCTTCTTCTTTAGCAATTCGACGCGCCATGTCAATCGACTCTTCATTAGTCACTTGTTCCACACGATCAATCAGTGAAAGATCTAAGTTATCAGGAACAAAACCAGCACCAATGCCTTGAATTTTATGTGGGCCAGGATGCACTTCTTGCTTGTTCATTGTTTGAGTAATCACAGGACTATGTTCTGGCTCTACAGCAACGGTCACAATCTGTTTTTTCTGAGTATTTTTAAGATAACGAGAAACACCACTGATGGTTCCCCCAGTCCCTACACCCGCAACAAACACATCGACTTCACCATTGGTGTCTTCCCAAATTTCAGGACCTGTGGTCTCTTCATGAATTTTAGGATTGGCTGGGTTTTTAAATTGTTGAAGCAATACATATTTATCTGGGTTGCTGACCACAATTTCGTTGGCTTTTTCAATGGCGCCCTTCATTCCCTTTGCACCTGGAGTTAAAACTAAATTAGCTCCGAAGACTTTTAAAATTTTTCTTCGTTCCATGCTCATGGTTTCAGGCATCGTCAGTGTAATCGCATAGCCACGCGAGGCTGCCACAAAGGCTAACGCAATTCCTGTGTTCCCACTTGTTGGTTCAATCAATTCTTTACCAGGCTTGAGCAATCCTTTTTTCTCAGCATCCCAAACCATGGCAGCCCCAATACGGCATTTCACAGAATAAGCAGGATTGCGCCCTTCGATTTTGGCATAGACTTCAGCCCCTAATCCCTTTGCGACTCGATTTAATTTTACGAGCGGTGTTTTACCAATTGATAATGAATTATCTTCAAACATACTCACAGCATTTCTCCTCTTAAATAGTGTAGTCTTCTGTAAAGACTTTCATTTCTTTAGGGCTCACAAAAACTTGTTCGCCTTCAACTAAACTTAATTCGCTTAAGCGCTCAGGTGTCAGATGAACTTGTAATGTGTTCCCATCGGCTAATTCCAAATCAACTTTAACATTAGCCCCAACATGATTTAACCGACGGACTAAGGCAGGAAGCACTTTCCCCCCTTTTCCTTCAGGCACATCATAGGTCAAATCAATTTCATGTGGCCGCACATAAGTGGTTTCATCGTGGCTGCCAAACAAACGACCAGGCACCACATTAACAGGCCCGATAAAGCTCGTCACAAATGGGGTTTTAGGATGTTTGTACACTTCTTGTGGCGAACCAATTTGCTCAATTTTTCCTTTATTCACAATCACCACTTTATCTGAAACCTCAAGCGCTTCTTCTTGGTCATGGGTCACAAATAAAGAAGTGACATGCATTTCATCGTGCAAACGACGCAACCATTCACGTAATTCTTCGCGCACTTTTGAATCAAGCGCTCCAAACGGCTCATCTAATAACAAAACTTTAGGCTCAGGTGCTAACGCACGCGCCAATGCAACTCGCTGACGCTGTCCACCCGAAAGCTGAGAAGGATAACGACGCGAATAACCACTAAGCTGAACCAATTTTAAAAGTTCATCGACTCGAGATTGAATTTTTTCTTTAGGAACCTTGCGAACTTCTAACCCAAACGCCACATTATCCCAAACCGTCATGTGTTTGAATAAAGCATAGTGTTGAAACACAAATCCAACATTGCGTTCTTGAATAGGAATGTCGGTTGCTTCTTCACCGGTTAAAAAGACTTCTCCACTATCAGGCGTTTCCAATCCCGCAATAATCCGTAAGATCGTGCTTTTACCTGAACCACTTGGACCCAGCACAGCCACAAGCTGACCATGCTCAATCTCAAAGCTCACGTCATCTACGGCACGAAAGTCGCCAAACTGTTTTGTGATATTTTGTATTTTAATGGCCATGTGTAAGCCTTTTTTCCTCTTTCTTCTTTAGGTATTCTATTAAAAAAAGGATGCAAAAAGATAGTCCTGCTAAAATTAATGCCACACTGTAACCTGCCAAGTACTCCCGCTCCTCAACCGAACGGTAAATAAAGAGGGTAGCTGTCTCTGTTTGCTGGGTAATAGCCCCACTCACGACAAAAACAGCCCCAAATTCCCCTAGTGAACGAGCAAAAGTAAGGGTCATTCCATAGAGCAATCCCCATCGGATTGAAGGGAGCAAAACCCGCCAAAAGGTTTGCCACTGATTAGCCCCTAATGTATAAGAAGCTTGGTCTTGATCGGTTCCGATTTCTTGTAAGACTGGCATAACTTCGCGTATCACAAATGGAAGCGAAACAAATACGGTAGCCGCCAACATACTTGGCCATGAAAAAAGAATCGGAATGCCAATCCAATTATCTAAACTTCCAAACCAACCGTCTCGTCCAAAAAGCAAGAACAAAACATAACCGACCACAACCGGTGAAACAGCAAACGGCAAATCAATTAATCCGTTTAAAAACTTTTTACCAGGAAAGTGATGGCGCACCATCACCCATGCCACAATCAAACCAAAAAAAGTATTCAGCACCACTGCAGCCAAAGCTAAAGCTAACGTCAAACCAAACGCATAAAAAACATCAGGCTGAAGAAGAACTTTTCCAAGTGATCCAACATCACTTAAAAGCACCGCACGCACCAATGCACTGAGTGGCGCCACCACGAGCACACCAATATAAAGAACCACCACGCTAATTAGAACAACGCGAAGCTTGGCCCCTTTTTCTGAAAATGAGAATAGTTTTTTTTCCGCCATTTAAATTAAACCTCAGCCACTTCAGGCACTTCGCCTGCTTCTAAACTTTTATCTCGAGTGTACCAATCAACAAACAAAATCGTCGCAAACGAAAGTGTGAGTAAAACCACAGACATGGAACTGGCGGCCACTTGGTTTTGAGATTCAATTTCTCCCATAATATAAACAGAGGCTGTTTGTGAATACATGGGAATGTTTCCTGCCACCACAACCACAGATCCAAACTCACCAAGAGCACGCGCAAAACTAAGCAATGTTCCACTCAAAATAGCGGGACGCAATGCAGGAAACAACACGCGCCTAAAAGTAAGCCATGTGCTCGCTCCCATGGTACTGGCAGCCTCTTCTTGATCCACATCCACTTCATGCAACACCGGCTGCACCGAGCGAACCACATAAGGCAATCCCACAAATAAAAGAGCTAGCAAAATCCCTGTCGGAGCAAACACAACCTGAAGATTGAACACTTCTTTTAACCACGTTCCAACCACCCCATTAGGCCCATACAGAATCACAAGCATAACTCCAGTCACCAACGTTGGAATCGCAAAAGGGATATCCACTAAAGAACTCAAAAGAGATTTTCCAAAAAACGAATAACGGGTCAACACATAGGCTGTGATGGTTCCCATAATCGCATTGACCACAGCCATGACAGAGGCTGTGATTAATGTTAGCTTGAGCGCATGCAACGCAACAGGCTGGGACATGTTTTTCCAAAAAGAGACAATGCCTTCACTTAAGCTATCTGAAAAAAGAGCTAATAAAGGAAGAACCAGCATCACCACTAAATAAGTGATGGCTGTTATTCTTAAACTCCGACTGAGCAATCTTGATTTTCCTGTTTTCATTTTATTTGTTTCTTACTTCCTCAACAGCTAACGTATAAACTCCATTTGTGCCAAAAAAACCTTTCATCACTTTATCCCAGGAACCTAAATAACTGATCTGCCAATAGTCAGGAATAAAAGGAAACTGGTTTTTAAATTCATTTTCAACTTCAGGCCGTACAGGTCTAAAACCGGTTTCAGCAAAGAGCCGTTGCGCTTTTTCTGAAAAAAGAAATTGCACAAACCCATCTGCAATGGAACGCACTCCATGCTTATCGGCATAAACATCCACAACAGCAACAGGATTTTCCACAATCACCGAGGAGCTTGGAACCACCACTTCATAGGTCTCCCCTTTTTCGCGGCCTACAAGCGCTTCACTTTCATAAGTGACTGCCACATTACCTGCGCCAAACTCATAATTGATAATGCTTTCACGCGCCCCTTTATCCATTACCGTCACTTGCGCAATCAAATCTTTTAAAAAATCTTTACCACCCTCTGATGTGGTGGCATAACCAGACACCTTCCCTTTTAAAGCCGCCCCATAAGCTGAAAGCACATTCCATTGCGCCCCTCCACTTGTTTTAGGATTCGGCATCAGCAACTCCACACCTTCATTTAACAAATCACTCCACTGCTTAATCTCTAAAGGATTACCTTGGCGCACCACAAACACCACAGCTGATTTGGTCACCATCCCGCCCCAGTTCTTTTTCCACTTATTAAGAACCAGTTTTTCTTGAACCAAGCGTTCAATATCAACTTCAACGGCTAAAGCCGCCACGTCAGCCTCAAACCCAGCCACAATGGCTCGGGATTGGGTCCCACTACTTGAATAAGACTGCTTCACCTGAACGCGCTGGCCTGTTTTTTCAAACCAATCAACTTCAAAAACAGGAATCACTTTTTTAAAGGCTTCACGCGCCGCACTGTAACCGGCAAAAAGAAGCACCTTCTCATCTTCATTTTTAGATGAGCCACATCCTGCAATTAAAAAAACAATAAGAACTAATAAATATTTTATTTTTTCCACTTAATTGAACAACCCATTGATGGTTTCTGATCTACACTTGGTTGACTACCTGCCACTAATGCTTCTAAAGCTGCTTTCAACTCTTGGCTAGCGACCTCTTCAGGCTTTTGCCAATTGTCATCAATTCGTCCTCGATAAGCTAATTCCTTATTTTGGTTATAAACAAAAATATCTGGCGTGCAAACCGCTTGAAATGCTTTAGCCACATCTTGTGACTCATCCACTAAATAAGGAAAGCCATAACCTTTTTCTTCCCAACGCTTCTTTAAACTCTCAAACGAATCATCTGGATAGTCATTGGCATCATTGGCGCAAATCCCCACAAACTGAACCCCTTTAGATCCCAGCTCACGTGCCAACAAAATGATTCGATCTTCTACAGCCTGCACATAAGGGCAATGACTGCAGATAAACATCACAACCAATGCTTTGGCTTGGTCAAAATCATTCAGGGAATAACTCTTTCCATCCACACCCGGCAAATTAAAATCAGGGCAAACCGTTCCCAATGCCACTTGTTTAGACTCCAACAAAGCCATGAAAACCTCCATTTATTGAGCTTAAAATATTACAATAAAATACAGACTTGTAAAGGGTTATGTTTTTAAAGAGAGGTTTCAACAGGGGCCGAATTTAAGGCTCTTAAAGGAGAAGCATAAAACATTTTGTCAAAATGACCCTGAGAGATTCGATCCAGATGGTCTCGCAGTATTTTTTCAGCCAAATCAAAGTTTTGCATCCCTGTAAAGACTTCAAGTTTAAGATGATCAAAATCATCAGGAATGGAAGCATTTTGAAAATACTCTTCAAGTTTTTTAGACATAAGCTCTAATTTTGTGCGTGTTGATTCTAACAACAGAAACCCTTTTTCAGGTCCATAGACTTCTAAAACCACATAAATCATTAAGTTAAGCCAACTTTTATACAGCTTATTTTGATGCAATCGCCTGACTAACTCCATCATAATACCTGAACTTAAAGCCCCATTATTAAAAGAGGTCAAGTGTTGAGAAACATCTAGATAAATCTCTTTTTGTTCATCTTTAATTTGAAGATAAGTTAAAAATCCGTAAATCAGAAACCGACTTGGTTCCCACTTACAACCTTCCATTAAATAATAATATCGTTTTTTAGACATAAAAATTAAGAAGAGCTCATACCTCCTTGCATTCTCTTCTGAAAAGAGTTTTTTTCCAATAGAGTAAAGAGAACCTAAATAACCAAGCTTCAATTTATAATAAAAATTATTTTCTTCTGTTTGAGTCACTAAAAAGTATGTTTCTGAAGTGGGTCTATTAATTTTTAACTTTGTTTTTTCAAACAAGTCAAATGACTCTTCTTTAAAAGAGATCCAGCCGATTAGCTCTAAAACACCTTGTACTTCAATTCGCTCTTTATATTGTCTAAAGAAAGAAGGAAGTTTTTTATGAAAGAAGTCAAGGCCCTTAAAAAAAGAACCCACCTGCTCGGTTTGCGATAATTGATCCAGTATCTTTTCGATATTATCCCAGGCATTCATATGCATAGGAGGCATTAAATCGGGAGAACCTTCAACCTCCTTGAACAAGCCATACAAATTTCCCAACAGATTTAATACTCGAAAGTCAGAGGCATGAATCAACGTGGTTTGTGGCGCTAAATAATAAGAAGGACTTTTAACGGAAGATGAAAAAGCAAACAAGAGCAGAACAAACAGTAAACAGATATTTCGCAACTTCATAGAACCGAGATTGTAGCAGAAATAAGGATAATTTCAAGTCTTCTTAGGCAGCAATCGATAAAGCGCGGCGGGCACGGTCAATAGCATTGATATCAGGTCGTTGCTCTGCAATAGGAGCAAAAAGAATATCAGGAAAAGCCAATGGATTACTTAAAAAAGCTTGTACCTGTTGATCATTTAATATGTTTGTTTCTTCACCCAAAAATAAGCGAATCAATCTTTTTGTTTGAGGTGTAAAAACAGGGGACTTCTCATCTAATGAAACCACCAAACTTGTGGCCAAAACAAAAACTTCTTCTAAGTTCGTATGCTTTTTCAATGAATTAATCGGAAGGTGAAAAGAACTTTTTTGAATGGCATCTGTAATTTTTCCACGATCATCTTGACGGACTAAAGTTAAAGGACGTTGGTTATTTTCTAATTTCTTTTCTTCCCACTCTTTATCCCCTGAAACTTGTATGCCATCAACGCCTTTAGCTTGAAACTCTTGTTGAAATGCGCTTACTTTTTCAGGGGCTGAATAACTATAAAATTCAATTTCAAAAATATTTCGATCTAATTTATTTAACTGTTCCGCCAAGGCATCCAAACTCTCTTCATCTCCTTCTAACTCTGTGGGATCAACCCGAATCACATATTTTCTGCCAAGCTCGACAACGGCTTCGGCCTTAATACTCTCTGCAGCTGATAAAGCTTCGAAACTTCTCTTTAAAGCATTGGTTGTGTTTGCTGTGGTTGAAGCTAAAACCACTCGAGCTTCCTCTGCTGAATCACGCTGAGTGCTAAATGGCCCTAATGCTAAGTTGCTCAGTTCAATGGTTCCATTGGCCAGCGATCCTTGTCGTTGCGCTTCAGTCACGATTTGAGCAAATAAATTACTAAGCAACGCTTTATTCGCCGTTGCATTATCAGGCTCTAACTCACTTAACACTAAAAACAATGGCTTGCCATTAAGTTCAACACGGCTGAGCAACTCTTTTGTTGCCTCTGCTTCAAAACTCTCAATCAATTCTTGATTAAAGGTTTGAGTTTGAATTTCATTGAGACCTGCTCCTTCAAACAAGAGGAATCCAACTAACGGATCATTTGAAACAGTCTCAATAATTTGATTGGTTTCACTAAGCAAGCTCTCCAAGACTTCAGACACTTGTTTTAGCTGTGCCACAAAACGTTGAAAGCTTTGAGCAGACTCGATCGCCTCTGCTCCTTTTTGCTCAAGCTCTCTAATCGCTTCATTAAAAGCTTCAAGTCCGGCTGCTCTCAAAAAAGCATTAGCGGCGGCTGTTCGAAATTTATTTTCAACATCTCTAGAATGAAAATCTAATAAACGAGCTTTTAAATAATCAACATCTTGGTCCTGAACCGCATGTTCTAAATCAAAAAGATGGCGATCACTCACTCCTTTATCTTTACCCTCTTGGCTGCTTAAAGCAAGTTCCACTTCAGAAGCAACCACACCATGTTCTAAGCCACCAAACACTTCTAAGGCTTCATGAATCAGCCCAATTCCAATCACTTGGTTGGATGCCTGATCTAATCGGCCACGCGGCACATGCAAAACCGCAACTAATTCACCTGTTTCTCCATCTTGCTCAAAACTAGTAAATATTCCAATGGGTCTTTGTCCCTCATAAATGCCTTGCCGTGCAAAAGCAATGTTCGGTGTTTCAGAAACGCGAACTTGCACTTTAGCTTGGAGCGGTTTGTCTGCCGTAGGCGGGTCAAGACCTAGTTGACTGGCAATTTTCCATGCGGCGTTAGGATGAATCGAAACAGACAGCCCCTCTCTTAATGCCTGAATAGCTTTTTGATACCCCTCTTCATACTCTTTATAACTTAACGAAGGAGCTCTTTCTGCTGAAGGAAAACCAGACAACAACTTTAACAACTCTTCTTGAGATAAGTTCGTTGACTCTCGTTGACCAATCTCATCTAAAATCAAACCTTGCTCATCAATAGCCAGATCTGCAGAACCTGCTACAACCAAATCATCGGTTCCAGCTGCTTTTTGAGTAATACCTCCTCGGCCTGAAGCTACTTTAACCCGAGTTAAAACTTGCCCCGCTAAAGCGAGCCCCCCTTCATCAAACAGTGAATCCTCATATTTTTCTATTTTTGCGATTAAAATAATCCCAGCGGTAAAACTTCTTAAAGCAATGCTAACTTCAATAGGGACCTGCTTTCCAGGAGCAAGCAAAAGATATAAATCCTTAATATCTTGAGAGGTTAGCTTATACCCCCTACCTTTTGCAGCATCTGCAATTGTTTCATTTTCAACACTGCTAAGAATCTCTGCTAAACTTCGAACATTGGTTGATGTCGCAACCACTCTAAACTCTGTTTCAAATTCAACGTCTGCTTGTTCAAGTAATGCCTGCGCTTGATCATGGCCTGTATTAAAAGCACTGCTTTGGGCAATTTCAATTAACTTGGTTGTTGCTTTTTCTCTTGTTAAAGCAGGAGTCTCTGTATCAATAAACAATTTCTGCAACAAACTAAAATCATCCTCTGTAATGTCCCTAGGTTTTTTTGTTAATAAGACAACCTCTTCACCTCTTTCAATCCGAGCAATTAAGATTTGAGTTTGCGCCACACGGCTTCCGATTTGATTAGCTAAAGCTTCGGCTTGAGCAAGCACCGCATCATCTAAAGGCCCCGAAGAAGCAACCCGAGCTAAAAAGATTTCTATTTTTTGTTGCTCACGAGAAGAACCTCTCTCATAAAGCTGTCTCAATGCCTCAAGCTTATCTGCAGTTAAATCAGCTTCTGTTAGATTGGCAATATCAAGGACACCGGCCACGGCATCTACAGAGGTTCCCCCCACTTCAAGGTAAGGCGCTATTAAAGTTGCTTTAACTTGAAGGTAGCGGGATTGCAATTCAGGCGTTGATTTAGAAGCAACAACTTTGGCTTCAACCTGATCAATCAAATCTTTTAGCTTAAGCTGCAAGCTCTCTTTATTGCTTTGAAGAAAACCAATTAATCTTAAGTTGGCTAATATTTCATTAAACTTCTTATCTAGCCTCTCTTTGTCAGCAACAAAAGATTCTGATGTCACTTGTTTTGCAGGAAGCCCTAAATAAACTTTAGAAATATTTCCTAATAGCTGATCAACAAACTCTTCACGCCCTTGAGAAACAATTTCGTCAATAGGTACTTGAGAATCTTTTAGCACAGCTAAATAAGCCGCCCCTTTATCACTCAGTTCAAAGAGAGCTGCAACAGCCAAATCTATTTGTTCCTGTTCACTTTCAATTGTCTCCCAATTTAATTCAAATGAAAGAGCCTGCAAATTAGGAACAGGCTTCTCTAATTCGTTTAATATTTTAGAGAGATCTCTTCTCAGACCAAAATATAAAAAACCACTGCGAACAATCAATCTAATCCCTTCTGGATAAGCTTCAACAAATTCTTTGGTTAAGATTTCATCGTCAATTTTTTCACCAAAAAATATTCTAAAAGATTCAGAAGACTTTATAGTTTTCAAACGTTCTGCCGAAATCGTCCCATCTTTTAAGGCATTAAAATCAGCTTTGTTTTGTTCCCCCAATCGTTCTTGGTTTCGTATTTCTACAGATCGAGAAACATAGTTTCTTACCGTTTCTAGCCATTCTGTTTTATCTTTAATCACATCTCTAGATAAAGAAGAACCCTCAACTAAATCGATCAGTCGGTTGGAATGATCAATAACAGCCTGCTCATCAATGCCTTCAGTTCCGGCTACTTGAAAGAGTCGAATCAAACCAACATATCGAGAATCATAACCCTCTATAGATGCCTCTAAAAAGTCTTGAGTCTCTTCAACAAGTAAATCCTGAAGTAAATTTAAGGAACGGAGCAAACTAAACAACCTGTTCCTTTCTTTAGAACTAGACGTCTGCTGAAACCGACTCTTTAGTTCAGCATAGACTTCGACTTTTAAATCAGAAACGAGTGAGTAGGTTAAAGGAAGCTTAGCTGAAAGGGCTTCGGATTCAGAAAGAAGACGGCCATAAATATTTATTTTATCTTCAGCATTAAAAATGCCTGATTGACCAATAAAATATTGAAGCTGCTTATCCAACTGAACAAGCTTACTCGAATCTGCTTGTTTAATTTTTGCGTTAATTGCTTCTCCTGGATTGAAATTGTTAAGAATTTCTTCTTTAGTCACACTAGAAAAGGTGTCAACTAATTCATCTCCAAATATTTCTCTAAGCGATCCTGTAAAGGTCCCTTTAATAGCTGAGTTAAAGTAATTGTCATACAAAGCTTCCAAGAGGGTAGCTGCGGTTCGGCGTTCTAAACCATCTGACAAACTATTGTAGGCTGCTACAATAAGAGCTATATCTGAAGAAGTTAAAACAGTTAAATCACCAAATCCATAACGATTAGCCAAATTGTTATAAATTCTCAATTTTTCTACCGGTTCAAAGGTTGTAAGAAGAGCAGCATTTAAGAAAGCATTTCGCTCCTCTTCCGGAATAGCCAGTTGGATCAAGTCACTTAATAAACTTTCATAAGAGAGTGCTCCAGCCACCCCTCTAACCGATTCCAAACCAAGTATTTCAACTAATTCAGTTTTACTCAAACTTGGATTAGATGCCAACAGCTCCTTAAGATAAGAAAGCGCATTCTCTTTGATTTGGGCACGAATCGATTGAGGATCTTCTTTAGATGTGGCTCGATCTTTCTTAGGCACAAAATGCGTTGCGATAAGAACCCCTAATTTAGCTTGTAAAGTCGGGCTCAGCTGGCTGATATAGCCATTCGCAAGAAGCACTCTCAAAAGCTCAATTTGATCACTAAACAGAAACTGCGCAACAGGGTATTGCTCATCAACCATTCGCCCTCGAGAATCCTCAACTAATGTTCTAACGATTTGTTCTTGAATCTGAGTTTCTATTGCTTGTTTGTTCTGTTTAAAGAATTTTTGAGACATCTTTTCTGCTCGCTGAGGAGAGACCTTATATCGTTCAGCCATTGTGATGTACCCTCTCACTTTTTTAGAGGCAGATAAAAGTCCTTTACCACCTTTAAATCGACTATCTAAATCTTTTTCAATTCGAGCTTCAACTAACTCTTCAAATAACTCAGGAGATATTTTTATAAGCGTTTCCAAATCAATTACTGAATACCACTCATCCAATAAATCATCAGAATTTATAAAAAGAGTCAGCGCATTTAAATCTTCTTTCGTCAGAACTTGCTTATCAACTTGGATTCTTTGGGCAAGAAAATCGAGTAATCTCTCTTTATAAAAACGTTGGATAAACTTTGACTTTTGATCTTGGTTCAGCCCATACCGCTCTGCTACTTTTCGAAATCCAGCAACTGTACTTCCTTCTTGCTGTATTAATTGGCTGATCGAATCTAAGACTTCATCTTCAAAATTCCCCAACCGTCCAAAGTCATTTGTATCCCGTATTCTTATAGGAACTTGGTTCTCTTCAATTAAAGCGAGGATAGCCCCTTCTGAACCTTGAAAAACATTGAGTCGATCCAGCTCTTCGTATCTTTTGACAAGAGCGGGTATATTATTACCAGAATAAGTACTGCTTTTATAAGCCTCGCTAAACTCATTCACTAATCGCTCTCGATTAGATTGCCCTCTGTATTGTGTGTTTAATATCGTTTTAAGCATTGCTGCATTATAGGCTTGGTAATCAGAGGGCTTTTCTTCTGAAGGCAAATTAAATGCCACTTCTTTTGATAACTCTAACAACCTTCCCTCATACTCACCTCTGACTGCTGCCTCTAATTTAGATCTTATATAAACGAGGCTTATTTCTTTGAGCAGCTCTTCTCTAACAGTATAAGAAGCAATTGCGCGATAAGCTTGTTTGTATTCTTCAAAAATAAGCTCTGCAGCCTCTTCCACTGTAAAATCAATGCTCTTTGCTTTTAAGGCTCCAACTAAAATCTCTGCAGCTGTTTTTCGTCCCACTTGTCCACTTCTTTCTTGCTCAAGTGAGACGGGAGAATTTAGAAATAACGCCTTAACAACCTTACTTTTTACTTTGTCATTAAATTCGCGGCCTTCTATAGGACGTGCCTCTTGGCCCGCCTGTTCTTTTTCTAATGTTTTTTCAACTAATGTAGCCGCAGCATTTAAACCATCCCCTGTGATAATGTCTTTTTCCAATTCTTGGTTAAGAAGTCGATTGATAAATCGATCGGCATCAAACGGCTTCTTATCCCAATAGCTTGTATAAAAAGCATCCACTAAAATTTCATTTAAAACACGACTTAAGTTTTCTTGGTAATACAAATCATTGACTCTGAGGTCAAGTGTTGATTGAGAGCTTTTTAAAAGTACTGCCAACGCCTGGCCAATGGCTCCTTCTGAAAAGACCCCTTCACCCTTAAGCGTACCGGCCTCAAATTCAACCCGTGTCTTCACAATATCTTCAATCAAATCAATCACTTCACCAGGATAACTTCGAGCCACTTCTGATAAGGCATAAACATAGTCTGTTGCCGCAAGCCTCTCTTCTTTATTTGGAGAAAATAAAGCTAAAGTGATTTCTTTTAAAAAGGGTTTTGAACCGCGAACACCCAATCCACTAAGTGCTCGATGTAAATCAGGAAGCTCATCTGCGGTCTCTTTATCTATTTTAGCCACTTCACTTGCTTTAATTGTTAATGAAACAATCGAACGAAATCGCGCATTAGAGGCTTGTACTTCTTCAAGATCTATTTCAATGGTTCCATCACCTGAATCGACTTCAATGGTTCTTAATTTTTGGTTTAACTTCTTTTCTAAACTAGACCCCTTTTCAAAAGCAGTAGAACCAACAATTGCTTTTAAAGCAGCAATTCGAAAAGCATTATCTGAATCATTTGGGTGATAATCAAGAAGACTGAGTAAGTAATCAAAGTCACCTTGCTCTGCAGCTTGATCGATTCCAAACTGTTTTAGGTCACTAACCCCTCTTGAACGACTAAGAGGAGAGCTAAAAGCCAACTGTCCTTTTGTGGAAGCTTCAGCATGGGTTATGCCTTGAAAAATTTCTAAGAACTCTTCAGCAAGACCTGCAATAAGAGGAAAAGTGTTTTGGCTGGCCTCAACCTTTTCTAAAAAACCTTGTGTCAGATAAACAACTGAAACATATTGCACCTCTCCCTGTGCATTGGTTCTTTTTTCTAATACCGTTAAAAATGTAATGGGCTGATTTCCCTCAATAGAAAAACCGATATCTTCTGTTTGAACAATTTTAAATTCAGCTTCTATTTCACTCCCTTTTGGAATGTCTTCAACAACGCTCGACCCATCTTCAAGAAAGACATCTCTTTGGCTCAACTCTTTTTCTATAGCTGTAGTAACCCCATTTCCAAATGAATCAACAAATCTTTTTTTCACCCTCTCTCCAAAAACCCCTGCTTCTGAAGCTTGGTTTAATAGAGAGACTCTTTTAACTGTTTTAAATGAAAGAGCTTCTTCCCCCTCTGCAACTTCACCCCGCTCTTGTTTTCTTAAACCTTGAACCAAGTCAGCTAGTGATTCTGAAGAGAACTTAGTTTTAGGGGCTTTAACCGTCACAGTAGAAACAGGGGAATCGGTATTCGGGCTCAAATCAAAGGTGACATAAAAAGTTTGCTCATTAAAAGTAACAGGGATTTGAACCACATCTCCCTTTCCAGATATTTGATCAAAATCAATTTCAACACTTAATGTTTCAGGCAAGCCTTCTTTAACAGCTGAAACAGCTCTTTCAAGATCTCGAATGCCAAAAGTTCTCAACCTTCCTTCGCCTAGAGCATTTGCTAATGCGGCCCCTTCTTTTTCAAATAAAAAGCCAATAATAGTTGCTGTTGTGATTTGAAGATTTCGTTCAAATAGTGATTCAACCCGTTGCCTTTGTGCTGCTGAAAGACCTTGAGTGATCTCATTGACCTGTCGAATTAAAGGGGCTAAGGTTTGCGTCTCTTCAAACCCCCTTTCAACTGAATCAAGTTCATTCATCATTAAATTAATATAAAGGCCTTCATCATACTCGCTCGTTAATCGCGGCATCACCACAGCATAAGAAATTTGTTTTGATTTTAATTGTTTTAAGATTCCATCTGTATGAAAACCACCTGAAACCAGAACAGCCTTTTCAGTTTTGTTTTTATCCATAGCTGAGAGCATATTCTGAACAATCACATCATCCCGCTTTAAAGCAGCATGATAAAATTTTTCAGAAAAATGTAAAAACTTTGAGACCACTTTAATATCTTTTGGAAGCTCAATATCAATTGAATATTTTTTAAATTGTCGTTTTAGCCATGGAATGGATCTCTTTAATTTAAAGCTGTCCTTATTTTCAGAATAGATTCTCATATCCTTTCGGGTCATTTCTAACTTAGATAATCGCATTAAAATATTAACTCGATGGATAATTTGAGCTAATCGCTCTTGATCAGGGTGAACAAAAAGAGTTTTTCTGGCCAAGCCTTCAACTTCATCAAGTTGTTCAAACAATTTTTCTGTTTTTATTTGAGATTGAACTTTAATAAGCTGATGATACAGAGCCATATTGGGATAACTTTTTTTCCATTGAAAGCCTAGCTTCTGAGAGCTGTTATGAAGCCAATCAAAGTATTCAAGAGAAGTCATTTGGCCAGTACGATACTTAAGACTTGCAGCTAAAAATTCTTTTTTATTTTCTTCACTCATCTCTTTTTGTAACGCCCGCATAAACTGCTTACGTTCAGACTCGTATTCAGAAAAATTAAGACTGTTTTCAATGGATGTGACTTTTATCACAGCAGCAAAATCAGGAAAGGGGTCTAAAGAGATGTTTTTCTGCTCACAGAGACTGTTTAATCTCACAATATAATCTGAAAGCACAATCTTATCTTGTTCATAGTCTTCGCTCATTTGAGCAAACTCTTTAAGTTCCTGTGTAAATAAAGTTTCTTCTAATCTAGTCAGCCCCTCTTTAAGTTGATTTAATAAAGGTAAAATATCTGCTCGAAACTGAGTTGCTTCTTGAAAATAGTCCAAGTTTTCAAAATAAAGAGGGCCTTCTTCAACGCCATAAATCTCTGCGCCACTATTTTGTAAAACAGCAAATGATTCAGGTCCTGTTAAATAACCTTGTTGAATAAAAAGATCTGCCACCTTTTTCTTTATTTCTGGATCACGAATCGATTGAAGCAAAGACAAGTCAACCTCACCCCGAGCTCCTTCCACCCCAACAACAGATAAATCCCCTTCAAAAAAGTGAGTATTAATGTGATTAATCAACTTTGAAATATTGGTTTGGACTTCATAACTGGCATGCACATCTTGAATATGGATAAGGGTTTTATCTGACTTTCCAGTAAAAATTTCTCGGATGGTTCCATAAGCTTCTGGCAATGTAAGTGCTTCTATTGTTCCAAGTGAAGAGGGAATGGCATCTTTAGGACCTTGAGTCTCTTTAACTGGTTTTTTAGTCTTTCGGATGGAATAAAAAGTTTCTCGGGCGCCTTGAGCTGAATCGTTAAACACAAAAACAACTATAAAAAGAAGGATCAAACATTTAACTAAACGGCTATTTATGAATACTCTCATCACTATTTTTCTTAACCATTTGCAGGTCAACCTGTTTCATAATAAATATGCCCGCATATTGTCATTCCGTCAAGGCGCCCCGTTAACCCCCTCTCATAGAGAACTCTTTGCTTGAAAAGTCTTTTCAGAACCCCTACAATCTAGAGCCATTTAAAGGAAGAAGACGGAGACGTAGAGCTATGAGCCAGAAAAAAGATTTTTTAAGCAAACCTTTAGAACATCTCTCTTTGGAAGACTTTAATCCTGTCAGCTTAATTGAGGGCATGAACAAGATGGCCTTTCAAGCGCGCAACCTTGCACGCGGAGCCAAAATCTATGAAACCATGCTGGGCGAAAAAGAGTGTGCGGTTATTTTATGTTTAGCTGGTTCTTTAATCAGTGCTGGTTTAAAAAAGATCATTGTGGAACTGCTTGAAAAAAATATGGTGGATGCCATTGTTTCAACGGGTGCCAACTTAATCGACCAAGACTTTTTTGAAGCACTTGGGTTTCGTCATTATATTGGCGATCCTTGCGCCGATGATAATGAACTGCGCGAACTCGCCATTGACCGTATTTACGATACCTATATTAATGAAGACGAACTCCGTGTTTGCGATATGACGATTGCAGATATTGCAAACAGCCTCGAACCGCGTCCTTACTCTTCACGTGAGTTTGTTGAAGAGATGGGAAAATATCTTTCCACTAATGCTAAGAACAAAGAATCAATTGTTTTAAAATGTTATGAAAAACGTGTGCCTATTTTCATTCCTGCATTTAGTGATTGCAGTGCTGGTTTTGGATTAGTTCACCATCAGTACCACAACAACCTGACTGGCAAACCAACTGTTTCCATTGATAGTGCGAAAGACTTTTTAGAACTGACACAAGTCAAAATTGAAGCAGGTGCCACAGGACTTGTCATGATTGGTGGTGGGGTTCCTAAAAACTTTACTCAAGACATTGTAGTCGCAGCAGAAATTTTAGACAAAGAAGTGGAAATGCATAAGTACGCCATCCAACTAACCGTGGCAGATGAGCGCGATGGCGCCCTTTCAGGCTCTACATTAAAAGAAGCCAACTCCTGGGGAAAAGTAGACCTTGGACAAGAGCAAATGGTTTATGGTGAAGCAACCATCACTTTCCCTCTTTTAGCAGGTTATGCCTATCACAAAAAAGCTTATACCCATCGAGAAGCCAAAAAATTTAGCGATCTCTTTGTTAATAAGAGCGCCAACAAATAAGGAACCCAAAATGAGCAAACCCAAAATTTTAATCACTGGTGGTGCCGGATTTTTAGGACTCCATTTATCATTACACTTTGGTTCTAAAGGAGCTCAAACTGATTTATTTGATGTCGCTCCATATGAAAAACATGAATACCCTGAAGGCTCTCAATTTTTTCAAGCAGACATTCGTGACAAAGCAGCCTTAGAAAAAATTATTTCTGAAAATAAATATGACGCCATTGTTCACGGTGCCGCAGCTCTTCCTTTGTGCAAGGCAGCTGAAATTTTAGAAGTCAACATTGATGGAACACGCAATGTTTTAGAATTAGCCCAAAAATACAAAGTCCCTCGTTTCTTGCACATCTCTTCAACCGCGGTTTATGGAGTTCCTGAAAAACACCCTCTCTTTGAAACAGATCCTGTTGACGGAGTGGGACCTTATGGAATTAGTAAAATTGAATGCGAAAAACTGTGTGAGTCTTTTCGTTCTGACGAACTCTGCGTGACCGTAATTCGTCCTAAAACATTTATTGGAACATGTCGCTTAGGGGTTTTTCAAATTCTGTATGATTGGGTTGAAAAAGGAAAACGGATTCCTATTATTGGGAATGGAAAAAACCGTTACCAATTGCTCGAAGTTGAAGATTTGGCTCAAGGCGTGTGGCTAGGTATTACCGAACCGGCAAAAAAAGCCAATGACACCTTTAACATTGGGGCTAAAGAATACAAAACAGTGAATGAAGATGTGGGCGCGCTTTGTGACTATGCTGGAAACGGGGCTAAAGTCATGGCCACACCTGCCTGGCTCATCAAACCACTTCTAGCTTTATTTGAAGCCTTAAAAATTTCACCTCTTTATAAATGGGTTTATGGAACAGCAGATAAAGATTCGTTTGTTTCAACAGAAAAACTTGAAACCGCCC
>JAJCYG010000051.1 GCA_029263055.1 Actinomycetes bacterium
AAAACTTTTAGCTGTGCTTGGCAATCACAATGCAAAAGAAGAAGAAACCTTATATCCTATGATCGATCAAATGTCAGACCCAAATCAAACAACACTCTTGTTTGAAAAAATGGACCAAACCGTTATAGAAAAGCAGTGTCATTGTAGTTAATTTGTTTTAAAAACCTTTTTTTCGGAAAGGGGTTAAGCCAAAGAGAGCTGAGGCTAAAAGTAAGAGGCTGGTGGGTTCGGGAACAGGAGCGCCTGCACCTTCTGCAAGAAAGGCAATTCCTCGTGCATTGGTCAAACCTGAAATAAAAGTAGCTTCCAAACCTGTTCCATCTAAATTAGATCGTTGGAGATTGAAAGCAGCGGTTGAGAGGATTTTGTTACTCTCCAGATCAAGCGTGATTCCTTCTCCGAATGAGCCTGCAAAGGTTTCAATTCCAGTCCCATCTAAATTTGCTTTTGTAATACCACCAAATCCATCTCCAACGTACATTTTTCCGGCAGCTATATCTAAAGCAATATCATTTACGGCTGGAAAACCTGTCAGTAAATTATTTTCTATGCCGGTCCCATCCAAATTTGCACGGTTGACAGTTCCATTATTTACATCTGAGTAATAAACTTTTCCACCTGTAGCATCAACAGCAATACCTAAGGGTCTAAAAACCGCAGTGATGAAGTTGAGCTCAACTCCAGTCCCATCTAAATTTGCTTTTACAACTCTATCGTTTAAAAAATCTGCAACGTACAATTTTCCCCCAGTAACATCTAAGCCGATATATCCAGGAGTATTTAATCCGGCTGTGATCAAATCTTCTTGGCCGGTTCCATCTAAGTTAGCGCGTTGAACCTTGTTTGTTGATTGATCGGTCCAATAAATTTTACTATTTGTAGAATCAACCGCGATTCCGCGTGGAGCGACAAGGCCTGTAATCGAAGTAAGAACCTCAATATTTGTTCCATCCGCATCAGAACGACTGATTGTCCCTGCCCCTTGATCGGTCCAATAAATTTTGGATGCATGAGATGTTTCTGGAAGAAGGAAAAGTGAAATGATAAAAAACAAAAATGATCCAAATAACTTTGAAGACAGCTTAAAATAATTAGAATCTATTCTTCTGTTCACAATGGTGACAACGCCTCTATTTCTAATATAATTATATCATATAAAACAATGTCTATAAAGTGTTTATATAATATGTTGTAGGAGTTTGAGTTGTCGTTTATCTATTGCTGCTTCGGATGAGATGGTTTTGCTCCTGTTGGTTAAGACCGGATTAGACGCTTTTCTTTTCATAAAACGTAGGGGGTTCGCATGTCCAACCTTGGCTCAGTCTTTTTTCTTCTGCTCGCATGCGTGAAAAAATAATGCGTCCGATAAAGGGGCCGATTAAACGTGCTTTGATTCCGTATTCTTTGTAGAGCTCTTTCAAAATATTTTTATATTTGTCATACAGATGTTCATCATTTTTAAACCATTTCTTTGAAGCCCAGACAGAACCTGCAAATAGCGTTGATAAAGAGCGTGCTTCCCATTTAAAACGATTTCTAATGCGTGGATTTAAATGATGTTTGTATTTTTTCCATCCTAAAAGAGAGGTTTGAAGAACGCGCAATACACTTGGCCCATTTACCTTAAAATCTTGATTAAAAGCACGCTTTAAAAATTCTGTTTCCTGACCGTTTTTAATAAAGGGGTGTTTAAAATTAAATTTAAACTGACCATGAACATCTGCCTGCTTAACATTAGGTAAAAGATCTCCCTTCTTTTCATGCTCTTTATAAAGTGCGGTGCCAAATGAAGGGGTGTAGAGCATAAACTGATGGAACTCTGTGTTGTGTTCCACGGCATAGTTAATGGCTTCATCAATATTTTCAGGGGTATGATTTTCAAGACCAATAATGCTCGATCCTAAAACTCGAATACCATTTTCTCTTAAATTTTTCACAAAAGAGACAGTTTCAATTCCTTTAAGTTTGCTGTATTGGCTCTTTTTTCCTTCTAAGCCCATCCAAACCCAAGAAATACCTAGGCCAACCAATTCTTCCATGGTGTATTTGCTTAAAACATGGGCAGAACTAAAGACATAGAGGGCCCATGACTTGTTATGTTTTTCCATTAATTTTAAAAGTTCTAAAGCACGTTTACGGTACAAAAGAAAATTTTCATCCATCACAAAAAAGGACTGAACTTTTAATTTCTTTTCCATTTCACACATAATGTCAAACAACTCTTGACCTGATTTAAAAAAGTGAATGGCGCTTCCTTTGCCACCGAACATGGCTGAAGTGGCGCAAAAATTACATCCCATGGGGCATCCCACCGAAGGAATTAGCGTGGCTGCCACTTCTCCAGGTTTTTCTGATAGATAAGATCCCAGTGTTCGAGCTTTAAATCCTGACTTAATCATAGGATGACGGATTGGTTGATTGACATCTTCTTCTAGAAATTCACGAAACCATCGAATGCCTTCACCTCGCACAATATGGTCTGCGTTTACTTTTTCTTTGAGATTAGGATAATTAGCAACATGTCCACCGACGATAATGGTTGTTTTAGGAAGATACTTTCGAATTAAAGAACACATCTCTTTTACTTTTTCAACGTTGGGAATAATAGAAGTGATTCCAATCACATCATAATGATTGTTTTTGATCTCAGAAAT
>JAJCYG010000052.1 GCA_029263055.1 Actinomycetes bacterium
TATAGCTATTGCCACCGACCTATTATTGTTCGAGACAAGGACACTAAATTAGGCGAGGTGATTGATAAGCTTAAGGTCCACGCCGAACATGCTGAAGATGATGTGATTGACCACGACCTGATTCTCTATTGGGGCGAGGAAAAACGGATTTTAACAGGGGCTGATATTTTAGGGCGTTTATTACGCGGCATTGCCACTCGCGAACCTAAAAATTAGGGGCGCGCTCTTTGCGGTCTGATTTTTTTGTCTCCAGCCGGTCGACTCATTTGGTTCTCTTGAAGCGCTTTTCGACATAAGTAATCTTGAACGCGAAATTTTTTCTCTTTTTCTTCACGCTTCTTTTTCTGATAATCTCCATTAGGTAACAGCTGCCATGACTTAATATTATCTCTAAAGTAAGCATGCAGTAAATCAATGGCTTGAGTTTTTAATTGGCTTGAGTCCAAAGGAAAAAATATTTCAAGCCGTCGATCTAAATTACGAGGCATCATGTCTGCACTTGAAAGGTATATTTCTTCTTCCCCTCCATTTTTAAAATAAAAGAGGCGGGTGTGTTCTAAAAACATATCAATAATGCTAATCACCTCTATATTTTCACTCAAGCCTTTAATCCCAGGTTTGAGACCACAAACACCTCGAACATTTAACTTTATCTTAACCCCTGCTTTTGAAGCTTCATAAAGAGCATCAATAATTTGAGGGTCTACAAGTGAATTCATTTTAGCCAGGATTAAACCTGGACTACTTTTAGTGGAGCGCATAGTTTCTCGTGAAATCAATCGTTCGATTTTTTGACGTAATCCAAAAGGAGCCATTTCAATCTTAGAAAATCCAACAGGACGAGAAAGACCGGTCACCACATTAAAAAAAGCAGAGATGTCATTGGCAAAATCATCTCGGCTCGTAAAATAACTTAAGTCAGAATAAATTTCAGCGGTTTTTTCATTGTAGTTGCCTGTTCCCAGGTGAACATAACGACGAATGCCCTCTGGTTCTCGACGCACCACCATGCATGCTTTGGCATGGGTCTTAAAACCAGCCACCCCGTATAAAACAGTGGCTCCGGCATGAACCAAACGCTTAGCCCATTCAATATTGCGTTCTTCATCAAAACGAGCTTTTAACTCCACTAAAACCGTGATCTGTTTTCCATTTTCAGCGGCTTTAACCAAAGCATTTAAAATAGATGAAGGCGCTGCCACTCGATAAAGAGTCTGTTTGATTGCAAGTACATCTGGATCATTTGCTGCTTGTTGAATAAAGTGAGAAAAAGCTTCAAACGATTCATAGGGATGATTCAAGAGAACATCTTTTTCTTTTAAAAGATCCCATACATCCTCTGCATTTTCAAAATCAGCTGAAAGCTGCGGCGTCCAGTTCGGCCGTTTCAACACATCAAACATCGGTTGAAAGGCTAGTTGAGAAATTGATTTTAAATCCATCCACGATTCTGTTTGGTAAACAGCATGGTTGGCAACTCTTAAATTTTCTTTTAAATATGAAATCATTTCAGACGAACCAGAAACTTCCATACGCACGGTTCCACTCTGTCTGCGAAAACGCAAAGCTTCGGTCATGATTTTAGAAAAATCTTCATCTTTTTCTTCATTTAAAGTCATTTCAGCAGCACGTGTTAACCGGACCATGCCTTCGCCTAAGATTTCATATCCCTGAAAAAGCTCTTTGGCAAAAAGAGAGATCACATCTTCTAACAAAATAAAATGATAACCTCCTGAAGAGGGAAGAGAAACCATGCGCGGCATATTTTTAGGAATTTCTACAACCGCGTACTGCTTGTGGCCCTCTTGGTTAGGGTCCATCACTTCAATTACACGATAAAGCGCCAAGTTCACAAGTAATGAGGCGGTCTTTTCCTCACCCTCTCTTAAAGCAATGGGTGTCAAAAGCGGAAAAAGTTCTTGGTGGAAAAACTTTTCTAAAAAAAGGTATTGCTCATCGGTTAAACCTTTATGAGGCACCCTTATAATGTCTGCCCGTTCGAGCTGTGGAACTAATTCTTTTTGAAAATAAAGGTTTTGTTTATCAATCAATCCAAAAGCTTGTTGATACATTTCATAATAGAGAGGCTCGTCTTCAGCTAAACTTGAAACACGGACCATAAAAAATTCATCAAAGTTAGAACTCACTATACCTAAAAATTTGAGGCGTTCTAAAAGAGGATTGGATGCTTCCATAGCTTCAGTCAACACCCGTGCATTAAACTGGATCCAAGATAATTCTCGATCAAAGTACTTTTTTGACTGCGTCATGCTGTTGTCTTCCTCACGATGCCAACTCGTCGCTGCTTTAATCCCACTGGGGCGCCAAATACATCGGCAAACATTTCTCCTTTAAATCGAAGGTTTTCTCTTTCCATAGAAATGTCACCCACTTCTTCAGGAACCCATAAGTGAAAACTTTTTTCGCCAATCTCGACTTCCACTTCTTTTATTTTTTGCTGATGACTGTGATCGAGCGCATCAGCTACACGCAAAATAGCGGCGAGCTTTGACACTGTCGAACGAGTTGATTTAGGGAGCGACATATAAGCAACATGCGATTCTTTTGGCGTAGCCCGGCGATGATACCGAATCACATTTGCCACAATATCTTTATCTGATTTACGCAAACCAAATATTTCAGAAGCATTCACTAAATAACTGGAATGTTTGTGGTGCCCACCTGCTGAAATGTAACTACCAATATCATGTAGAATCGAGGAAACCTCTAATAAAAGACGTTCTTTGGAACCAAGACCATGCTCATCTTTAAGCGCATCATAAATTTTTACAGCGATGCTGGCAACATTGGCTCCATGTGCTTTATCATAGTCATACTTCACACCTAAATGCCGCGCGGAATGAAGCACCTGTTTAGACACATCAGTTCGTTTATACTTTGACAACATCTGAGCTAATTCCAAAAGCAATCCATCTCGAATACTTGTAGAAGGAATCACTATTTCTTCAGCACCGGTTTCATTTAAAAAGTTAATGTAAATCAATAGAGCTGGATAAAGAGTTTCTGCCTCTTCATACGGTAGATTATATTGTCGTACAATCTCTTCAACCGTGAGCTTGCCAATCTTTGTCACAAAACTAGTGAATGCTTTTTTATCTAAAGTGACATACGACTCTGAAGAAGAAGGAACTAATTCTTTGGCTAAAAAACGAACATCTCCACCTAACGCCACAAATGTATTCAACTCTTTAAAGTTAAAATCAAAGGCAGTATGTTTGGAAATATCACTGATATGGCGCTTAAGCACGCGCTGAATCACCGACCGCTCTGCTTTTGTTTTAGCCATATCTTCTGGCAAACGAATCGAGCCTAAAGCCAATGTTTGGGTGGCACTCACTTCCCCTTTTTCTAAAACAATCAGTTCGGTACTTCCAGAACCGACTTCAATAATAAGACTGTCTCGATCTTCTAATTTAAACTGATCCCCAAAGGCATGTTCCGCGGCAATCAATTCCAAACGGTTTTGCTCCGCCCCTTCAATCACCTCAACATCAATACCTGTTCGAACATAAACACGATCAATAAAATTATCTCGATTAGCGGCATCACGCACAGCTGTTGTGGCTATTGCTTCAATTTTTTTAATGCCATAACTTTCGATCACAGATTTAAAATCTTTAAGAATGGAAATCGATTCACGTACGGTTTGTGGACTGATTCGATCATTAATAAACACATCTTTTCCCAAACGAATCGGCTTATGCAAATTTTCTAAGTAGCGAATATCAGACTTAGGCCCCACTTGAGCAACCAGCATACGGATTGCGCTCGAGCCAATATCAATGACGGCAACGGTTTGAACTTCGGTTGTGGTTATTTCACTCATTATCTTTTCTCTTTGGTGCTAAATGGGTATCAAAGGCAAGCTTTGCAGCCCCCTTCACAATCGCGTAATCGCCACACTTTGCAGCAACTACTTTGACTCCTTTTACAATCGGAGGCATCGCATATTTTTGCATCGTCTCTTTGGCTGGAGGTAAAATCCACTCTTCCATTGATTCCACAACGCCCCCACCCAAAACAATCATTTGTGGGTTTAAAAGGTTCACCACATTGGCCATGGAGATACCAACAATACGTGCTTTATCTTCAATTAAATTTTGAATAAAGATATCGCCCCCTTGAATCGATTTAAGCAATGCTTTGCTCTTAATTTTTTTCACATCATAACCAACTTGCTCAAATAAAACAGGGGCTTGTTGTTTGAGCATCAAAGCACCTGCTTCTGATGAAATGGCGTGACGCCCAACTTTTGCTTCTAAGGTTCCTTCGCGATCAAAACTTGAAACTAAAGAAGGAAGAGATAAAAAAGTATGGCCAATTTCTCCTGCAGCCCCAATGGTGCCACGGTAAATCTGACCATTTAAAATCATGGCCCCACCTACACCGGTCCCTAAAAAGATGCCGACCACATTCTCAACACCTTTAGCCGCTCCAAAAGCATGTTCGCCATAGAGCCCTGCATTCACATCATTTTCCACCACAACCGGCACTTTAAATCGTTGTTTCACTTTTTTGGCTAAGGGATAATTTTTCATGAATGAGATATTTGGCGAAAGTGTGATGATCCCATCTGGATTTTTAATCATCCCGGGGCATCCAATGCCAATAGCTTGAATCTCTTTAAGAGAGACTTCCCCCTCTTTACAGACCTTCTTGACTCCATCGATTAAAGAATCAAAAAAGACTTTTTCTCCTTTATTGGCATCCACTTTAGCTTTATCTGTTTGAAGCACTTCAAACTGCTCATTCAACAAGGCCGCTAAAATTTTTGTTCCACCAATATCAATCCCTATAAAGTATTTTTTTGCTCTGCGTCTCATCCCGATTATGATAAACCCCTTTTTTCCGATTATGTGAAGTCTCTGTAACATTTTAGCATATACTACGTGGCAAATATTTAGGGCACTATTTTAACGGCTAGGCCATCTGTCGCAACTGCTTAGGAGTCAGCAACCAAGACAATCGAGCACATTGCTTTTGAGTGAGCGACTCAAGAGAAAGCTTAGCCAATCCCCCTTTTTTAAAATCGAGCTGAAGCTCTTGAGTGCCGATTAAAAGGCGAGACATTAATCCACTTAAAAAAGGTTCATGACCCACTAAGACAATGGCATGGCATTTAGCTGTATATTTCTGGTTTAATTCTGAAATAAGGTGTGAATGAGAAACCGTCGGTTCCAAGTTACGAGTAAAACGCAATGTCTCCAAAGCTTTAAAACCTTTAGCAAAAATATCCGCGGTCTGCTTAGCCCGCATATAAGGACTACTTAAGATCAAATCAAACTCCACACCAAAATTTTTAGCCCCTTTGGTGATTTGCCGCATCTTTTTAACCCCTTCTGGGGTGAGCGGACGCTTAGAATCATCTCGGTATTTAACCGAATCCCGTTCTTCAGCAATGCCGTGACGCAATAAATAGAGCTCCATCAACTTCTCCTAAAACCAAGCTAGCCACAATATAGTGTATTTGATAGTATCAAAGAATCTATATCTGGGGATTTTTGGTCAAACATATGAAAAAACAATTTAGATTGCTTATTCTACCCTTTCTCACTCTTTTTTTAAGTGGTTTTCTTTCTTTATATGCAGAAGAAGCAGAACTCGATCCTGATAGCAGCTTTGATCAAAAAGGCTCCAAATATTACAAAATCACTTCAAAAGGAATTCCTCTTTTAAGCTCTGTTGAAGCGACTCTAGACCAGCAACCTAATATTCTGATTCAAAAAGAACAGACTAACTTTACTCAAGGTGCCTATGAAGAACAAAGCGGGGCTTTTGATTCGTTTCTTCGTCCTTCATTAACACGCAGTCGAGCCAATACCCCTTTGACAAAATTAAACCAAACCACATTTGGTGCTGAAAAGCAGACAGCAAAAATAACAGACGGCACACTCAAGTTAGATAAAAAATTAAGAAATGGGGTCACACTCGGGCCCCAAGTCAATCTCACACAAAACAACACAACCAATGATTTGGATGACACCAGTAATCGAGCCAATGTTGATTTTGTGATTACGGTTCCGCTTCTTAGAGACCGAGGGCGAGACGCAACAGGGGCTGCAGAAATGGCCGCTCAAAAAACTTACGAATCAAGTCTCTCAAAATATCGATTTGTTTCTTCACAAAGCATCTTAACCACTGTCACTGCTTATTGGAATTATGTGGCTGCTTTTAGATCATTAGAAATTCGAAAAGAGTCTGAAGCTCGAGCCAAAGAGCTAGTTGATAAAACTAAAATATTAGTAGAAAAAGAAGAAAGGCCCCGTGCAGATTTAGATCAATTAGTGGCCAATTTAGCCGATAAAACTTCCTCTCGAATTCGAACAGAACAGACACTCACCGAACAGAAACAAGCCCTTGGATTTGCTATGGGAATTCCATTTGATAAAATAGATGAGCTTCCTCTTCCTTCTGAATCTTTTCCAGAACCACCTAAAACAAATGCTTATCCATCTCTTCAAGAAAAAGATCCACTCATAAAAATTGCTATTCAGCGTCGAGGAGATCTAATGGAATCAAAGTTGCGTGAAAAAGCAGCTGACATTTTAAGGGTTTCATCCAAAAACGGATTACTACACAAACTAGATATTAATGTAAGCGGCGGTTACTCTGGCTTAGATGAAGGATCAGGAGCCCATTCTTATTTTGATTCTTTAGAAGAAAATGTGTCTGGCTTTAATTCTAAAGTAGGGGTCAGTTATGAATGGCCTTTTGAAAATGCTTCTGCACGCGGTCGCTACATCCAATCAAAAGCAACGCTGCAACAACGTAAAATTCAAACCTATGATTTAAAACGTCAGATCAGCAGCAAAGTGGCTACAGCTATTTTAGCTTTGAGAAGAACCTCTGAAGAACTCCGAGCTTCTATACTTGCTTATAAAACATATGAAAAAGCGGTTCAAAACGAAAAAGAAAAGTTACGTTTGGGCATGTCGACTTTTATTGATGTGATTGATATTGATGACCGATTGCTGAGCACCAAACTTCAACATGTGTCAGCCCATCAGCGCTATGCCATTGCCCTAGCTCAACTCCGCTTTGAAACAGGAACTTTTTTTGACTCAGTCGAAGAAAAAAATAGCCTTAAAAGAGACCATTTAGTCACCATCCCATTAAGAGATCAACCGCTCCAGCAAGAACCGCCACAATAAGGTATAATAATAAAAGAAGAACCCAGGGGATACCAAGCATGGCAAAACAAGAAGATCTATTCCGAAAAGCATCACTAGAACGACTTTCCTCACCTGAACAGCTCGATCAACTCATGCATGTCACCACACCCAAAGGATGGATTGCATTAATTGCCTTATGCGCCCTCCTTGCAGTCGCTCTATTTTGGGGGATCTTTGGCCGCGTGCCTACTGAAGTTCAAGGAATGGGAATCTTGATTCGTTCAGGCGGAGTCTTTGATGTGGAAGCACCTGGAGCCGGTGTGATCACAAAAATTAGTGTCGAAGTAGGGAGTCTGGTCAAAAAAGGAGATGTGATTGCTAAGATTGCCCAGCCCGAGTTAGTCAGCCAAGTCTCTAAATCAGAAAAACAATTAGAGAATGCTAAAGAGCAACAAGCACAAAGCAAAAAATTCAACGAGGAAGACCTTGCCATGAAAAAGGTCTATTATGAAAAACAGGTAGAAAACCAACAATACAATATCAAGTCATCACAACAAAAAATAAAATGGATTGAAGAACGCCTCAAAAATCAACAAGAACTGCTTGATAAAGGTTTAATAACCAAACAGACCATGCTTCAGACAAAAGAAGAACTGGTTCAAACTAGAGACTCGATTCAAAGTGCAGAAAATCAAATCAAGCAGATCAATGTCACTAAAAATGAACTGGTCCAAAAATACAAAGAACAAGCGCTCAATTACCAAGTTAAGATCAGTGAAGCAGCAAAAAATCTCTCTTCATTAAAAAATCAATTAGAAGTTAACAGCCAGGTGAAAAGCCCCTACACAGGCCAAGTATTATCTGTGCTTTATGATGAAGGAACTCAAGTCTTAAAGGGAAATGCCATTCTCAACTTAGAACTTACCGGTAAAAATATTAAAAACTTAGAAGCGGTGGTTTATGTGGGCCCCACCCAAGGAAAAATGGTGCAACCAGGAATGAAGGTGCAAGTCTCCCCTTCTAATGTGAAACGAGAAAAATATGGCTTTGTGGTTGGCAAAGTAAAAACGGTTTCAGAGTTCCCTGCAACAGCTCAAGGAATGATGCGCATTTTAAAAAACCAAGATTTAGTTAAAGCACTTGGAGGCGCAGGTGCTCCGTATGAAATACAAGTTGATTTGCTTGAAGACTCAACCTCTTACAGTGGCTTAGATTGGTCTTCAGGAAAAGGGCCGAACATAAAAATCCATAGCGGGACACTCACCACCAGTCAAATCGTGACTAAAGAAGAACGGCCTTTAACACTGGTGATTCCTGCACTAAAGAAATTCTTGGGGTTATAAGTTGTCGCAGGAAACAACAGAAGAACCAAAATCAGACGTTGAAGACAAACTCAAAGATTGGCCCAACAACCGGGTTAAAGTTCCCACTATTATCCAAATGGAAGCGGTTGAATGCGGAGCCGCTTCACTGGCAATGATTCTTGCTTATTACGGTCGCTGGGAATCTTTAGAGCAACTACGTGTTGCTTGCGGTGTTTCACGAGATGGGAGTAAAGCAAGCAATGTTCTTACAGCAGCTCGTGAACGAGGCTTAGCCTGCAAAGGATACCGTAAAGAACTCGAAGAACTCAAAACCGTTGAACCCCCTTTTATTGTCTTTTGGAACTTTAATCACTTTTTAGTTGTTGAAGGATTTGGCCCCAAAGGGGTTTACCTTGCAGACCCTGCAAGTGGTCCTCGAGCCGTCACAATTGAAGAATTTGATGAATGCTTTACAGGCATCACCCTCACATTTGAAAAAACAGACAAGTTTGAACCTGGAGGACGCAAACACTCCATTTTTCAATCCCTTAAAAGCAGATTAGTCGGCTACAAAAATGCGCTTTTGTTTGTTTTGTTGGGAGGACTTGCCCTTGTTTTACCCGGACTGGTTGTCCCCACTTTTTCGAAAATATTTATCGATGAAATTTTAATTCAAGAACTAGAAGGCTGGTTACGCCCCCTATTGGTTGGAATGTTTGTCACTGGAACCGTGATGGGACTCCTAACCTGGCTACAACAAAAATATTTACTCCGGTTAGAAAATAAATTATCAATCAGTACTTCTAGCCGATTTTTATGGCACGTGCTGCGCCTTCCTATGGAATTTTATGCCCAACGCTTTGGTGGAGAAATTGGATCGCGGGTTGCTTTAAATGATCGAGTTGCTTCACTTTTATCAGGCCAGCTAGCAACCAATGCCATCAACTGCTTGATGGTTGTTTTTTATGCTGTCCTGATGTTGCAATACAGTTTTGTCTTAACATTCATCGGCGTCTTTATTGCTGCTTTTAATATGTATGCTTTAAAATTTGTTTCCCGTCGACGAAATGATGAAAACCAACGTCTTCTTCAAGAGCAAGGAAAAATGCTCGGGACTGCCATGTCAGGTCTGCAAACCATTGAAACCTTAAAAGCAACCGGAGGAGAAGATGACTTCTTTGCTAAATGGGCTGGCTATCAAGCTAAAACAGTTAATGCCAATCAGCGCCTTGGATTTTATACCCTGACTTTAGAAGCAATCCCTCCTATGCTTTTTTCTTTAAACAATGCGCTCATTTTAGCTGTGGGTGGCTTTATGGTTATGGATGGAGAAATGACCATGGGAATGCTCATTGCTTTTCAGGCTTTAATGAATGCGTTTATGCTGCCAATCAATAACCTCGTGAACTTAGGAAGCCAGCTCCAACAAGCTGATGGAGATTTAAAACGATTAGATGATGTCTTAAGTAACAAACCAATGGAGCTCTCTAAAGTGGAGCTTTCAAAAGAAGAATTAGATGAAGGAAAAACAAAACTTTCAGGTTATTTGGAATTAAAAAACATCACATTTGGATATAGTAAATTAGAGAAACCGCTCATTGAAAACTTTAGTTTAAAACTAAAACCAGGTTCCCGGGTTGCTTTAGTAGGAGGTTCTGGAAGCGGAAAATCAACCATCTCAAAAATCATCACAGGCTTATACGACCCTTGGGATGGCGAAGTTTTGTTTGATGGAAAAACCCGCCTTCAAATCCCTAGAAACGTCATGAGTAACTCTCTTGCTTTAGTTGACCAAGATATTTTTATGTTTGAAGGCTCGGTTCGAGACAATTTGACTTTATGGGACCACACCATATCAGACCAAAATATGGTTACCGGCACCAAAGATGCTTGTATTCATGACGATGTCGCCATACGACCACATGGATATGACAGTGCGGTTGAAGAAGGGGGCGCAAACTTTAGTGGTGGACAAAAACAACGTTTAGAAATCTCGCGGGCTTTATCAGGCAATCCTTCTCTTCTAGTTTTAGATGAAGCAACCAGTGCGCTTGATGCGATCACAGAAAAGATCATTGATGACAACTTACGCCGACGAGGATGTACATGCGTGATTATTGCTCACCGCTTGAGTACGATTCGAGATTGTGATGAAATCATTGTGCTTCAAAAAGGAAAAGTGATGCAGCGCGGCACGCACGATGAACTAAAGAATGTTGAAGGCACATACAAAGAACTCATACAAAGCGAATAAAATGGAAATATTTAAACAAGAAGGCAAAACTTTAGAGATTGGAAGCAACAAACCTTTTCTTTTAGATGATGACCAATCTGTTTGGTACATTGAAAAAGGAGCGGTCAATGTTTTCTGGGTTCCTGTTAAAAACCACGAAGTGATCGGCTCCCACAACCACATTTTTAAAGCAGAGCAAGGCTCCTTGCTATTTGGTGTTCCTCTACATGAGAAAGAAGGGTTAGGTCTACTAGGGGTTGGAGTGAGTGGCACAGAAATTCGCAAACTCCCCCGTTCTCGCCTTCAAGAAGTCTGTAAAGACGGCTCTCAGGAAAAAGACCTTGTCCCTTTAATCCAAAGCTGGGTTCAAGACATTTCCAAAGGCCTTTTTGAACAAATTACTGTGCCTAAAGATGCCCTCACTCTGGGAGATGAAAAAGAAATCGAGATTGAAGAAGGCAAAACAGCCGCTCCCAGCAAAGCAATAGTATGGTACCAACAACTGTCAGGCAAACTCCACTTTTTTGATGATGCAGATATTGAAACAGAAAAAAATGAAAGCTACCTTCCCATCACCAAACATCTTTGGTTTAAAGCAGCTGAAAAAGCAAAACTGATCTTTTCCGACACAACAGCGGTCTTTAAACAAGATCATGAGTGGAAAAGTATTGATGCCTTTCACAATTTTATTTTTAAAGAAATCGAACATGAAAAACATGTCGACTTAGAAAAAGAGAAAAATAGATTTGAACAAAAAGAAGAAACAGGGCGACAAACCGTTGACCATGCTTTTTCTGAATTAGCTTCAGTCATTGAAAACAAACATACCGCGAATAAATTTACAAGCACGGGTGAACACGAATGTTTAAGTGCAGCTCGATTAATCGGCGATTTTCTAGACATTGCCGTTACAGAACATCCTGATTTAAAACGAAACGGGTATGGCAAAGATGCGCTTCAAAAAATAGCCCGAGCATCTCGATTTCGAATACGTAAAGTAATCTTACAAGGAAAGTGGTGGACCCAAGACAATGGCCCTCTCTTTGCCACTCTCACAGAGGGGAACCACCCTGTGGCTCTGCTTCCCACCTCTGCCACAAGCTATGAAATGGTCAACCCCAAAGATGGCTCCAAACAAGCTGTCACAGAAGAAACTTCTAATTCATTAACAGGACTTGGTTACAGCTTTTATCGTGCCTTTCCAATGAAAGCAATGGTTTTAAAAGATGTTTTAAAATTTGCTTTTAGAGGAATGAAACACGACTTTCTTTTAATCGCACTCACAGGGGTTTGTATTGGACTGCTCGGCTTAATCACTCCAATCGCTACAGGAAAAATATTTAATGCCTATATTCCTGGAGCTGAACGGATGCAACTTTTTCAACTTGCAATAGCCCTTGTGATTGCTGCCTTTGCAACAGCTGCTTTCACCATCACACGCAATATTTTTATCCAACGTGTGAACGGAAAAATGGATGCCACCATTCAGGCCTCAATCTGGGACCGACTACTTGACTTACCAGCCCCCTTTTTCAGAGACTACTCTGCAGGGGACTTAGCTCAACGCGCCTTAGGCGTCAACATGATTACAGCGATGCTCTCTATCACCTCTGTTTCAGCAATCTTAAGCGGTATCTTCGGCCTCTTTAATATTGCTCTTTTATTTTACTACAGCATTAAACTTGCTTTTGTTGGCGTGGGTTTGATCTTAATCTCTTTGATTGCTTTTTATTTTGGCACCCGAGCTCAACTTAAATACCAAAAACCAATTGCCACTATTGAAGGAAAAATTTCAGGCATGGTCCTACAATTTATTAGTAATGGAATGGCTAAACTGCGCGTGGCCGCCGCAGAAGATCGTGCTTTTTCTAAATGGGCAGAACCTTTCAGTGAACAGAAACGACTTGCATTCAAATCACGCATTGTCACTAATTGGATCACTATTTTTCAATCAGTCTATCCTCTTTTCTGTACCTTTATCCTCTTTATTTTTATGTCCCATTGGTTATTTGAAAGCACCGCACAAGGCCCAATGACATCAAAACTTTCAACAGGAAGTTTTTTAGCCTTTAATACAGCGTTTAGTAATTTCATGATGTCCGCATTAGTCATGGGAACCACGTTTATTTCTATTATTATTATTGTGCCTTACTATCAACGTCTTAAACCGATCTTAGAAAACCTTCCAGAGGTAGATGATGCCAAAGCAGACCCCGGGGAACTCTCTGGCAGTATTGAAATCAACCATCTTCACTTTCGCTACTCGCCTGATGGTCCTCTTATTTTAAATGATGTTTCATTTGAAGCTAAAGAAGGGGAATTCATTGCCTTAGTCGGCCCTTCTGGATCAGGAAAATCAACATTAACTCGTTTATTACTCGGTTTTGAAAAACCAGAATCAGGTTCGATCTTTTTTGATGGACAAGATCTGGAAGGGTTAGACTTACATTCTGTCCGTCGACAAATCGGCGTGGTGTTACAAAATGGAAAGCTTCTTCAAGGAGATATTTTCACCAATATTGTGGGCTCCTCACCCCTTACCATGCATGATGCATGGGACGCGGTTCGCATGGCAGGTTTAGAAGCTGATCTTAAAGAAATGCCGATGCAGCTCTACACTGTTGTCAGCGAAGGAGGCGGAAGTCTCTCTGGGGGTCAATGCCAACGTTTAATGATTGCCCGTGCCATTGTGCACAAACCTCGAATCTTAATTTTTGATGAAGCAACCAGCGCCTTAGATAACCGCACGCAAGAAGTGGTGAGTAAAAGTTTGCAAAGTTTAAAAGCAACCCGCATCGTGATTGCACACCGTTTAAGCACCATTCAACAGGCTGATCGAATTTATGTCATCGTCAACGGTGTTGTCAAACAGTCTGGTAATTTTGAAGAACTCGTCAAACAACCGGGTGAATTTCAAGAACTGGTAAAAAGACAAATGGCTTAGTATGAACGTTAAAAGATGGATAAAATGGGGCATCGCTTTAGGACTGATTGCCTTTGCTTTAAATTACGGATCAGACACTTATAGCCGAATCGCCATTGAAAAAACCCTCACATCCATTGTCGGCCTTCGCACAATCATTGATGAATCTGACATAGGCTTTACAAATTCAGACATTGAAATTCGAAATCTCTTTATCTTCAATCCAAATAAATTTAACCAAAGAAGAATGGTTGATATTTCTAAAATCTATATTGATTTTGATTTTCCTGCTCTTTTAGAAAAAGAAGTGCATCTAAAAAAACTAGTCATTCACTTAAAAGAATTTACAGTGGTTCGCCTGCCAAACAAAGAGACAAATTTAGATTATATTAGAGTCATTCAAGAGCTTCAAAAAAATCCAGCACTAGTTGAAACCATTAAAGAAAAAGGAATTGATTTTCATTTTGATCATATGGAGTTAAGAATTGAAACCGTTATCTTTTTTGATATCTCTAAAAAAGGAAAAGTCAAAAAGAAAGAGTACAAACTAAACTTAAACCAACAGTTTAAAGATGTCGACAGCATTGAAAGCGTTCAAAGAATTATCTTAACTGAAGCCATTACCAAAACCGCGTTAGATAAAGCCTTAAACTTAAATCTTAAATCTGTGATCAAACCAATACACGGCATTTTAAAAGGAGCCATAGGTATCACTAAAAAAGTACTGCCTAAAACATCTGATAGCCGATAAATAGATGGACAAGATTTATATGATTGTAAGTAGAAGAACATCATCAAACCCAAACAAGTTATATTCTTTTGCCACAATAACACTAATCGCTTTCTACTCTATATTTTCAAATCTTAATTCATCTGATTCAATTAAAGAACGTGAAGAAATCTGTTACCAATTCTTAAAAACAAAACTGACCTCTTCTCAAGGTGCGATTGTCAGCCAACTTAATGTTGGTGAAAACAAAGATCAAGCACACACGCTTTTATCTGAATCAATTGGCTTGATCATGCTCTATGCCCTTGAAGTAGGAGACCAAAAGGAGTTTGACCAACAAGCCAAGCTCACACAATACCTCTTTATGAGCTCAGTAGGACTACTTTACTGGGAAGTTTTATTTCCAACAAAAAAAGATTCAAAATGTAATGCTTCAATTGACGACTTACGTGTTGCAGCAGCCCTTTTTTTAGGCTATGAAAAATGGAATAAAGAAGAGTACAAAGAACTGGCTCTTTCATTATCTAAAAGCATGAAAAAGCATAATGTTTTAGAAGGCTATTTTGTTGAATCTTTCTGCTGGGATTTTGAAGGCGAGTCAACGTCTCACAAAGTAGATATATCGTACCTCGATTTACCTGCCATGGTTGTCATGGAAAAATATGATAAAGATTGGGAACCCATACTTAAAAGATCAATCGAGATCGCAACCCATGCGCTCACCCCTTCAGGACTCTTCTATGACAAATATTATATTTACAGAGGAAAATACTATAATGGTGAAATGAATCTCATCAACAATATAATGTGCGCGGTTCAACTTGGAGAAGTGGGCCTTCCCAATGGCAAAGTCTATGAATTTATCAAAAAGGAATGGTCAAAAAACAAACGCATTCGAGGTCGATTTGATCCCACAACAGGAGAGGTGATTGAAGATTATGAAAATATCTCTATCTATGCTTTAGTTCTTCGCCTCGCTCTAATAGAAAAAGACTTTAAATTTGCACGTAAAATCTATAATAAAATAACCTCTTATCAAGTGATGAACCCTAAATCAAAATTTTACGGAGCCTTCTTTCTAACCTATGCCCACTCTTTTGATAATTTACAGGTTCTACTCTCTCTTGCAGAACTAAGAAAAACAGAAAAGAGCCAAACAAAACTCAAACCTTTTGCCAATAACAATAAAATAAGGTTATTATTACACCATGAAACATGAACTTTTATTTGTTTACGGAACATTATTAAATCAACGCGCACAGACCGAAGTGATTGGTCGGGTTGTGCCGGGAAAACCTGATACGCTTCATGATTATATGGTTGTTCTTTGTGACACCTCTGAAGGGAAATATCCGGTTGCCATTGAAAACTCTGAGTCATATATTCCAGGCCAAGTGATTGAAGTCACCCTTGAAGAACTTGATCAGATTGATTCCTACGAAACAGGCGATTACAGACGAGAACGCCTCCCTCTCCAAAGCGGACTCGAAGCTTGGGTCTACCTCAAAGGCTAGATTATTTAAAGAGCAGGACTGAAGGGATTTTTTTAGGATCCGCTAAGCGAAGGCATTGATAACCTATTCCTGCTAAGCCTTGAAAAAGTCCCATGCTTTGCAACTCCCCATTGGCTGAAACGATCATAGAATAGGACTTGTTTTTACTGGCTCTTTTTAGAAACCAATCAGCTCTGCGTTTGGCTTCGATCAGTAGATTAGGTTGATTGTGTTGGATTGAAGCTTCTATTAAGGTGTCGATCCGACCTGCTGTGCCACAGCAAAGGTGATCAAAACCCGATACATCTTCTTTGAGCAAAGAGTTGATACCATGCTCAACATCTTTTTCAGATGATTTGGCTTTAAATCCCAATCTAGCAAGAGCAATGCCCGCTCCACCATGGCACCAGTTTGACAAATAGCCTGTGGGTTCAAAACGAAGGTCTGGCCAATTCTTCTCTTTTTTAGAAAAGTGATGATTCTCAAATTGGATTGCTTCTTGAGCGGCCTCTAAATACTTTTTCTTTTTAGTCACTTTATAAAGTTGGTTTAACGCATAGGCAAAACCAGCGGCTCCATGTGAGAAACCGGTTAGTGAATGATCTAAGCCTAAAATTCTCCATGCGCGATACCCTGAATCTGTTTTAACGCGTGTTTTCAACAAATGATCCCCACATAGAATGGCTTTATTTATCGATTTTGTCGTTGGCAATGCAAGCAATCCAATAATAGCTCCTGCCGATCCTGTTTCAACATCTAAAACCTGATCATCCTCTATTAGTTTAGGTGTGATTGCATCAACTAAAGCAGCCACCTCTTTTTTAAGCTGGGGTTCTTTTAAGTATTGGCTCATTTTTACAAAGCTATAAATGATTCCGCTCACACCTCCACAGACTCCCATTCCAATTCTTCGAGCTAAAGCTGAACTTGCAGAAGGTTGCTTTAATGCTTTTCGGATTGATTTAATCGTAGAGAGAGCAAACTCTTTGTACTCTTTCCGAGAAGTCGCTGAATAGAGTGAAGCAAAGAAAAGAGCAATACCACACCGACCATCATAGAGATTTTCTACAACAGGTTGAACCTGCATTTTCTCAGTCTGCGGATTAAAACCAAGTCCTATCCAAGAAACAGAGCCATCTCCATCTGAAATCGATTCTGACATTATCTGTTGCGCAATTTTTTCTGCTTCAACCAAATACTCTTGTTCGGAATAAAGGTGCTTTCCATTTAACGATGGCTTCTTATGAGTCTTTTTTCTTTTTTTATTCAAAGGGTCAAAAAAACGAGAATAGAGTGTTCCTTTTATAAACTTAGTTTGAAGCGCTAAATCTTTTTCACTCGCCCGCTTCAGACCTGCTTGAACACGTTTTAAGCTAGGTGTTTGAAAAAAACCAGAAACAACCTTTTTACCGTCTGAAAAAAGCCCTGTTCCATTGGTCTCGCCATAAAAACAAGGAATATCCCCTCGTTCTAACGACATCCGCTCAGCTTCATAGGCTGCTAAAAGCGGCTTTTGACCTTTTTTATTGCCGATTGCAATCAACGTCCGAGTAAACACATCTATTTCAATCGATTGATCTACTCCATTTCTCAAAAGATCAACATCAGATGAACGCAATCTCAGTTGAGCATAAACATTAGTCGGTCGATAAATATATCGAGTGAAACAATTTTTTAATTTCTTTAGAGGCCCTTTTTCAAGCTCAGCTCTTTTTGAAGCCATTAACTGGTACATTGCTTCAAAACCAGCCAAAAATTGCGACTGATATTTTTCAACAGAGACTTTCTTTCCCTTTAATACAGGCAAATGCTCTGTCATGTCCAAAATCGTCTCTTCTTTTTCAACATACATTTGATCGGTATTAATTTTTTTCCACGTGGCGTAACGAAAACCTGTAGGCTGAGCTTTGGATGGAGCAAGAGGGCTAATATCATAACACTTCCCCTCTTTAGCCGGAATCCAGGTTGGAAGTAAGGTTGTTCTCATCACTGATTGGTCGATTATATTTCCAGCCATAAAGAGGGAGCTCTTCTTTTTATCTGTTTCATTCCAATCAAGGGCTGAATGCTGAAGCATACTCTCCATATCAATTAAGACCGGATCTTCTCCTAAAGCGACAATATTCTCAGCATGGCAATCAGTTCCATCCATAAAATAGACAAGGTTTAAAAGCATGCCCATCTTCGTATAATACCGCTTCACCTGATCTTCAGACCGACACGACTTAGTTTCGGCAAACTCAATCCAACCGTATTGAGAACGATTTAATACTTTTAAGACCTTCATCTTAAAAGGAGCCCCATTTTGGTTAAGCCAATCAATCACATTTAAAAAACCAGCTTCTGTCTTTAAGTTTTTGGGTTTATAAATGAGTTTAAAACCAGAACTAAACTTCAGAGAAACAACGGTTCTTCCTTCATGGTGCGGATCAGACATGCCTAATCCAACACGAGTCAATTTACCAAGAGCTTGACCTTGATTAAATTGTTTTTGAATCACATTTAAGTCTTTTTTCAGTCGCTGAATAAATTCTTTAACTTGGACAATCCATTGCTCTGTAATGGTAACAAGCATGCGCGCTAAAACAGGATACTCTTGATAAAAAGAGATAAATCCTTCTTCACTTAAAAGCTGTTTCACAAATGATTTGTACTCTTTTTGACTCGACTTCTCATCACGGTTAAGAAGCTGTTGAAACATGAAAAGAGGATTACCTTGACTAAGCCCAGACTGAAATTTGAAATAAAGAGGTTTGGTTGCAAGAGCAGAAAGCCGAGCCATTAAGTAACGCTCAAAATCAATCCACACCTCTTTAGCAATTTTAGGGTCTTTTTTTAAGGGCTTAATCTGCTTTTGAGCATAAACCAAGAATGGAGACAAAACCTCTTCAAAAGCAATAGGATGTTTCTTTTGTAGAAGAGGGGCAACAGAGCGAAAATCTTTGATTTGTGCGATCTTTTGAAACGCTTTAAGCCACTTTGGAGCTTTTTTCTTAGGGTTCCACTCCACCTCACCCAAGTAAGGAGAAACCTTCTTGGGGTTTAGATTATTCATTTTTAAGCGGTATATAAACCCAGCTTGATTCTCATCCCCAGTCACGATTTGACGCCAATGATTAAGACGTTTATTAATTGTTTCTTTATTTGACTTAGAAGGAACAGGAAGCACATCGCCATTAAGACGTTCAAGCAAGGTTGTGGCATTGGCTGCGATTTGAATGAAGTTTGATTTTTCCCTTGGCATGGGACAAGTCTAGCATAAGTTCTTAAGACAGTGAATCGCCGACACTATTTCAGCAAACAATGCCGACGACATATTCTGTCTTTTAATTTAAACAACGACCATTAACAAATTGTAATAGTCATCATAATTATTGTGCCTATCGTTCCACCAGAGACTTTATCCAAGTCGTCTTGGCTCACTTCACCGGAGCTTACTTTGGATTTATGAGCTGCATCCACATCTGCTTCAGTAAAGGTAAAACCTGCTTCAGCACCAATAGCAACAACCTCAGAAGCATTACCTGCTTCAGTTAGTTTTGCTTTTAATGCTTCGTCCCCTTTGGCTTTGTTTAACATTCCATTTAAGTCTGACATATTTTTCACCTCCCCTTATTTTTTATTTGTCAAACAATTACTACCTATTAACAGATAGTAATTGTTGCCACAATTATTGGTGAAATTGTGAACGTTCCACCTGAGACTTTATCCAAGTCTTCTTGGCTCACTTCACCAGATTTTACCTTTGCGTCATAATGAGCTTGCACATCTGCTTCAGTAAAGCTGAAACCTGCTTCGGCACCAGCAGCCACAACATCAGCAGCTGTACCCACTTCACTTAGCTTTGCTTTTAACCCATCATCCCCTTTGGCTTTGTCTAGAAATGCATTTAAGTCTGACATGATATTTCTCCTGTTTTTTGTTGGTTGCTTTTACGACTAGCTTTTGAAAAGAAAAAAGAGTGTGGAGGGCTTGACTGATTGTAAGCGTCAGAACGACATTCCCGGTTTTGGTCTACCCCTGATCTCATGACCTATTATCCTTACATCCATTAATAAATGTACATGGGGTTTTAAAATCTGTCAAACGAGGATCATTTGGTAGATTAACGGCGCTTTGTTTTAACACTGGGCATCGGACCACATGACCGGCCACGATTCTTGCCTGCCATTGGGACCTCTTGGTAAAAAACAAAGGGTGAATGAGATTTCATTCTAACTAGAGATTTTAATTTATCGACGATTCTCACCTTGTTGCCTCCTCTTAAGGGTTGCCCCTCATAGGATTAACTTACATGTGAGGTTAGAGGTTGTCAAATTGGGCAAAATCAGCCCTTTTTAATCCTAGGAAGTGCCTCGAACCATCTCCTCTAAGGCAATCCGAGGACAGATATTTTGGTTGAGATAATCAACCAAGTGAGTCGCCACTCCACGAATCCGTTTTTCAATGGAAGGATCGCAACAGACACCATTTTCATCAAAGACTTGCTGCACTCCAGGGACAGAAACCGCGCCGGGCAACACAAACGCCCCGACATGCGTGCACACACTGGCTAACGATTCTAATGATTTGATCGCACCAATCGCGCCTGCTGCCACACCTAATAACGCCATTGGTTTTCCAGCTAACACCGACGGAAAACCTAGGTTTTCAATCACAAGTTTAATCACACTACTAAAGCTTCCATGATACTTAGGAGTGGCTAAGACAATACCTGTTGCTTCAGAAACCTTGTGGCGTAATTCTGCCATGGTATCAGAACCTTCATCTGTTCCTGGAAAAGGAAAAGAGTATTTTGTAGGATCAATTAATTCAAAATCGATTTTTTGTTGTTTAAATTGATCTTCAACTAAAGCCATTGCCTTAGCTGTAAAATTGCCTTCACGCACAGATCCTTGTATCCCAATGATTTTCGGCCCTTTACCCATGAATTTTCTCCTCTTTGAAAAAAACTATTTTTTCCTATTGACGTGAAACCTACAAGCGGTAAAATAAATACCAACTAGTAGGTATTTATGACAACACAAACAACTGAAAAACCAAGAAAAGAAAAGCTTTTAGAAGCTGCCCGAGAGCTAATGCTCGATAAAGGGTATGTGGCCACCACTGTGGATGAAATCTGCGAACAAGCAGGCGTCACAAAAGGAAGTTTTTTTTATTACTTTAAAAATAAAGAAGAGATGGGCAAAAACTTAGTTCAACATTTTGCTCAAGCCAATGGCCAAAAGTTAATGGAAGGGACTTGTTGTGAAAGTGATGATCCATTAGATAAAATTTTTGCCTTAATTGATTGTGTTTCTAAGATGTCTCAAAAATCTGAAAATAAAGGTTGTCTCGTCGGTATTTTTACTCAAGAGCTTTCTGAATCACATCCTGAAATCAGAAACATCTGTGATGAAATTTTCAAACAAACCATTCAAAGTTTTAGTGCTGATTTAGAAGACGCAAAAAAAATACATGCACCTAGTGCAAACTTTGATGTTCAAAGTTTATCTGAACAGCTTTTAGTTTTAATCCAAGGATCCTTACTTTTAACCAAAGCAAGCCAAGATAGAGGCGTCATGGAACGAACCCTATTTCACTTTAAGGAATACTTAAAAAAACTATATGGGAAATAGGTCTTTTTTTTGCCTCTTACCCATACCAACTAGTCAGTTTATGGCTAGCAATTAGAGAGAAACAACACATGAAAACAAAACAAGGAGACACACAATGTCACAATGCGACACACAAAAAGGAACCTGCAGCACAGAAACCCACACAAGCCAATCGAGCGAATGCTGCGCGGTTCAAAAATCGATACAAGAAGCCCCATGCCCTGTTGAAAATTCTGTGGATATGTGGAACGCCTCTTTTTTTCAAGCCATGAAACAAGCTCAAGTTGAAATCTTAAAAGAAAAAATTAACAAGAACTGGGGCCCAATCATGGATAAAGAAGGAGACGCGATTGTTGAAGCAATGGGAACTCATTGGGGTTCAATACTTGCTCAAGCCAAAGCAAAGTGTGATTTAAAAGAAAACTTCAAAGGCATTTTTGAAGAAGCAATGGCATCAAAGAAGTAATCATTAAAAATAAAAACAGGGATGGTAGATAAGCCATCCCTGTTTAAATAGCGATGTCAAATGCCGTTTGTTGTTGATCCCAATAATCAGGGATAGACTCTCCCGAAGACTTGTTTAAATGTACTAAAAAGTGAGTTAGAGTTTTCCCTGGAAAGCTATCTTTAAAATAAGCATAAATAGTTCCATAGTCAATGGTGTCTCCAACTAATCGAGAAGGCGTCAATGGAAAAGCAGGACTTATAGTTGAACGAGCACTAGCTTTATTCACAACCATTGTTCTTATTCCTCTTAAATAAAGATGAGCAAAGTAACCTATTTTCCATAAAGGAACATGCCCTTCACGAAATAACACCAAATTTTCCTCATCGGTTAACATGCGTCGAATCAAAAAAGAGCCTAAAGAACCATTCCCTGCAAGAGAAACACCTTTATCTTGAAACCAGCCTCTAAGCCCTTTCACAAAATAACGCTCAGCAGCAAGATCATATTTATAATTCGTGGGTAAAAACACTTTTGATCTCTCTGAATCAGACTCATGCAGATCAACATTCAAATCAGTCACTAACAACCCACCTGGCTTATCAGCAAAAGAGGAAACAACCAAAATAGGATGGTGATGATAAAAAAGAGAAACATTATAAGCATGTTTTTTCCGATCAGCAGCATCATCTAAATGATTCAAGATCTGTGCATTACCATCTAAACTGTCAAAGATAAAATAGAGACTCGGAATAGAAGCGGAATAAGCACGTAAAGTGTTTCCAAAAGAATCAGGGGAAACACGAGTAAAAATCTCATAGGCTGAGAGCCTTAAATTTCGATCACCCACATGAACTTTAAGCAATTTTCTTAATCGAGGATCTTGACTTAAAGAAATATCATTCCCAGAAACATCACGATCAAAAATAAATTCATCACCAAAATAAACACTCGCATCTAATTCAAAAGGAACTTTAAGCTCTCTACTCTTATTAAAAATATAGTGCGCAGTCATAGCCTTAGTAAGACCTTTTAATGTAATATCAATACTACTGCTTCCACCAGGGGTTAACTGAAAACCACTATAAATCTCATGCTTTTTGAATTGGCTTTCTTTACCTAAAAACTCTAAATATTTTAATATGACAAGTCGAAGGGGGGTTCCTCGCTGAATCACATAACGGTTTTTTTTCCAAAAATCATTATGCGCCATTTTTAACCAATTAATTCCCTCAGTTGTAATCACAGTCATGCCCATTCCATCTTTTTTCTTAGCCTGCAACCCCCAACCATGCAATGTCGCAGAACGACTATCTCTTAATTGAAGGTTAAAAGGGGTCTTAGGAACTGAATCTGAGGCCATATCAAAGCTATAAGCATAAGCATGAAGAATTTTTTCTCCATCAGTGAAGTCAAACTTTCTTTCAGCTTGAATACGCGGCTTCTCAGCCTGAATAAGAGGGCTCAAAAATAAATCAAGGTCTTGTTCAATTTGCAATTCAAGCTGTTGAAACATTTGTTTTAAATCATAGTCTTTTTTTCCAGCTAGATGAGGTGTATAGTTTTCGTCTAAAATAAATTTACCTTTCTCGTGATCAAAATAAATTCGAACACTTCCTGTGCCTGTAAACATTTCTAAATTTTCTAAATAATTTGGCTCTAAAATTTCTTCTAAAGGTTTTAGTATCCGCTGGTACTGTTTTACAGCAGCCCCACCTGAGATAATTCGAATAGGAATTCCCAGCTTAAGCAATTCAATTAAGGTGTAAAAAATAGCAGGTTTCTCTTCAGAATCAAAACTTTCACCTTTTTTAAGCAGCGTCATATCGACATCAAAGATCAAGGCCCCCTGGTTAAGCTGAAACCCATGATTCAACAATGACGTAGCTAACTGGAATTCGTCTTTTGCGCCACGATTGAGCCACTCACCAAATATTTTTAATGGAGGGTTTTTAAATCGCAACCGCTCCGGTGTGTAACCTGTTTCAACCTCAAGCTGCTTAATAACAGCAATAAATTTCTGCAATAAACTGTTCACTGTGGGAGGGCCATTAGAACCATCACGTTTGGAAAAATCAGCCACACCATCTACAGGAGAGCGAAGTCGGTTAATAAAAATAGACTGAAGTATTCGGTTAAAAAGAGTGACAATAAACTTATCTTCACCCTCTTTGCTATTTGAATGAATAGTAATCTTATCCTCTATTTTTTCTGACAAATCACCGTATGCTTGAGACAAAACACCGTATGCCTCAGGATAATGGCTCAAAAATTCTGAAAAAGTAATTCTCTTTGGGCCGAGTAAAAGTGCTTCAACATGTTGAGTCACACTACTATGAGATTCATCTCCTAAAAAGAATTTTTTTATTTCTTTTTTATAATTTTCAATAAAACCCGCTGGAATAGGAAGTCTCATTCGAGCAGATTTATAACCACGTATTTTTGAAACCCACTCTGACTCATATTTTTCTGATTGAGAGTAACGAAGTTCAAAATCATGATCTTCCATAAAAATGTCTGAACTAATCTCTTTAAAGCGAGAACTCTTCTTCTTCTTTTTGTGAATCAATAGGCGTTGAATATTCCCATCGGTATCCAAAATATTAATTCCAATTCCAATTGACCCTTCTTCAAAATCAGGTTCATTTTCAAAAACAATCGGATAGACACGCGAATAGTAACCTTCTATTGTCGTATCCAAAGCCATGACATTCTTTTGAAATTCTGACAGATCCATATCTACAGCCAATCGCATCAAATCTAGTGCTTTGAAAACCTTTCGAGTTATTTTATTTACTGATTCTTCGCTTAAATAAATGGATCTTTCAGAAAAGTGACGCTTTAAAATATCAAGAAGCTCAACCTCTTCTTCCGAAAGCACTATTTGAACAGGATGAACAAATGCAGATGGAGCTAAATAGAAAGAAAACGACCTCTCAGTAAAGGACTCACTGAAAGGGGAAACAAAAAGCACAAATGTCAGAAACAGCTGTATCAAACGGCGCATAGTCACACTCACAAAAATTAATAACCAACACAATACCAAATAGTTACAATTTTGTCAAGGTCACATCAACAACAAAAAAGACCGACTCAGGAGGGCATAACTACTTCAAGACAAAAAGGTTAGAAAACATTGGAAGGAATTAAGCAGAACTCAACTTGATTTACAGATACCCCCCTATTGCCTGGATCGGTTGCAACTCGTTTTTAAGAGTAATCCAAAAAGCAACAGCGCTCTGCTTGGGGTTAATGTGAGAACTGTTTTTAAGATTAATAATGGCTTCATAGGTGCCGTCTGAAGACAGCACCATGTCTGTTTGAGCTAATGTTAAAACAATAAACTCATGGTGCAATTCTCTTCCTCGGTTTTCACCACGAATAACATTAGAAGTAAGATCGCATCCTAAAAGAGTTCCTAGCACACGATAAGAATTTTTAATTTGATTTATTGGTTTAAAACTAATTTTAAATTCACAGGAACTCAACTTATTAACAAACAACTCGCCTATTGTTAATTCCGTATCAGGTAAATCGCGGTTGGTTCGCCACTTTAAATATTCACGTCCATTAAACACCATTCCTGGCGTATAAACACTATTGGCTCGCCATGACTGAGCATATTGCCGTTGACGTTGCGAATAAAGAGGTGACGCATGCGGATCTTTCCAACCAATATAGTCCCAATAATCAACATGAAAGACCACAGGGACAAACTCTTTCCATAAGCCAGGATCTTGCTTTAAACGGTTAACCCACTTTTCAGCAGGAGGACAGCTACTGCATCCTTCTGAGCTATAGAGCTCAAGCAAGGCAACCTGCTTAGGACCACTCTGAAAATCAGCAGCTATTGCTTGAGTTGAGAAAAAAACAAAGTAGAATAATAAGAAGACTTTTTTCATCCTTCTTATAAAATAGAACGAATATGGCGAACAAACAAGAACTGATTCAAAAAGCACTTAAGTTAGAATATTTTCTAATCAGCTACAATGTGATTGAAGCCATTGCTTCGGTACTTCTTGGCTTTGCAGCAGGAAGCATTGCTTTGATTGGATTTGGTTTTGACAGTGTGATTGAAGTAACAGCAGGCTCAATCTTAGTCTGGCGTCTTTCACACAAAGGAAACAAAGAAGAAGAAAAGAAAAAAGAAAAGATTGCATTAAAAGTAGTTGGACTTACTTTTTTTGCCCTTGCTCTTTATGTTTCTTATGAATCAATAAAAATGCTCGTTCTACAAGAAAAACCCGAATACACCCACTGGGGCATGTTAATCGCGGTCCTCTCAATTTTAATCATGCCTGCCCTTGGTTTTATGAAGCTAAGCATTGGAGAAAAGATTGGCAGCAAGGCCCTAAAAGCAGATGCTAAAGAAACTCTTTTCTGCGCCTATCTTTCTGTCACCCTGTTACTCGGTCTAGGTTTAAACACCCTCTGGGGCTGGTGGTGGGCTGACCCTGTTGCTGCTTTAGTGATGGTCTTTTTTCTACTTAAAGAAGGGCGCGAAGCTCTTTATGAAGCCCGTTTCTGAGCCCTCAATTTGTGACAAAAAACTTATTTTTGTCTTCCCAAAAAGTAATACAACACCAAACCTACTATTGGGAGTAATAAACTATAAACTGCTAACCGTTGTCTTCTCATCTCATTTTCCTTTTTTGCTCAATATCATTTCCTTTTAAAGATTTAGATCCATTCCCCTCATCAGAAACAATATGAACATCTCGTTGAGGAAATGGAATGGCGATTCCTTTTTGTTGGAACGCATCATAACTGATTCCAATCACTTCTTTGACCACACCCGTGACACTCGCAACAGTAATCGTATCTCCCACAACAAAAGGACGAGCCAAGATAACGGAACAAATTAAAGCAATACATTCTACTTCTTTTATACGCCGTTTTTAGCAGATTGGTCAATCCACCAGCTTAAATGGCCTGAGAAGGGGGCAATCATTGTTGAAGGAAAATCAAGATTAGGTTTGGTTGAATTTAAAACCTGGTCAAGCATCTGTTTTTTACTTTTACCTGAAACTAAAAAATGAATCTGCTTGGCTTGATTTAAAAGAGGTAAGGTAAAGGTGACTCTAAAAGTATTTAGTTTTTCAATCCAATTTGACACCACCCATTTCTCTTTTTCATGAAGGGCTTCAGAATCAGGAAAAAGAGAAGCAGTATGTCCATCCTCTCCCATCCCTAAATAAACCAAGTCAAATTGAGGAACGACATCTTCATCACATTTAAAAAATTGTTTAATTTCTTGAGCATAAGATTGAGCTACTTTAGAAAGAGTCCCTTGCTCTATTGGAATGCGATGAATGTTTTGTTCAGGAACATGGAGTGGTTTTAAAAATCCTTTAGTCGCAGCTAAAAAATTGCTCTCTTTGTCATCTGGAGGCACATCCCGTTCGTCTCCCCAAAAAAAATGAATCTGCTCAAAAAGATCTTGATAAGGCGGGTTTTCTTCAACTTCATAAACTAAATATTTGTACAGTAACTTTGGTGTAGAACCCCCTGAAAGAACAACCGTAAAAAGATCTTTTTCTTCAATAGCTTCTTGAGCTCGTTTAAAAAAATCGACTGCAGCAGCTTGAGCTAAATCATCCTCCATTTCAAACTGAAGAACATTAGACATTGCGCCAGCGTCGCCCCTCTTTTTCTAACAGTTTGTCTGCCTCTTCAGGACCCCAAGAACCAGCATCATAGTTCGGAAAGTCTCGAGCCGGCATGCTTTTCCAGACATCCATCACCGAAATTAATGTCTCCCATGCATACTCCACATTATCAGCCCGCAAGAAAAGAGTGGCATCCCCCTTCATACAGTCAGAGAGCAATGTTTCATAACCAATGGCTGGTTTTTTGCTCCCAAAATAATCGCAGTAAGAAAAATCCATTTTCATGCGTCCCATATTAAGCACAGGACCTGGAACCTTAGCACTAAAACTTAACGAGATGCCTTCATTCGGTTGAATCCGAATCACCAACACATTGGTTTTCAAATGATGCACTTCAGTATGACTAAATAATGTATAAGGAGGTTTCTTAAAAAAGATCGCGATTTCTGAAGTACGCTTAGACATTCTCTTACCTGTTCGAATATAAAAAGGAACATCTGCCCAGCGCCAATTATCAATTAAAAACTTTAACGCCACATAGGTTTCAATTTCTGATTCAGGACTGACTCCAGGCTCCCCGCGGTAACCCAAAAGCTGCTCACCCTCAGCAGATTTACCATGACCATACTGACCTCGAACAGTAGAGCTCAACACTTCTTCAGGTGTAATCGGTTTAATTGCTTGAAGGAGTTTTGCCTTTTCAGTACGGACTGCCTCAGCATCAAATGAATTTGGGGGCTCCATGGTCACATAAGCAAGAAGTTGCAACATATGGTTGGCCACCATATCGCGCAGTGCGCCCGCCTCTTCATAGTATTTAGATCGATGCTCCACACCCAGCTCTTCACTCACTGTAATCTGAACGTGATCAATATAATTACGATTCCAGATCGGTTCAAAAATACCATTAGCAAAACGAAACACTAAAATATTTTGGACGGTCTCTTTTCCAAGATAATGATCAATCCGATAGATTTGATGTTCACGTAAATGTTTCTGCAAATCTAAATTAAGCGCACGTGCCGACTCATAATCATGCCCAAAAGGTTTTTCCACCACAATCCGTCGCCAACTCCCATTCTCTTCTTGAGTTAATCCTGCAGAAGATAATTTCTCCACCACATTCAAAAAGAAACTTGGAGGAATGGCCAAGTAGTGTAAATAGTTTCCACCCGTCTTATATTTTTTATCAACCTCTTTTAAGGTCTTTTCTAATTCTTGAAACGTTTCAGGATGATTAAAATCACCTTGAATATAATGCATCCGCTCCACAAGCCAATTTTTTAACTTAGGATTAATTTCACACGAAACAAAGTCACACAACTCACTACTTAAGTGCTCTTCAAATTCTTCTTTGGAAAGAGGCCGCGAACCCAATCCAACAATGGCAAAATTTTCAGGCAACATTTTGGCCAAACCTAAATTATAAAGCGCTGGGATTAACTTTCGTTTAGCTAAATCCCCAGAAGCCCCAAAAATAACCATAACACAAGGGCCGGCAGGCAATGCTTTCTCTTCTAAAGTAGTCTCTTTACTCATAATAATTCCTTTTATTTCTTCTCAGTGTGGCCACCAAATTGCTCACGCATGGCAGACAAAATTTTCTCGGCAAACGTATGCTCTTGTCGGGAACGAAAACGAGTATACAATGCTGCGGTCAAGACTTCAGCAGGAACCGCTTCTTCGATCGCCGCTTCAATCGTCCAACGCCCTTCACCAGAATCACTCACGTGCCCGCTATATTTAGAGAGGTTTTTATCTTTTTGAAGAGCAATCGAAGTCAAGTCAAGCAACCACGAAGAGACCACACTTCCACGACGCCATACTTCAGCAATTTCATCTAACTTCAAATCGTATTGAATTTCTTTAGGCAATTCTTCTTTATTGGCATTGCGCATAATGTCAAAGCCTTCAGCATAAGCTTGCATCAATCCATACTCAATGCCGTTATGAACCATCTTCACAAAGTGACCCGAACCAACAGGTCCACAATGCAAGTAACCCTCTTGGGCTGTTCCTTTTTTCTTTTGCCAACCAGGAGTGGTTTCAATGTCACCTTTACCCGGTGCCAATGTTTTAAAAATAGGATCCAGGTGAGCCACCACTTTATCGACGCCACCAATCATCAAACAATAACCACGTTCCACACCCCAAACACCGCCACTGGTACCAACATCAACAAAATGAATCCCTTTTTCTTTTAAAGAAGCGGCGCGACGCACATCATCTTTAAAGCGAGTGTTACCCCCATCAATGACAATATCTTCTTTATCTAAAACTTCTTTTAAAGATTGGATTGTTTTTTCAGTCGGATCACCCGCAGGAACCATTACCCAAACCGCACGCGGTCCATTTAACTTTTGAACAAACTCTTCTAATGAAGCCGCACCAATCGCCCCATTTTTTTCTAAAGCTTTTACATTTTTAGGATTCAGATCAAAGACCACACACTCATGCCCGCCATCCATTAAGCGCTGCACCATGTTGGCCCCCATCCGGCCCAAACCAATCATTCCAATTTGCATCGTGATCTCCTCTTAAAAATGAGCCAAACTCAATTGGCAGAAACCTATTATAGACAAATTTCCCAATCGATTCTTCTCAACTTACTAAAAAAGAGGGGGTTAGAGATCAAAAACCTTCATTTAATTACAGAATCCTTTCCCTTTAAGATAGATGCAGAAGTGGTATAATATTCTTTCTATGAAAACAATTGAGAGAAATCAACAAAGCATTGAAGGAGTCATTCAGATTGCTTCCTTTTGCGCTCAAAAAGAATGGGTCCCAGCCACAAGTGGAAACTTTTCTGTACGCAACACTGAAGAATCAATTGCCATTACTGTTTCAGGTAAAGACAAAGCAAACCTTCAAACAGAAGATGTGATGTTGGTTGATTTTGAAGGCCAAGCATTAGATGGCAAAAAACCATCTGCAGAAACATTACTCCACACACAACTTTATCGCCGATTTCCAGAAACAGAAGCGATTGCACATATTCATTCCACAACAAGCACCGTCCTTTCTAAAATCTATTATGAAAACGGACGAGACAAACTTATCTTAAAAGATTTGGAATTATTAAAAGCACTTTCAGGAGTCACCACACACCAACATATTGAAGATGTTCCTATTTTTGAAAACAATCAATCACTTTCAGAACTCGCCATTCAAGTAGAAACCTATATTCAAAACAAATCTGAAAGAACGGGATTTCACGGCTATTTAATTGTCGGCCACGGGCTTTATACCTGGGGAACTAGCGTCGAAGAAACGCTGCGGCATGTTGAAGCCTTTAACGCTTTATTTGAAACCACGATTTTAGAATCAAAACTAAAAGGAGATTTTCAATGAGTTTATTAAGAATTTTTAATGAGACCTCCGAGAACATTTCTTCAGACTTTATCAACCATGACGACATACAAAGCGAACTAGCAAAAATAAATATCGAATTTCAACGCTGGGACCAACTCTCCATGCTGACAGAAGAAACAAATCTTTCGGATGAACAAATCCTCAATCTCTATAGCAAAGAGATTGAAACCATTAAACACCTTTACAACTTTCATAGCGTTGACACGATCAATGTCACACCTGAATTTTCTAAAACAGACAAGTTTGAACCGATGCGGAAAAAGTTTTTAGATGAACACATTCATACAGACCATGAAGTCCGTTACTTTATTGATGGGCAAGGACTTTTTTACATTCATAAAGAGAATAAAGTTTATGGCATTTTATGCACGGCAGGCGACTTTATCACAGTTCCAGAAAACACACCTCACTGGTTTGACATGGGTTCTTCCCCAAATTTTAAGTGCATTCGCTTTTTTACAGATGACTCTGGATGGACCCCAAACTATCTTGAAAAACCAATCTCTTCAAAGTTCCCTCTATTAGATGACTTTCTTAAGGTACCTGTCTCATGATAAAAGCTGTTTTAACTGATATTGAAGGAACCATTACCTCTCTCTCCTTTGTAAAAAATATTCTATTTCCCTATTCTAAAAATAAAATAAGTGAATTTATTTGGAACCATTTTGAAACCGATGAACGAATCATACCAATAATAGACAACGTCTTAATTGAAGCAGGCCAATCCACCACAGAAAAACTAAAAATTGATAGAGCCATTGATATCTTACTGCAATGGATTGCTGAAGACAAAAAAGCAACCCCACTTAAAGAACTCCAAGGAATCATTTGGGAAGAAGGATATAAAGAGGGTGATTACACTGGGCACCTCTATCCAGACGCCTATGACAAATTAAAAGAGCTCAAAGAAAAAGGTTTTCAACTTTACGTCTATTCTTCTGGCTCGGTGAAAGCCCAAGAACTTTTGTTCCAACATTCAGATTTTGGAGACATTCGCGATCTCTTCTCTGGCTTCTTCGACACCAAGATAGGTCCTAAACAAGAAGCCGAGTCTTATTCTAAAATTGCCAAAGAGCTCAACCTTCCTCCAAATGAAATTCTTTTTTTATCAGATATTGAAGGAGAACTCATCGCTGCCAATCAAGCCGGGATGCAAACCACACAGCTCTTACGCAAAGAAGATTATCCCTTAAAAGAACTTCCCAAAAACATCAGTCGATCTATTTTAAATTCGTTTGAAGGGCTTTATTTAGAGTCTGTAAAATAGAACGCTTTTAGGAAAAATGTCTTTTAAGCGAAAGAAAAAGACCAAATAGAGCAGAACCTAAAAGGAAAAGAGTGGCAGGTTCTGGCACAGGAGCACCGCTACTTTGCTCTACAGCAATTCCATCAACAGCACTTAAACCTGATGTGATCAAATCAGTAAGTCCAGTACCATCAAAGTTAACTCGCTTTATTGTTTGCGGCACAGCAATTGAGAAATATATTTGCTCTGCGGCAATATCAAGGTCTATTGAATTTGGAAAACTAAGGCCTGTGACAATATCTTCTATCGAGCCAGTACCGTCGACATTAGCTCGACTTATTTTTCCTCCACCAGCATTTGTCCAATAGACCTTTCCATTTATTTCATCTAAAACAATTTGTTGAACAGAGACACCTGTTCGAACATCTTCAACATTTGATCCATCTAAATTAGAACGTTGTATTTTCATCGTTGCGGCGTCGTTCCAATAGACTTTTCCATTAACAGCATCTACATCCAAACCAACAGGACTTGTTACAGATACGACTAAATCGTCAACGTCTGCACGCTGAATCACATCAGCGGTTCCATCTGTCCAATACATTTTAGCGGCTTCAGCAGGAAGGATAAAAAACAAACTGAGTAAAACAATACTTAATAAAAGGTAAAGCTTATTTAATTTCATCTTGTATTAAATACAACATGATCAGGGTGTTATATCAATCTCCGAAAGGATTCGGATAAGACCTTATAAAGTCAGGTATAGTGATATCAGGCTATGAATAAACAAGGGTGTCAGTACCTCTTTTCAAATGGGAAAAAGTGCTCTGGAAGCAAAGAAAAGCGCTCGTTATTTTGCTTTTTTCACAATTCAAAAAACAATAAAACCACACCTGCTGCAAAGAAAAAAATTCTTTTTAGTATCAAACAGGGTGAAAACTTAGAAGGGGCTCGATTAGACAAAGCCAATCTAGAACGATGCCACTTAGAAAAAGCACACCTTTATGGAGCCAGTTTAAAAGGAGCCAACCTCTTTAATGCCAATCTACAAAACGCTAATTTAAAAAAATCAAATTTAATCAATGCACAGTTGTTAGAAGTAAAACTTCAAGGGGCTAAACTTTTAGGGGTCAACCTTGGAGAAAAACTAGTCAATGAAATTGAAGCCATAAAACTGGAACAGAAAAAACAACTCGGTAAAGCAAAAGAAAAATATCAAGAAGCTGAGGAGATATATCGTAATTTTAGATTGAATTTTCAATCAAATGGACTTTTTGATGACGCCTCTCATTGTCTTTATAAAGAAATGGTGATGCGACGCAAGAAAATGCCCAAATATTCGATAAAGCGTTTTTTATCTAAGCTAATAGACTTGCTCTGTGGTTATGGAGAAAAACCATATCGAGTATTAGCTTCTGCTTTCACGCTTGTCTTCACCATCTCTGTGCTGCAATTTTTTGCGGGCCTAAAACTAAAAGATGAGATTTTAAAAATCGACTTAGAGCAATCCTTTCAAACAAACCTCTATGAATATTTTGCCTGTTTGTACTTCAGCGTGGTCTCATTCACCACTCGCGGATTTGGCGATATTACCCCTTATGGGTTTTCACGGCTCTTTGCCGCCACAGAAGCCTTTATAGGGGCTTTTATGATTGCCTTATTTGTCCTGGTTTTCGTGAAGAAAATGATCCGATAACCTCTAAATTCTTGGCACTTCTGCAAAAATGAACGCTCAAATTTGGCCCTCTTTCCCCTAAAAAAACACCTGCTCATAGGAGAAATCATCTAGCACGGGATATGCAATAAAGGCTTAAACCATTAAGAGAAGGGGGAGAAGAAAATGAAGTTTATCCCAATCTGTATCGCAGCAATGATCTTCCTGGGGACAAGCCAAATGATTGAAGCTAGGCCGCTTCAAGACTCGACTCTACAGCAAACCGAGTTAGCTGCACCTGTCACAAACAAATTTGACAAACCAACGCTCACTCAAAAACAAAAGTACTACAAAAAATATTTGGCTAAACACCGCTACAAAAGAGCCCAACATCGGGTTTTTTATAAAAACGGTTTTTAATACCGCTTTTTATTCAAACCTTGTAGAATAGGCATCATCCAAGGGGGAAAGATGCCGCCAAAAAAGAAACCGACTCAAGAAAAAAAGCACTTCATGATCTTGTTGATTTCTTTGGTCTCATTTCTTTTAGTCTTTCCATTTCTCTCACCTCTTGACTCCATCTTTCCAGTTATTCCACTTCTATTTATTGGAATTATTTTCTTTATCTTAATCAATCTCAATATCGAGAAAAAACTATTTAATACTATTTTAGGCATCACAATTGGAGCCTTTATTCTACAAGTGATCGCAGATTTAGGTCTTCCGGATTTTGCAGAAAAATGCATCATGCTCGTTGCATTAATTTTATATGCCTCATTTCTAATCTTATCGATTCTCTGTTTTATTCAAAAAATATTTGAATCTAAAAAAATTGATGCAGACACAGTTCGAGGCGGGATCTGTATTTATCTTTTACTCGGTTTGCAGTGGTGGATTTTTTACATGATTGTCTTAATTTTTGATCCTGCTGCTTTTCACATTCCACCCTTTATAAGTAAATTATCTGAAACACATTTACTTTATTTTAGCTACTCCACGCTAACCACACTAGGCTATGGTGATATTTCTGCGCTCCATCCTTTTGCCATGACCCTCTCAAGCCTACAAGCGATCTTTGGCCAACTCTTTTTAGCCGTCTTTGTCGCCCGCTTAGTCGGTCTGCACATCTCCCAGCAAAACCGTAAATAAAAAATAAACTTTAGTTTTCTAACGCGTCTAATTTAGATTGTAAGTTAAGCCATTTAGCTTCTTCTTTTTCAATTAAGAGAGGGAGGTCTTCTAAACGATCATTGCGATCTCTTGAAAAGTGGAAAGGATTATTCTGCATCTCTTTAACCAAGGCATCTCGTTCATTTGTTAAATGCTTCACTCGTTTTTCAGCCTTTGTTGCTTTTTCTCTGATCTGGGCAATCTCTTTTTTGTTTTCTGCTTTTTTCTGACGTGGCTTTACAGACGCAGCAATCTCTGCTTGAGGATGTTCTTTTTCATGCGCTTTATGTTGTTTGTCTTCTTCTTCATTAATACCTTGGGCCACTCGTTCGAGATGATAGGCATAATCTTCATAGGTTCCAGCATATTTAGAGACACGGCCTTTTTTTACTTCAATGATTTGAGTGGCAACTAAGTTCACAAAGGTTCGATCATGAGAAATAAAAAAGAGGGTGCCACCAAACGCTTTAAGCGCACGGCCCAATGACTCGACTGTTTCAAAGTCTAAATGGTTAGTCGGCTCATCTAATAACAAGATGTGACATTTTTGAAGCAGCAATCCAGCTAAAACCAGCCGAGAACGCTCTCCACCACTGAGTACTTTAACCTTTTTGCGTACATCATCGCCTCGAAACAAAAAGCTGCCTGCCATGTCGAGCACATCTTGACGCGTCAGCCCATCTGTCGCATCTCGTGATAAGTAAGTCAACACATCATCACTGGGGTCAAGCGAAGCAAACACATGCTGAGCGTAATACCCCAACTTCAATCCATTGCTCCAGCGAAAAGCTCCCCCTTTAGTGGGTAAATCACCAACAATAGTTCTTAAAAAGGTTGTTTTTCCCTCTCCGTTATCCCCTAAGACAGCCACGTGAGCATCGCGATCCACATCTATATTTATTTTGCTCGCCACAACCGCATCCGGGTAACCAATAGAAAGATCATCACATGTAATGGCTGTGCCTGATCGAAGCTCGACTTTAGGAATGGGGATGCGGACATTGCTCATTGAATGTTTGATTTCAATGGTCTTAAGTTTGCCAATTTGTTTGAGTTTAGATTGAGCGCGCGAGGCCATAGAAGCCTTAGCTTTAAAACGATTCACAAAAGCTTCTAACTGCTCTTTCTTCTTTGTAACTGTTCGATTGTACGCTGCCTTTTGCCGCAATTGTTCTTCTTTAAAAGTAAAGTACTCTTCAATCCCGCCAGGGTAAAGCATCACATCGCCTTGATCCACTTCAAGCGTTTGTTCACAGGTTCGTTTTAAAAATTCCCGGTCGTGAGAAACAACTAAGTAGCCCCCGCGAAAGTCTTGAAGAAAATTTTCTAAAAGAATCAGCGTGCTCAAATCAAGGTAGTTGGTCGGTTCATCTAAAATCAAAAAGTTGGGATCTTTTAACAGCATGGCTGCTAACTTAACACGCGTCCGATACCCACCTGCCAAAGAACCAATCGTCTCGTCTAACATCTCATTGGTTACTTGAAAGCGGTGAGCCATTTCCCCGCACTCCCACTCTTCACGATCGGTGTAACGAACTAAAAAATCGAGAATGGTTTCATCAAGTTCATATGGATCTTGCTGCTCTAAATAACTGAGTCGCAATCCCCCGGTTTGACGCACAGAACCACTGTCCGCTTCTTCATGGCCCGTAATGATTTTACACAGAGTTGACTTGCCCGCTCCATTACGCCCAATCACACCCACTTTTTGATCAGTCGAAAAAGAGACGGTCACACCATCTAAAATCACGCGCGCACCATATCGTTTAAAAATGTCGTCTATCTGCAGCAATGCTTTTGCCATGAACGTCTCCAAGACCCTTAAAAGCTGTATACAATATCAAAAAATGGAAGCAAAATACGGTCTATTTTACATTTTTAGGATTTAAGCTCTCGACGTATAAGCCCGAGTAAAGAGGCCCCTAAGAAAATCAGGGTTAACTCCCACTCCATAGCCTGAAAAGCCAAAGACTTAATTAGAAAAAGATTGTTTTAACAATCTCTTCATTTCAGCCCACGATTTTTTATCTGATTCGGCATTGTAAGCTAAAGGCATATTGAACTTTTTGCCAAACTCATCTGCTTGAGAATTGGTAAAACTGTGTGTGGTATCTTTATAAGAAATCACTTTATAATTAACACCTGCATCATCCATTTCTTTTTTAAAGATGTCGACGTGTTCTTGAGGAATTAACGGATCATCTGCACCGGTCAGGACTAAAACATCTGCTTTTACTTTTCCTGGCTCTGCGGGTGATTGAGTGAGTAAGCTTCCATGAAAACTAACGACTGCATCTAAATCTAAACCAAAACGGGCCATATGCAAGACCGTTCCTCCACCAAAACAATAGCCAATGGCAGCAATTTTATCCGAGTCTGTAAGAGGGTTTTCTTTTAAAAGGTCTACTCCTGCTTGAAAAGTAGCTGTGGCTTCGGAAAGATTGGAAAAAACTTCTCCAGCAAACTTACCCGCGTCATCTGGGTGAGCCGCTGTTTTTCCGTCACCATACATATCAACCGCTAAAGCAACGTATCCTAACTCAGCCAACATTCTGGCTCGTTTGCGTGCATAGTCGTTATGGCCCCACCACTCATGCACCACAATCACACCAGGACGCTTTTCCTCACTTGAATCATCATAAGCAAGATACCCTTTAAACGTTGTTGAACCCGACTGATATAAAACCTCTTCTCCTTGTATCGCAGCTGAAACAGGTGAGACAAACAAAAGTCCGAACAACAAAAAAAGTATTTTTTTCATGAGGGTACCTTTCGACTGATGAAGTTTAATCGTTAGTGCAGGAATGAATCAAAATGCCTAGATTTTGCGGGGCTCCATCGACAGATTATCTACGACGACGGCCGCCACCACTACTACGACCACGGCTTGCATTTGAAGAACGACGGCGGTTAGAACTGTTAAAAACCGTCCTCGGCTTCATAAATTGCTCCAATGGCATTTCAGGATGTTCTGAAATAGGAATCACCGATTCCATTAGTTTTTCAATTCTTTTGATTTCATTGCGTTGGTCAGGTGTGGCAAAAGAGATGGCATGACCTTTATCTCCTGCTCGACCTGTACGGCCAATACGGTGAATATAGTTTTCTGATTCATCGGGAAGGTCATAATTGATCACTAATTCAATTCCACTCACATCAATTCCACGTGAGGCAATATCAGTGGCGATTAAAATACGGTGTCTTCCTGATCGAAACCCTTCAAGCGCTTGACGACGCTGACCTAAAGATTTGTCTGAATGGATTTCAGCGGCACTGTGACCCGCTTTAACAACCGTTCTCACGATTTTAGACGCTCCGATTTTGGTGCGAGAAAAAATCAAAATAGTGCCGTGATATTGGTCCAGTAATTTACCCAAAAGATTTTTCTTTGATTCATTTTTAACAATGAAAAGTTCCTGAGTCACTTTTTCAGCAACGGTTCCTGATTTAGCCACTTCCACTTGAACAGGAAGCTTCATAAAATCAGAAGCAATACGAACAATTGCGGATGGCATGGTTGCAGAAAAAAGTAATGTTTGTCTGTTCTTAGGCAGCTTGTGCAAGATCTCTTGAATCTGTGGCATAAAACCCATATCAAGCATTCTGTCTGCTTCATCTAGAGCCAAAATCGAAACATCTCTCAAAGAGACATTTTTTTGTTTCATATGGTCAATCAATCGGCCAGGTGTCGCAATAATGATTTTTGGATCACGGCGAAGTTGCTGGATCTGCTTTCCCATTGGAGCACCCCCAATAACCAAAGCTAATTTGATTTTTCGATCTACCTTTGAAATGCTTTGTTCCACTTGAATTGCGAGCTCACGGGTTGGCACAAGGACCAAGCCTTTTCCTTCTTTTTGAGCTAAACGCTGGATCATCGGAATGCCAAAAGCTAATGTTTTACCTGTACCAGTTTGAGCAATCCCCATGACATCTTTACCTTCAATGCCTAACGGAATGGTCTTTTTTTGGATAGGTGTAGGAGTTGTAAACTTCAGTCGAGCAAGTGCTTCTAAAAGATTTGGCGCAATGCCAAGGCCAAAGAAACTGCCTTCGGAAGACGGTTTTTTATTTGTTTTAGTATTATTCATAGTCGGGAGTATACCCCAATCCCAGAAAAAAGGGGAATTTATTTTAACTTTAATAGGTAAACAAGGTAGATATAGGGGTTAATCCTTACAGATTTCATAGGTAATGAGGAGATTTAAACAGAAGTTATCTCTAGAGCAGCCTTCAACTCCCGAGAAAACCTCTTCCATTCCTTTTTACTAATATCCAAAGCTTTAAGGATCGGCAGAAAAATAGACTCCACAAAGACTTCCTGATTCATCACATCGTGACTCTGAATGATTTGATCTCTTTTTTTCCACTCAGGAATAATGTCTGTAGAAGGCATTTTAAAATTTTGAACTTCATAAATAAGTTGTTTGATGGTTCCTTCGCGATCTTCTTCTAAGTGAATTTTGACCACTTCTAAGTTAAATTTATAGTGGGCCATTTCATCGCGAAAAATAAAATAAAGGAGTTTACTTAAAGCAGCATCTTCATATTCTTTAACTTGTTTTTCTAATTTAACGTAACTGATGCATGTTGCTAATTCTTGAACCATTGTGTAAACAACAGCTTGACGGGGAGATTTACAATGCGTTTGGTACTGCTTATGAAAAACTTGATCTTGATAAGCAGCAAGTTGATCGTCGGTACGGCTACCAGAATCAATCAACCATTTGTCTAAAGCTAAAGAATGTTTGCTCTCTTCATAACCCCAGTTAGCAATAAACCAACTGCTGCCACGGCATTTTCTATAAAAGTGAAGCAACTCGGAAATATAGTCAGGTAAAATCAGCTCAATACCAGTAAACGTTTCAACAATAGAAACAAGCTCCTCTGGAACATTCCCTTTAGTGGTTTTTTCCCAAGGAATATCAGAATGAACCTTCCAACGCCTATCTTTTTCAGCTTCTTGAAACCAATCAAGGTAGGTTAAATAGACTTTATCTTGTAGTGGAGTATTCGGCATAAACATCTCTCTTAATCGAAATTAAGAAGCTATCATACACGATGCAATGTTTTTTTTCAAATGATTAGGGGCTTATTGCTCTATAACAATATTAAGGCCCTCGTCTTTATCTAAGACACGGACTGTCACATAATCCCCCTTTTTCTGAATAGAGAGGTCACATTTTTTGTCACCGACAATGAGATTTTTAATCTCCACAAAGTTTAAATAACTCGGAAGGCTGGGATGGGAAATAATCACCTGATTATTAGGGGTGTCAATTTTAAGGCCAAGCGCAGACTGTAAAAACAAATAAGAAGAACCTGCAGCCCAAGCCTGAGGAGAACAAGCAACAGGATAAGGGGTTGCCCCTTCTGCCCTTCTTCTTGGAAAACCACAAAACAGTTCTGGCAATCGGCGTGATTCAATGTAAATACTGGCGTCAAAAAAAGAAGTGAGCAACTTTTCAGCTTCTTCTTTTAATCCATAAAGAGCCAAGCCTTTTGCAATCAGCGCATTGTCATGAGGCCAGACCGATCCATTATGATAAGACAAAGGATTGTATCGGACTTCATCCGAACTAATGGTTCGAACACCCCAACCAGAAAACATATCATCGGTAAACAGATTTTTTGCCACCCGCTTTGCATATTCAGGATCGACAATCCCTGTTAACAGACACTGTCCCGCATTAGATGACTTCACATGGCATGGTTTTTTATCTCCATCCAGAGCTAAGACATAGGTTCCTATTTTTTCACTCCAAAACTTTTTGTGAAAAATACTTTTTAGGCTGGCAGCTTTCTCTTTTAGTTTGGCAGCTTTCTCTTCTTTACCTAAAACCTCAGACAACGTGGCAGCTCCAATATAAGCGCCATAAACATAAGCTTGAACTTCACAGAGCGCCACTGCAGGCTTAGCTATCTTTCCATTTTTATAAAAAACCGAATCATGAGAATCTTTCCAGCCTTGCTGAGTCAACCCCTTATCAGAACGACGTGAATATTCAATCAAACCATCTTTATCTGGATCACCGTACTCTTCAATCCAATTAAGAGCCGCTTCAATAGAAGGCCAAAGTTTTTTAATAAATCCAATGTCATTTGTTCGTTGGTAATAGGCTTCCGCAAGGTAAACAAAGAGAGGTGTTGAATCAATACTTCCGTAATAAAGACCAAAAGGGATTTCGCCTAAATTAGCCATCTCCCCTCTTCGGGTTTCATGAAGAATTTTCCCAGGCTCTGCATCTTTAGAAGGATCTTCTTCTTTGGCCTGTGTTTCAGCTAAAAAGGAAAGCACTCCTTTGGCAATCTCAGGATTAATCCACAGCATTTCTAAGGCTGCAATGATTCCATCTCGTCCAAAAGCAGTGCTAAACCAGGGAATTCCAGCATAAGGATAAGGACCTGTATCTAATTGTGTTAATAGCATGTGCATATCAACCAAAGACGTATTAATCCAATCATTGAACTGTTCATTCGAGGTAAAAATATCGCAGCTGTTTTTTAACGTGGCTTTAAGTTCTTTTTGTGATTTGGTGTGAGCTGTTTCATAACTGATAAGTTTTGCTTTTGGTTTGTCAGAATAACACCTGATCGTTAATGCAATCTCTTTGCTTTCATTAGGCTTTAACTTAATTTCTAAGGTTGCTTCTTCTTCTGTTATCTTCTTAGGTTTTTTAGAAAACAGAAGCTGGGTCTGCCTTGTCACATTGTCCAACCCTTTGTAACGGAGCATCACTGATGAAGATTTGATTTCCGGCGAGAGCATGACCCCACGTTGTTTGCGATGCATACCACGCACCTCAAAAATATCCACAAAGTCAGCCCCATAATTAAACTTTAATTCTATCTTGATAGGCTTATCATGATAATTTTTAATTTGAAAACGTTGATAACAATTTCTTTCCCAAAGCATCACCCAACGAAAAACATGCAGATTATCTTTAGGATAGATTAATGTGTCACCTTTAAAATAATCAGGATTGGTTAAATCAACAGCCAATGCCACGTTGTCATTTTTCATCTCAGAATCTAATAAAATGAGGCGTTTCGAATCAAGCTGTAGATCTAAATGGCTTAAAAAACGGGTTCCATAATAATAAATCCCATGCTCTCCTTGCCCCACATGATGGATATCTCCATTTCTATCAAACACGGCAAAAATCTGATCGTGCTTCAAAACTTGAGTTCGATCATCAGCTAAAGAAGATTCTGCACGGATGTAATATTCATTTTTATAATGAATAACATCAGATCCAATAGGCTTTGGGTTTTTATCAGGAAGCAATTTTAGAATATCCTTTTATAAGGGTTTCATATATTTTGACATAATTAGATGCCATTTGAGAATCAACAAAACGTTTTTCAAAAACTTCTCGGCATTTTTTTCTACTAAGCGTTGAGATTTTTTTTACCGCTTCAACAGCTTCTTCAACTTCATTAATGATAAAACCTGTAACCCCTTCCTCCATGACTTCAGGAACAGAGCCTCGATGACGAGCAATCACCGGTGTGCCACAAGCCATCGCCTCGATCATCACCAAGCCAAAAGGTTCTGGCCAATCAATTGGAAAAAGAAGAGCATATGCATTACCTAAAAAGACATCCTTTTCTCCTTCGCCAATCTCACCAATATATTCTATGAGAGGGTCGGTTAAGAGAGGTTCTATCGTTGTCTCAAAATATTCTTGATCCACGGCATCTACTTTAGCTGCGATTTTAAGAGGAATACCAACACGTTTAGCAATCTCTATAGCAATATCAACACGTTTTTCAGGACTAATCCGGCCGATAAAAGCGAGGTACTTTCCCTCTTCTTCTTGAAAAGTATAAAGGTTCTCAGGCAATCCATGAGGAACTGTTCCTTGCCAATTTACATTTGGAAAAGGAATACGTTGAGACTCAGAAATAGAGACAAGAGGCGCATCAACAAATTCTTGATAAACCCCATTTAAATCAGGTATGTCCAAACGCCCATGTAATGTTGTTACCGTTGGAGTCAACGAACGTCTAGCCAAAGAAAACACGGCATAATCATTATGGTTGTGAATGATATCAAACTCATGAGCGCGGTTATAGATCTGCTCATACATCGCAACATGGTGTGCTGACCGATCAATACAATTCTTATCTAAACGAAGCGCACGATGGCAAGCAGGAACCAGGTTGGCTCCAGTTACAGAATCACCACTAGCAAATAAAGTCACTTCATGCCCTGCGCGAACCAGCGCTTCAGTAAGGTAAGAAACAACACGCTCTGTACCTCCATAATATTTAGGGGGAACACTTTCATACAAAGGAGACACTTGGGCTATTTTCATTATTTTCTCTCTATTCTTTGGCTACAAACTACATAAAATCAATTTTTACGTCCATCTATTCAATGACTATATTACAGTTAAATTTTTAAAGAGGGTGAAATGGAGCTAAAACACCATTTTTTAGACGTTTAATCATTCACTAGGAGTAGAGACAAGGTCTAATTTGGGCCTATTTTCCCAGCCACCGCCAAGAGCTTTGATTAAGAGGACTGTAGAGACCAAACGCTGGGTTTTAAATTGGACGCGGGCTGTTTCGGCTTCGAGGCGTGAACGTTCTGCATCGACCACTTCTAAAAAGTTAACTAATCCTTCTTTGTATCGGCCGATGGATAGAGAGGCTGCTTCTCTAGCTGCTTCAAGCACCTTTTCTTGTGCTTTGACTTGTTGATCTCGATACTTAATATTAATCACGGCATCTTCAACATCTTTAAAGGCAAAAAGAATTTGTTCTCGGTAGGCTGCCACATTTTCTCCATACCTTGCTTTTGCAGCTTTAAGATTTGCTTTGTTTCTTCCGCCTAAAAAGATCGGTAGTTTTATACCAGGACCATACGACCATGTTTGGCTTCCAGAATCAAACAAGTCATCCAACTCAACACTTTCATATCCACCTGAACCGGTTAATTGAAAGGTTGGAAAGAACGCTGCTTTAGCTACACCTATTTCAGCATTGGCTGCGCGCAATTTGTTTTCTGCGTTAAGCACATCAGGCCTTCTTTCAAGTAAAGTAGATGGAAGCCCTGCAGGAATTTTTGGGGGAACAAGGTCGAGTAATTCAGGCGTTAACTTAAACGTTGAAGCTGGCTCACCACAAAGTAGCGCAAGTGCATTCACAAATTCAGCGCGTCTTCGATTAAAATCAACGGTATCGACTTCAACCGAGGCTAATTCTGTTTTGGCGCGGGCCAAATCAAGTTCACTCACAAGGCCTGCTTGAAACCGATCATTTACAACAGCCAAACCACGCTCTCTTAATATTTTTGTTTGATCTAAAATTTCAAGTTCTCTATCAAGAGAACGAATGATCAAATAATTTCGAGCCACATCAGCACATAAAGCTAAGAGCACGGTTCTATAATCTTCGTAACTTGCTGTAGCCTCAGCTCTGGAAGATTCAAACAAACGTCTCACTCGACCCCAAACATCGATTTCATAACTTAAGTCTAAAGGGGTATTAAAACTGTTTGAAAGAATACCACTCGGTTGATCAAACCCTGAAGTAACAAATCGATTTCCAGATTGCTGAAACCGCCGGTAAGAAGGGTTGGCCACCACAGAAGGAAGCAGCTCTGCCCCTGAAATCCGTGCAATGGCTCGTGCCTGAAGCACCCTTGCTGCCGCGCTCTTTAAATTTTGATTTGAAGCTAGAGCTTTTTCTACAAGCTCATTCATTTTTTGGTCGTTAAAAAGGGTCCACCATTTCTCACTTAAGATCGCTTCGGCTTTTGTGTAATCTGTTTCAGCGCCACTTTTACCAGAAACTTTCCAATTTGAAGGAATGTTCACATCAGGCCGTTTATAATTTGGACCGATCAAACAACCGGGCAAAGATAATGAAAGGATTAACAACGCTATTATTTTATGCATTGGTTTTACCTGCTTCGGCTTTTGCCGCTCTGGAATCTTTCCATCGTTTAATGCCATTGCTAAATAAAACATACACAACAGGAATCACAAACAGTGTGAGCAATGTGCTCACAGTCAGCCCACCCACAGCCACAACACCAAGAGGCCGGCGACTTTCTGCACCCGCACCAAAACCAATCGCAATGGGCATAATCCCAGCAACGGTTGAAACGGTTGTCATAAGGATCGGACGAAACCGGGTTGCACCTGCTTCAAGCATAGCATCCATGGCATTTTTACCCCGAGCCATTGCTTGATTGGCAAAATCAACAAGAAGAATCGCGTTTTTAGTGACAAGCCCTAATAAAAGAACAATCCCAATTTGGCTAAAAAGATTCACACTCATTGCAGGTATCTTGGGAACAATCCCTGAAAGTATTTTTGCAATAAAAGGAGGGTCAGGCGCATAGTTTGCCCACCCATACATGGCCGTACCAATGCCATTAATCAAATTTAAAAACCACAACAAACCAAATGCTCCAAAAGTAGCAAGAGGGAGCGTTAACAAAACAGTGAATGGGTGAACCAAACTTCCAAACTGAGACGCAAGCACCATATAGATCACAATGATCGCTAAGATAAGAACAAAAAGAGTGTCGCTCCCTGCATCTCTTAAACTTTTTGACTCTCCTGCCCACTCATAACGAAAATCTTTAGGTAAATCTTTTTTAAGCATGGCTTCAACTGTTTCCATCACATTGCCTAAAGGAACACCCACCGGAGTCGCTTCTATCGTGGCTGAGCGAAAGCGATTGTAGTGGTTAATCGCGTTAGGTCCCCCGCCCGTTTGATAGCTCACCACATTGTTGAGCTGAATCAAATCTCCATTCTTATTTCTAATGTAGAGTTGTTCTAAATCTGTTGGAGTCAAACGTGCTTCTCGTTCAAGCTGAACAATCACGTCATACTCTTTACCGGCAAGATTAACCTTACTTAAATTCTGGCCACCAAAAAGAATCTGAAGTGTTCGAGAAATATCTCGAATAGAAACGCCTAACACCGCGGCACGATTTCGATTGATATTAATTCTTAATTCAGGCTTGTTAATTTCAAACGTGCTTCGAACATTCATCAGCTGACCTGTTGCTTGTAACTGACGGCTAAAATCTGTAGCAAACTGACTCAGTTTATCTAAATCTTGGTTTTGCAAAACAAGCTTAAAGGGCTGTCCAAATCCACCCCCAATGGCTTTAGGTATAATCGGAATGGTTAAAGCCCCTTCAATATTATTAAAAAATTGAGAGCCTAAACCATTGGGGCCACCCACTATTTCACTCACATGCCGATTCCGTTTATCTTTTAATCGAATAAATGACAGCCCTTCTGAAGCTTGTCCCGGCACTCCCCGAGCCAAAGCCACTGCAGAAAAATAACCGCCCACCTCAGGAGTGCTCGCTAAAATACTCTCCATCTTTTTAACCATTCTATCGGTATACTCACTGGTAGAACCGACCGGAGCAATACAGATACAAAACAAACGCCCTTTATCTTCTTGAGGCAAAAACTCTTTGTCTAGTTTTGAATAAAAGAATAATCCAAAAAGAAGTGAACCCAAGCCAATCAGCAACATTTTTTTGGAGTGAGTTAAAGCCCATCTAAGACCCCGCTCATAGCGACCCGCTAATTTTTTAAAAAACGCTTCGAATCGATCTACAATCGGAAATTTTGATCGCCCATGCTGAACAGGTTTTAACACACGCGAGGCAATCATAGGTGCTAAGGAAAGAGCCACAAAGGTTGAAATCACAACAGCAAATGAAATAGAGACAGCAAATTCAATAAAGAGTCGCCCGGTAATTGTTTTTTGAAATGTTAAAGGAATAAAGACAGCGACTAATGCCACCGTTGTGGCAACCACCGCAAAAGAGATTTCCTTCATTCCATCAAATGCAGCTTGCATTGGTTTTTTGCCCATCTCAATATGCCGATAGATGTTTTCTAAAACAACAATCGCATCATCCACAACCAAACCAATCGCCAGCACAAGAGAAAGCATGGTAATAATATTAATTGAATATCCCATTAAATAGAGCGCGCCAAATGTGGAAATAATTGAGACAGGGATTGTGATTGCAGGAATCAATGTGGACCTAAAATTATGAAGAAAGAAAAAGATCGAAGCAATCACAAGGGCAAAAGCAATAATAAGCGTTCGTCCAACTTCTTCAATTGAAGCTTCAACAAAGGTGGACTCATCATAAGCAACCGATGTCATCACCCCTTCAGGTAAAAGCGGCTTGATTAAGGCTAACTCTCTCTTAATACCATCAGCCATTTCAACCAAGTTACCCTTGGATTGTTTCACAATTCCCAACCCCATACTTGGATTAGAGTTATAACGCGCAACAGAACGTTCATCTTCAACACCCACTTTTGCAAAGCCAATATCTTTTAATCGAACAAAAGTAGAACCCTCTTGCTTGATCACAAGATCATTATATTCTTCAGGTGTTTTTAACTCTCCTTTGGTTTCAATCGATAATTCTCGTTGAAGATTTTCAACACGGCCGCTCGGCAACTCCACACTCTGCTCACGCAATGCTGTTTCTACATCAATCACTGTAATCTGACGCGCTGCCATTTTTTCAGAATCAAGCCAAATGCGAATAGCAAAACGTTTGCTTCCACCTAAAAAGATAGAGCTGACACCTTTAACTGTTTGAAGACGATCTTTAATCACATTCTCTGCGAGTGTGGTTAATTCAAGTGTGGAATAACGATCACTAAAAAGAGCGACCCACATTGAAGGACGGGCATCTGAGTCTTGTTTGGCCACGATCGGCTCTTCAATATCTTCAGGCAATCTTCCTCGAACGCGCGCCACACGGTCCCGCACATCTTGTGCCGCTAAATCAATGTCACGCGATAGATTAAACTCAATGGTAATGCTACTACTCTGCTCTTTACTCGCGCTCGTGAGAGTTTTGATTCCTTCAATACTTGTGAGCGCTTCTTCAATCACTTCAGTGATTTGAGTTTCAATCACAGAAGCACTGGCACCTAAATAAACGGTGGCCACATTCACAATAGGAGGATCCACATCCGGAAGCTCTCGAACAGGAAGCCGACTCAAACCAATCACGCCAAAAAGAACAAGCGCTAAGCTCATCATGATCGCTAATATCGGTTTATTAATACTGATTTCAGGCAGGCGCATATTTGTTACTCTTTAAACCTAACGTTAAGTTGGCCACCAGGCCGTATTTTTTGAACTCCTTCAACAACAACCACTTCACCTTCTTTTATACCACTCGCTATTTCAACCATGCCCGCGAGCTGAATCCCTGTTGTCACTTGTCGTTGCTCTGCTTTATTCTCAGCTCCAACAATAAAAACAGAAGCCACATCGCCTTGATACATAATCGCTGTTTCAGGAATCACCACGGCATTATCTTTAACGCTGATGATTAATTTTAGAGTCGCAAACATACCGCTCTTAAGTTTGGAATCTGGATTAGAGACCAAAGCTTTAACCAAAGTGGTTCGAGTCAACTCATCCACCTCAGACGAAATAAAATAAACCTCGCCTGAAAAAGATTGACCTGAATAAGCAGCAACTTCAATGGTTACTTTTTGCCCTTTTTTAAGCACTCCTAAGTAACGCTCCGGAACATTAAACTGTGCTTTCATGGGATTTTCATCTACCACAGAAGTCAGTTTAGTTCCCTTTGTAACAAACTGGCCTAAGCTAACTAAACGGGCCCCCATCACCCCTTCAAAAGGAGCCTGTACAGTCGCATCCTTTAGCTCTTCTTTAGTCAATTCTACAGTGGCAGCATTGGCTTCATACGTTGCCACAGCTTGATCCACTTCCTGGCCTGAAACAGACTTTGACTGTGACAGCTGTTCATAGCGCTTACGAGAGGCTGCAGCCATTTTTAGATTGGCTTCAGATTGAGCTAATTTAGCTTTTAGTTTTTTCTCATCAATTTGAAATAAGAGCTGCCCTTTATTAACAGATTGCCCTTCTTCAAACTCAATACTCTCGACCACACCATCAATTTCACTCTTAATTTCAACGGATTCATTGGCGGCCATAGTCCCAACCAAAGAAATCTTTTCTTCAATTGGCTGTGCCACGCTTTTAAACGCAACCACATTAATCGCCCAGCCTCCTTGCATAGGAGGTTTCTTTTTACCACACCCCCCTGTTACAATCAGAACAGCTGCAAAACTTAAACAAATTATTTTTTTCATAACATCCTCTACCCTTTATTCATTCTTTAATGAAAGGTCGCCCACTAGTTTTTCTAAAATATCCAAATATTGACTACGGTCTTTTGTTGATAAACGGGCAAACAAAGACTTAACCCCTTTTCTCTTTTGCTCATGAATTTGCCGCACGATTTTTTTTCCTTTTGGAGAGATCTCAACATAAACGGTTCGGCGATCTTCTTCTGTACGAAACCGTTTAACGAGTTCCTGTTTAACCAATCGATCAACCAAACCGGTTGTAGAAGAGAGTTTCAAAAGCAAAGAATCAGCCAGCTGTTTCATTTTGCAAGCCCCTTCCTGAGTCAATATTTCCAGAGCAATATACTGCTGAAGCGTAATCACCCCTTGAGAAAGGTAATTGCTCTCATAACGAGTACACTCCCGCATCAATCTAGGAAGAAGCTCTATTAAACGAGTTGAAAACTGATCCAGACTAGCCATATTTACTTCGTACTCCGAACTATTGTTAATAAGAATTATTCTACTTCCGAAATATATCAAACTCATTCAGATTAAGCAACTTAATGCCGGTCAAAAGAAAGACCCCTTTAGGAGAGCTGCTTATGGTACGATATTGGGCTATGTTTAAAATCGGGATTATTGGAATAGACAATACAGGGAAGACGAGCATTGTCGAGTCTCTTGGAAAAGAGCATGGGATAGAACAAGCCCATTTGACAACGCATCACCAAAACCATTCGAAGGCAACACATGCTCTCGGACGTTTTCTGGGTCGCTTTGCTCGTTTTGGAGAAAAGCGACATAAAAAAACGCTCACTGGTTTTGCTTACTTTTTGCACTTGATTCCTTATTATATGGAACTAAAAGCAAAGAAAACAGCAACCACGTTAATCTCCGACAGAGACCCTGTGTTAGACACCTTAACCTATGCCCATTATTACCTAGCTGACTGGTTCTACAAATGGATCAAGAGACCTCTTCGATATATCTTAGAAAAATTCTTTTCTTATCCAAACTTGCTCTTTTATTTAGATGTCTCTCCAGAAGTTTCAATCAAACGTTATTCAAAAATAATACAACTCCACGAACGCGCTGAAACATTGAATCGATTAAGAGATATTTATAATGAAGAGTTGAGTCGAATTAAAAAACTCGGTGTAAAAGTAATTTTTATCAACACCGATGAAAAAGATTTAAATCAAGTGATTAAAGAAGTCAAATCATACCTGCCGCTTAATACTAAAGAGACTGTTCAAATATTTCAGGAACAGGAGAAGCAAGCGCTTTAATCTGGTTTGGGTGAAAAAAACGACTAAGGCGGCTTATTGCTTTTACCTTGGCTTCCACCAATACAGCATCTTCCCCTTCTAAAAGAACTCGTCTTGCACGGTTTCTAAATTAAGAAAAATTCCTTCTTCACTTCGAATATATCCTTCTGAATCTAAAATAAAGACTGAGAATTTTCTTTGTTTCTCAATCACACGCAAACCAACTATTTCAAAATAAGTCACTTCAAAAAAGACATTCTCTTGATCCATCTTTTCTCTTTTTACAGCAAAGTAAACTTGTTCTTCTTGATGCGCAATTTCTATCACTTTAAATGTTTGTTGCGTGCCAAAGAATTGACTAAAAAGACCTTTTTCTAGTGCGCCTTGAAGCGCTTCTGAAAATGAAACAGCGGTAGGAGCCTGTTGCTCAACAACAGAACTCTTAGGGCTTAAGGCATCACCGCTTTTAGCGATAAAAAGCCCCCCTACCACTATGAGAATAGTAAGAACAAACAATCTTTTTATACTAATTCTATAGCATAAATTACTTGCTTACATAAGGTTGCAGAAATACATAAAACTATTCAAGCGACGCTATCAGGCAGGGCTGATTTGATTTGTCTCTTTTTTATATTCACGAATCAGCTGAGTAAAAATAGAACCGTATTTGTCTAACTTGTTTTGACCCACTCCAAAAACCTGGGAAAAATCTTGTTTGGATTGAGGAAATCGGATCGCCATATCAATCAATGATTTGTCTGAGAAAACAATGTAAGGAGGAATGTTTCCTTCATCAGCTAATTCTTTTCGCTTTTTGCGAAGCAGTTCAAAAAGTTCCTGGTCATAGTCTGTATTTCCAGAAACTTTTTCAATAACGCGTTTTTCTTTAGCTGGAGGAACCGTGCCAAAAACTTTTTCTTTTTTCTTCAGAACATCCCACGATTTTTCAGTCAGTTTTAACACACCAAACATCGCTTCATCTCGTTTGATTAATCCCTTTTGAATAAGCTGCTGAACAATCGCTTTCCACTGATTTTTTGAATGCTCAGTTCCAATATTGTATGTAGAGAGAGAGTGATGATTAAACTGTTCTATTTTTTTTGTTTTAGAACCCCGTAAAACATCAATTAAATGGCTTGATCCAAAATGTTCGTTAGTGCGATACATACAAGACAAAAACTTAGCTGCAGGAATCGTAATATCTAAAGACTCTTCCTTAACATCTGAGCAATTATCACAAAGATCACATTTCTCCTGTGTGTACTCTTCTCCAAAATAAGTAATGAGCGGAATACGCCGGCACTCTCCAGCCTCAGCATAGGCAACCATAGCATTCAAGTGCTTTTGGGCGATCTCTTTCTGAGATTCCTCACTCTTTTGATCAATCAAAAACTGTATTTTAAAGATATCGCTATAGCTAAACAGAAGCAGGCAATTCGAAGGAAGGCCATCTCGACCTGCTCGACCTGTTTCTTGGTAATAAGACTCTGGATTTTTAGGTAAATCATAATGAATCACAAATCGAACATTCGGCTTGTTGATGCCCATTCCAAACGCAATGGTCGCCACAATAATTCGCACATTATCTCGAATAAAATTTTCTTGGTTTTTAGAACGAACCGCATCTGATAAACCTGCGTGATACGGTTTCACAGAAAAACCTTTTTTAGCCAACTTAGCGGCCAAGCTATCCACTTGCTTACGTGAAAAACAATAAATAATACCCGACTGATCAGGAAAGCGATGCATAAAATCAACCGCTTGCTGAAACGGATTTGATTTTGTGATCACTTTGTAAAATAAATTAGTGCGATTAAAACTAGCAATCATCTCACTTTTTTTAATCTTTAAACTTTTACGAATATCTTCACGCACTCTCGGAGTGGCTGTTGCGGTCATCGCCAAACAGACCGCCTCAGGAAAAAGTTTACGCACTTTTGATATCTGACGGTACTCAGGCCGAAAATCATGCCCCCACTCAGAAATACAATGCGCTTCATCAATGGTTAAACAATCAACATCGACTGAAGAGAGCAAATCTAAAATCCCCGCTTTCATCAATGTTTCAGGAGCTAAAAATAAAACCTTCACTTCCCCCGCTTTAATAAGGGTTAGGTTCATCTTGTACTCATCCCATTCCAGAGAACTATTCAAAATCTCAGCTGAAATCCCCAAAGCCTTAAGCTGACTCACCTGATCTTGCATCAAAGAAATGAGCGGAGAGACCACAACCGTAAGTCCATTAAAGATTAAAGCCGGTATCTGATAGCAGAGAGACTTTCCGCCACCTGTAGGCATAACAAGCAAGGTGTCTTTTTTATCTAATACGGCTTGAATACACTTCTCTTGCAAAGGACGAAAATCTTCATATCCAAAGACTTCTTTTAACAACTGCTTTTCTTGATTTATGAGCATAACAACTCCTAAGATGCTTTTAGAGGAAATCCAGTTATAACAAACTACACGTTTCAGAGCGAGGAAAGGTTGAAACAAATATAGACTGTGACTAAACCGCTTCCATGTCACTTACTTTAAGCCGAGTGGAAACAGCAAAGAAATAAATAGAGAGGCTAAAGCTGCCAACAACTAAAAAGTCCCAGCCAAAAGGGATGAAGCCTCTGCCTCCCCCAAACGTTCCAAGATAAGAAAGTGAAACTTGACCGATAAGCAAAAGAGCCAACCAAAAAGAAGAACGAAGATGTAGATTTAATGAAGAACCTTGTTTAAAGCGATTATAAAGAAAGAGAAACAAGGCGCCCCCTGCAACCGTTAAAAATAATTTATAGTTTGTTTCCCAACCAGTCCAATAAACCACAAACGTGGCAATAACAAAGGCGCTCGGTGCTAAGACAGCAGCAAAGGGTAATCGAAAAGGGCGTTTCAAATCTGGATTTTGTTCTCTCAAAGAGGCTAAAACAATCGGCCCTGAACAAAGGGACAACGCCCCCACCGCACTAATAAACCCAACAAACGCAGCCCACCCTGGAAACGGAAGAAGAAGAGCTAAGCCAACCACAAAATTAATAAAAATTCCAATAGCAGGAACATGATTTCTATTTAATTTTAAAAAAACATTTGGAAAGAATTGCTTTTCAGCCATTGCATACGTTAATCGAGACGTTGTACTAGTGGTAATTAATGCTGTCCCTGACGGTGAAATTAAAGCATCAAAGAAAAGTATTTTAGAAAGCCAAACCAAACCAACCGCTAAAGCCAAACTCGCAAAGGGGCCACTGATTCCTTTAAACGCTAAATCATGCCAACCCTTTTCTAAATCTTCTGCGCCAATGGCACCAATAAAAGCAACTTGCAATCCCACATAAATAAAGAGACAAATAATCACCGAACCAATAACAGCAAAGGGAATGGCTTTACCTGGGTTTTTAACTTCACCCCCCATTTCAATAGCTCCGCGAAATCCAACAAAAGACATAATCACGCCAGAAGTGGCCACCGCTGTTAAGACACCTTTAAATCCCATTGGAAAAAAACCACCATATTGAGTGAAGTTTACTGTTTCAAATTTCATAAAAAGGACAGCAGCTATTGTTAAAGTAGGAATAAACAACTTCCACCAAACAATGATTGAATTCGTTTCAGCAAAAGCTTTCACGCCAAACCAATTCACAACGCAAAAGAAGAGGAGCAAAATCGCCGCACTTAAAATACCTAATGGAGTCAGCTCAACCTCGCCTTGAACTGTGTGGGTTAAAGCAGGTATGTAATCAGCCGCATACTCAAGCACAGCCTGAACTTCAATCGGAGCCACGGTCACATAAGCAAGCCAGGCAATCCAGCTGATCACAAGGCCACTCATATAACCATGAGTTAATCGAGGATAACGGGCTAAACCGCCAGGCACTGGCAACGCAGCCCCGATCTCAGCATAGACACACGCAATATTAATCATAGCAAGCGCCCCAATCACCCAAGCCAGAATCGAAGCAGGGCCTGCCGCCTTTGCCGCATACAAGGCCCCAAACAGCCAGCCCGAACCAATCATAGAGCCAATACTGACAAAAAGAAGCCCCAAAAAACCAATTTCTCGTTTTAATGCCATGTGTCTCTCCACAATAGATAGGTCCTTTAATATAGCACAAGGCCCAAGGTAAACACCGACTAAAAAAAGATTGTACTCTGTTTTAATTCGACTACACTTGTTTAGATTAAAACTAAACTCAGGAGATCAAATGAAAAAACTAATCACTGCAGTAATGATGTTCGCCTTCATGTTCTTTGGCATTTCAAGTGTTCAAGCCGAACACCCAACAGAACACCCAACCAAAGCAAAAGCAAAATCTTTTTTAGGTGGTTTGGAAGAAGATCTTGAAGATGCTGAAGAGGATGCTGAAGACTTAAAAGAGGATGCTGAAAAAGCTGTATCAGATCACCCTGAGCACCCTAAAACAGATCATCCTGAATAAAACGTTCTTTAAAAGGAGTACCCATATGATCAGGAATATCGTCGTTGCTGCTATTATGACCTTCTGTACTGTGATAAACGTTTATGCTGAAAAAAGCGACCATGCTTTAGCCAAAAACAATGTCACGGCAGAAATTCAAGCAGGCATTGAAAAACATGTAGAAGAAGAGACCCAAAAGGGAAAAGGGTATTTTAACTTTTCTTCTGAAGGTAAAGATTACCGATTCAAACTCGTTCGAGTTCACACGGAATACCTTGCTAACCTCGGGCCAAAAGAACATTTTGCCTGTGTCGACTTGGTACATACCGACGGTAATGTTTATGACGTGGACTTCTTTCTCAACGGCGAGCCTGACAATATGAAGGTAACTCAAACAATCATTCATAAATTTAACGGCATTCCTTACTACACATGGGAACAAAACAAAAAAGGAACTTGGGACCGTATTGCTATTAAAGAAGCCACTCCCAAATTACTCGGCGTTCTTCACGGAAAAGATGCCTTCCAGTTCCTTTATAGAATCAAGCTTCCTAACATTGATAAAAAAGCAAAGATGTGGGTTCCCTACCCTCAAGATGATTCTTTTCAAGAAGTTAAATTGGCAAGCATCAAACCCAACATCAAACACCAAATTCTTAAAGACTCAAAAGAAGGAAATAAGGTTTTTTATTTTGAATTGGATTCTAAGAACAGCGAAAAGACCATTGATATTGTTTACAATGTGAAGCGAAAAGAAAAAGGCTCTTACAAGCCTAAATCGAAAGATTGGAAAAACTACCTTCAAGCAAACAAGCTCGGTCCCATTGATGGCGAGTTTAAAGAAATTGCAGAAAAAGTGACTCAAGGTAAAAAAGGAGATCTTGTTCGCGCACGCGCCATTTATGATCATGTTCTAGACCACATGCGCTACGCTAAATTTGGCGAGGGATGGGGTCAAGGAGATGCCATTTTTGCCTGTGATATCGCCAAAGGAAACTGCACCGACTTTCATGCTTACTTTATTTCTTTAGCTCGTGCCGCAGATATCCCTGCTCGTTTTGCCATTGGCGCCTCAATCCCTTCATCCCGTAATGATGGTGGAATCAGTGGTTACCACTGTTGGGCTGAATTTTATGCAGAAGGCAAGTGGTGGCCTGTTGATATTTCTGAAGCCGACAAATACTCAAGTCTCTCAACCTATTATTTTGGCCACAATCCTGCAAACCGAATTGAATTCAGCCGAGGCCGCGACCTTGTTGTGCAACCCAGCCCTGCTTCAGGCCCAATTAACTTTCTTGCCTATCCCGTATTAGAAATTGACGGCAAGCAAGTGAAAAACAAACCTAAGTTTTTCTTCTTTAGAAAGTCCTCCTAATTTAAAGGGACAGACTGCTTATTTCTTAATGAAGTAGTCTGTCCCTAAATCATTCCGCTGGAAAAGTCCCCTTCTTACTGGTAGGGTTCTCACTATGAAAGAGAAAATCTATGATGTAGGCATTATTGGAGCAGGGGCAGCAGGCTTAATGACAGCTATTTGTTGTAAGCGGGCAGGCCTCACAACCCTTCTTTTAGATAGTAAAAAAGAGGTTGGGGCTAAGATATTAATGTCAGGAGGAACTCGGTGCAATGTCACCAATCAGCGAGTTGATCCCACAGATTTTAATAGTGAGTCGATTCGTGAGGTCGGGCACATTTTAAAAGGGTTTCCTGTTGAGAAAACACTCTCTTTTTTTAAGCAGTTGGGTGTTGAACTCATTTCAGAACCAGGAGGAAAATACTTTCCCCGCACCAATTCAGCCCAAACAGTTTTAACAGGTCTTTTAAAAGAGTGTTACCAAAAAGGGGTCACTTTAGAACGGGGCAAAAAAATAACGTCTGTTAAATTTAAAAAAGATCGATTCAAGATTGAAGGCGAAGACTTTTCCTTTTTAACTCAGACCACTGTCTTATGCACAGGCGGGCTTTCCCACCCCCGAACAGGAAGCGATGGGAGCGGATACGGCCTCGCAGAAAAATTTGGACATTCTCGTTTATTCACCTCGGCGGCTTTAACACCTCTTTTAACAAAAGACTCTTCTTTTAAAGAACTAAGTGGAATCACACTTCCTGTGAAATTAATATTGCACACAAAAGAAAAAAAGAAGACCGCATTTGAAGGCGACTTTCTTTTTACACACTTTGGTTTTAGTGGACCCACCTCACTAAACATGAGTCGTCACTTTAAACGGGCTGAGGGTAAAAAAGAAATTCGAGCCAATTTCTTGCCTCAAACAAATGAAGCTGACTTCAGAATAGAATGGCTAAAAACATTTCAAAAACATCCCAAATGGAAAATATCACGCTTTTTTCAAACATACTTTCCTGATCGCTTTATTTCTCTTCTTTTAAAAAAGGCAAACATCAATAAAGAAAAATTGTTAAACCAAGTCACAAAAGAAGACCGTGAAAAACTAATCACCCATCTCTTTTCGTTTCCTCTTCCAGTAACAGGTATTTATGGTTATGAAAAAGCAGAGGTGACTGCTGGAGGAATTCCGCTAAAAGAGGTGAACGCCAAAACGCTCGAGTCACATCATCAGCCAAACCTATTTTTTGCCGGAGAAATCTTAGACGTAGATGGCCACATTGGCGGCTTTAACTTTCAATGGGCCTGGGCCAGCGGCGCTCTCGTAGCTAAAGCAATAACAGCCAAATTTCAATAAAATGATTGAAAAAACCCCGCAGCAACATAGCCCATTATTTTCTTATTATTTATCACGCTTTCTTTCTCCCACACAATGTATTCAACACCTAAAAACGAGTTCATTATAACCCTAAACACCTCTGTTTACCCAAGAAAACGCCACAGGGCACAAAACCTTGAAATTTCATGTAAACTTATAAAAGAGCGGTATTTAACTAAGGGGGCTTAGTTTTCCCCGTAAAGCAATAAGCAGATGGGACGCATTTCGTAGAGCGACTTTATTTAATGAAACGATTCCTTATTAACGACATGTTGAGGAATATCATTCCGTTTGGCTGGCTAGTTTTAGTCTCTGCGGTTGCAGCTGTTTTTTTTAACACAGTCAATTTAAACCCAAAAGTTGATGATGATTTTTTCTTCTCAAGCAAGGATCCAGAGTTTCAAGAGAGTGTTGAAATTTTTGAGATGTTCCCTGAAATGTCAATGCCGATTATCATCAGTGCTGTTGGAGACATTCAATCTAAAAGTTATCAGAAAAAAGCAAAGCAGCTTACAGAAGCTCTGGAAACCCTTCCATATAGTTTTGGCACTCTCTCAATCACAAAGGGACCACGAAATATAAAAAACGCGTTTACAAGCCCTTTATGGAAACGATCGCTCATCTCTCAAGATGGAAAAGCGACTCACTTTATTGCCTCTATAAAAGATGTTCCTCCAGAAACAGTTATTCCAGACATTGAAATCATTATTGATTTTTTTAATGCTAAAGACTTTAAACTCATTGTTTCAGGTCCTCCGTATATCATGGAACTGATTCGACGAAATTTAGTTCGAGATTTAAAAGTTTTCAGTTTATGTGCTCTTATTATTTTTGCGATTGTGATTATCTCTGTTTTTCGTTCAGGCTGGGTTTTATTCGGAACATTTACAGCCTGTTCCCTTTCAGCCATGATCACACTTTTTATCACACACCACTTAAACTTTCCCATAGGCCCGCTCACAGCAAATCTTTCAACCATTGTTTTTGTTTTAACGCTCTCTCACATTGCCTACATGACGTTTAACTGGAAACATGTCATGGAACACGAAAGAGATCGAAAAAAACACCATGTGTGGGACGCTGTAAAACTGACGTTTCAACCTTCTTTCTGGAGCATGTTGACCACCTTTTTAGGCTTTTTAAGCTGTATTTTTGTTCCTGCGATCCCACTTCGACAACTTGGTGTTTCTGGTGCAATCGGTTCTTTAACAGCCTTTATCATCGCCTATATTGTCTTTCCTTGCTTCTTGCTTCCAGCACACAAAAGTGCCACTTTAGGCGATTCACTCCGTTTCAATAAAAAAACAGTTCGAGCTTTTTTCTCAAAAAAACATATCTGGATCACAACCTTGATTTTATTCATTTCAGGAGTTGCTGCTACTGGTTTTAAAACCATTAACACAGACCCTAGTATGCTCTCTTATTTTAAGAAAGAGACCCCTCTACGCGAGAGTTTAGATTACATTGATTCAGATGGAGGCAGCAGCCCTTTAAAATTTGTTATTAGAAACAAAGAAGCAACGCCTCTGAATACAAACAAAGTTTACAAACAGATGTGGAACCTTCAAAAAGAGATAGAACAACATCCCGCTGTAGGAACGCTACTCTCTCAACCACTCATTATGAGCGAAGCAAAAAAACGCTCTCCAGTTGGAAATCTTTTTGGATGGAATATGCTGCTTGATGCCATGGAAAAGCCAGAATACAACAACATTACACGTTATTTTTTAACCAAAGATCGAACACGAAGCTTGCTCTTTTTACGAATGAAAGAAGGAACGCGTGTGGAATCACGACGAGATATTGTCCAATCGCTCAAAGACATCATACGCCGTAATGGTTTTGTGCCAGAACTCTCGGGTGGAATTTACCCGCTACAAGGACTACTCACCCAAATGGTCATTAACAGCATATTTATAGGGCTCGGACTGCTCATCTTAACGTTTGTTGTCATGGGGTTTGCTATCTCTTTTTCAATGAGAGTCACTTTAGCTCTTTTCTTCAGCCTACTCATTATCCCAGCAAGCCTCTTTGGTGTCTTTGGGCATTTAAAAATACCGATTGATATTATCTCAGCACCTGCCGCCAATATTTCAATTGCAATGGGTGTAGACGCCATGCTGCATCTATTGATCAGAATGAAGCGTTGTCTGAGAAAAGATAAAAAAGGTGTCTGGGATGCATGGGCCAGCGCACGCGTTCAACTTTGGAAACCAATATTAAGCGCAGCGGTTCTTGTCTGTACAGGGTTTGCTATTTTTTGTCTTTCAACGTTTCCGCCCACACAACGTTTTGGTCTAGCCATTGTTGTGGGTAGTTTTATGTCACCCCTAGCCGCTCTTTTTGTACTCCCTGTTCTAGCCGCTTCTCCACTGACGCATGCTAAAAGAACCCGCCTTAAGGTGGTACAGGAAAAACAGAGAGCTGCTTAAATAAAGGGTAGGAAACTTCTCTTTTAAACTTTTATCAGGCAACTTTTTTATCTTCTTGATCTAAAACCGCTCTCACTTGAGAAATCAACGAAAAGGCTCTGTACGGTTTTTGAATAAAGTTCGTGTCTGGTTTCAACACGCCCTTTTCAAAAATAACATCGTCTGTATAGCCTGATGAGAAGATTGTTTTGATGTTTGGAAAAAAGGCTTCCATTTTTTCGGCTAACTCATGTCCTCCCATTTTAGGCATAATAATATCAGTTAAAAGAAGATCTATTTTTTTTTGTTGCTTCGCGATAGTTAAGGCTTCTTCACCATTAGCAGCTGTAATTACTTTATACCCTTGTTTTTTTAACATTGCCAAAGCCAACTTACAGACAGAGCCATCATCCTCAACCAAAAGAACAGTTTCATTGCCACCAACTAGCTTTCCTGTTTCTACAGGCTTTGTTACCAGCTCCTCTTTTTCTTTAACTCTTGGTAAAAAGATCTTAAACACTGTTCCGTGGCCAATTTCACTATACACGTCGATATATCCCTCATTCTGTTTCACAATACTATAAATTGTGGCCAATCCTAACCCTGTTCCCTTTCCCTTTTCTTTCGTTGTAAAAAAGGGCTCAAAAATATGAGGCCGAACATCCTCAGGAATTCCATCGCCACTGTCGGTTACAGATATCATAACGTAGTCTCCAGCTTCAACGCCAATATGCCTTTCGATATAAGCCTCATCAAAGGTAAAGTTTCTTGTTTCGATGATAAGCTTTCCCCCTTTAAGCATGGAGTCTTGTGCATTCACACATAGATTCGTAAGAATGTTTTCGACTTGTGTTGAATCCATTTTTATAATACCGGCCTCTGCTTTTTGAAAAAAGATCAGCTCAATGTCTTCTCGCATAATCCGGCCGAGCATTTTTTTAAATTGCTCAACAAGCTCATCAACCAGAATATTTTCTACCGCAACAACTTCACGACGGCTAAAGAGTAAAAGCTGTTTTGTCAGCTCACTCGATCTATAAGCTGCTTGGAGAATTTCATTTAATTCAGAATATCGAGGCTCGCCCTCGTTTAATTGATCTAAAAGAATTTCACTGTAACCAATAATAGCTGTAAGTTGATTGTTAAAGTCATGAGCAACCCCCCCTGCAAGCCGTCCAATACCTTCCATTTTTTGAGCATGGTTCAGTTCAAATTCTAAAACTTTTTGCTTTTCTGCGGCATCTTTTTTCTCTTCAATATCTCTAAAAGTTCCTATATAAAACGTTTCACCACCAACCTTAGCTTCGGTTATAATCACTTCCATAGGGAAATTAGTTCCATCAGCTCGCTTTCCCACCATCTCTTGGGGTTTTCCTCTCTCTAATTGGGGAAATATCCGAGCAAAAGAGTCTTTATTCTCAACGTTTTCTCCCTCTATTAAGGCAAATATAGGTTGATTCAACATTGGCCGGTCTAAGTATCCAAAAATTTTCTCAGCGCTTGGATTAACAAAATTTATTTTAAAACTCTCTTTTGTAAACGTGATAATAGCGTCGGTTGCCGTTGCCACAATCGATTTTGTTTTTATAACAGCATCTTCTAAAGCTGATATCACGTGGTTATATCGACTGGCAATTTGTCCTATTTCAGTAAAAGGTTCTACAGGAACCCGAAGGCCTAAATTTTGTGTTTTCGCTTGTTGCTCCATTACCGAAAGTAAATCGAGGGTTTCGGTTGTGGCTCTATGCTCCGCAACATTAAGGCCTAATTTCTCTTGCTCAAAAGAAACTCTTAATGATTTTTTTCGATGAATCAATTTCATTATTAAGTAAGTCATACCAAAGGTATAAACGCCACACACGACAATGCCTAAAATTTGAATCTGTAGTTGTTCTAAACGGTTTAAGCCAGTGTCTAAAACTTCAAGGTTTCCAAATAAAGCAACAGCTAAGGTTCCCCAAATTCCCGCAACTAAATGAACAGGAACAGCCCCGACAACATCATCAATATGCCAACGCTCAAGTAATCTCTCAGCGAGAAGCATGACAAGTCCCCCAATGGCACCAATGAGAATCGAGAAAACAGCATCGACCGCAAAACAATTAGCTGTAATAGCAACAAGACCAGCTAAAGACCCATTCATGACGAGCCTCGCACTAGGATAACCATAAAGGAACCAACCTATTGATAAGGCACTCAGCATTCCTGCCCCACCAGCTAACATTGTTTTGATAATGATTCCAGGAACGCTTTGATTCATTTCTAGTGTTGAGCCGCCATTAAATCCAATCCAACCAAACCATAAAAGCAAAACACCTAACATTGCCATGGGTAAGTTATTTCCAGGAATCTCTTGTGGAGGTTTATTCTTTGGAAATCGACCTGCTCTGGGACCAACTATAAGCAAAACAGCTAAAGCAGCCCATCCGCCAACACTATGAACAACAGTGGCACCCGCAAAATCAATAAAACCCAAGCCAGCCAGCCAACCAGGGGCGCCCTGAAAAACGCCACCCCAAGCCCAGTGTCCAAAAACAGGATAAATAAGGGTAGAAATTAAAACCGTCATCAAACAATAGGCCCAAAACCGGATCCGCTCTGCAACCGCTCCTGATATAATTGTGACAGCTGTTCCGCAAAACATTACTTGATAAAGAAAAAAAGCAGATAACCAAGGTTTTCCTTCAAGAACCAGAGTAAAGAAATGTGTAAAACCAAACCAACCCCCCTGGGTTATTCCAAACATAATCCCAAATCCAACAGCCCAAAACAAAATCATGGTGATGCCAAAATCAGTTATGTTTTTAATCGCAACATGAATCGCGTTTTTACTCCGAGTCATACCAGCTTCTAAACAGAGAAAACCCATTTGCATCACAAACACCAATCCAGCAGCCATTATGATCCACAAAATATCAAGGCTAGATTTATCCATCTATTCCCCTTGGTTTAAACATGAGTTAGCACAGCCTAACTCCTAATATAAATATACCATGCCTACTGTATATCGGTTAAAGAGCGAGATAAGTGCTTGTCTAAAAGGGCCATGCACAATAGGGGTATTTCATGCTATATTAGGCTCTCACAAAAAACATAATATGGAGAATCATGAAACAGAAAGAGCCGACCGGACTCAAACGCCTTATTTGTGCAACAATATGGGCACTTGTTTTATTCTTTTAGTTCTTAAATTTCATAAGACCGCTCTACACTCCCCTCAATCAAACAAAAAAAGAGAGCTCAATAGGATCAAACTCGGAACTCTATTTTATGCGGCATCATGATTCAGAACTTCTTGAAGGATCTCTTTGATTTGTTGAAGTTTATATGGTTTTGTGACTATACCGGAAAAGCCATATTTTTGATAATCGCTCATGATAGGATCATTGGAATAACCGCTTGAAATAATAGCCTTAACATTGGGATCAAGTTCGCGAAATTTTCCAATCGCTTCTTCACCCCCCATTCCTTCAGGGATCGTCAAATCCATCATCACAGCGTCGAAGACTTTTCCATTGTTCATGGCCTCTTCATAAAGTTTGAGCGCCTCTTCTCCTCTACTAGAGAAAACCGCTTCATATCCCAAATGTTTGAGCATTTGTCCTGCAATTTTTTGAATATAGTCTTCATCATCCATAATCAGAATTGTTTTTCCTTTTGCGTCGCATAACGGTTGTGGTGCATTTATTTTATCATGCGCTTTTTCTTGACTCTTTTGGGCAGCTAAAAAGTAAAGATTAAAAACAGTCCCCTCTTCTTTGCTAGAATGAACCGTAATAGAACCATTATGTCTTTTAATAATAGAATAGACTGTAGACAATCCCAAACCACTCTTATTTTTTTTAGTGGTAAAATAAGGCTCAAAGATTTTAGCTAAGTTTTCCTCTAAAATTTCTGTTCCTTCATTCTTTATAGCAATCTTTACATAAGGGCCCGGTTTCAAATCAAGCAACCTGTCTGATTCTGTATCATCTTTACTGATAATAATGTTTTCAGTTTCTACTAAAATTTTTCCTCCAGAGGGCATAGCTTCTTGCGAATTAAGAAATAGATTGTTAAAAACTTTTTTGACCTGTTCAATATCAATAGAAACTGGCCACAAGTCTTGACTAAAGGAAAGCTGGCACTCTATATTGAAGTCACTCAGAGCAAATTGAGAGACCTCCTGAAGCAATGGCTCCAGGGAAGTGACTCTTTTGAGGGGACTCCCTCCTCTGGAAAAAGTAAGGAGTTGATTGGCTAAATTAGCAGCTTTTTCCGATGCTCTCTCCACTTGTACCAATAACGGAAAGCTTTTGTCTTCTGGCTTTAAATATTCTTTAGCTAAAGAGGCCCCACCAATAATCACTGTGAGAAAATTATTAAAATCATGAGCAATACCACCTGCTAAATTCCCAATAGCTTCTAATTGCTCAGCTTTTTGTATCGCTTGCTGAGCTTGCTTACGTTCCGTAATATCGCGAATAAAAAGCATTCCGTTTTTTTCTTTTGATTGTTTCTTTTCCATCTTACTGGCAGAAATCTCAATAGGAACCGTTGTTTTGTCCTCTCGCTGCACCCGACCTTCCTTTGGCAAAAGAGGAGAAGTCAATGAAGATTCTAACTGAAAACAGTCCAACTCTACCTGTTGAATCAATTCATGCAAAAACATTCCTTTTAAGGTGTTTTTAGGCTTGTCAAAGAGCCTCTCCGCGGCTAAATTAGCATCCAAAACCTCATTTTTGTCATTGTAAATAAGGACCGCATCAAATTGAGCATGTTCAACCAAAGAAGCTAATGTCTCAACCCGTTCCTGGACCCGCTGAAGATCTGTTAAATCACTTAAAACCAACATGATGTCTTCTTCCTGCTTGGCTTCTACAAAAAAACTAGAAAGATTTAGAATCATAGGAATTTCAACATCCTTTTTCGATTTTAACCGAATGTCCGAGAGAACAGCACGCTTCCGTTTATGAATGTTACTTAGCGCTTCTCTGAAATCTTTTTTATTGATTCCCGAAAGAAAATCAGTAAACGGTTTTCCAATGAGGTCTAGATAGGTCTGTCCTAAAATATGGGCCAGTTTTAGATTGACAAAAGTGATAATTCCTTGCTGATTCACAAAGAGCATTCCATCGTTTAAAGTACCAAATAAAATTTTCGAGACCTCTGGGGAATCATATCGGAAATAAGGAATAGAATAATACTTTCCGTTTAATAAGAGGGCGTCTATATCACCATTAACAATGGCCTCATATAGTTTTTCATTTTTTTGAGTATTTCTTCGTCGATTAAATGCCCCCTCTATTTCTGTTAATACCTCTTCCAAATCTTCAAACGGTTTATTCAAATAAGCATGCGCTCCATACCAGGTCGACTTGACTGCCGTCTCCACAGAAGCAAACGCTGTCGCCACAATAACCTCAATATTCGAATCAATCTGTTTGATTCGACGAAGCAGCTCAATACCATCCATTCCTGGCATCCGAATATCAGTAAAAACAACCTCAAATCCCTCATGAATTCGATCAAGGGCATCTTGAGCATTATAGGCATGCTCCACTTCTATTTCCGAATCGACTAAGATACGATCCAAAGTAAGGTGAATTACCTCTTCATCATCCACAACCAAAAGTCTTTTTAAATAGGGATTAGATGATTTTGCTTCCTCTGAGGCAAGAGCCTTTTTCTCAGGTTTTTTAAACTCAACAAATTCTTTAATCGCTTTTTCCAATTCAGGATTGGACTGAGATAATTCATATTTTCCAGAAGTCACCATCACAGACGTTTCGGGAAACACCTCTCGGATTTCTTCTAAAATATTGCCAGCATCTTCAGAAGTCACATCATCAAAAAGAATCAGGTCAAATTTCTTTTTCTTTATTTGATCTAAAGAGGCTGTCTCTTCTTCGCACATGTGGACCTGAAATGTAGGCTCATATGTCACATTAAACTGTTGGAACTTAATCTGGTCCCGAGAACACTCTTTTATTAATAACAAATGAACCGTATTATTGTTCTCACTCATGCTCGCTTTTTAAAATACCTTTCTCTATGCTGCTTTTTTTTGAAACAACAGTTCGTAAACCTTCTGAAGCAAAACATCCGAAGCAAAAGGCTTTGCCAAAATAAAATCTGTCTTTTTTAAACCTCTTTGGTCCACACACTTATCTAGATGACCTGAAATAAAAAGAATTTTTGTCGAAGGGGAAATCGCTTTCACTTGATTAGCCAATGTAATCCCATCTTTTCCAGGCAATCCAATATCGGTAATAAGTAACTCTATCTCTGGCTCATGACTTTGAATCACTTCAAAAGCTTGGTCCCCATCAAAAGCCTCCAAAACAACAAAACCTTTTTTTCGAAGAACTGTTCCTACCACAACTCGGACAGAATCCTCATCATCTACAAGGAGAATGGTTTTGGACTTTCCTTCTATTGACTCTACCTGATCTTCAAAGACTTCTTCCTCTTTGAAAAGATCTTTTTCTTCAGGAAAATAAAACTTGAAAGTGGTTCCTTTACCAGGCTCACTTTCAACAACAATGTCTCCTCCGCTTTGTTTGATCACACTATAAACAATAGAGAGTCCCATTCCTGTTCCTTTACCAGGATCTTTGGTTGTAAAAAAAGGGTCAAATATTTTTTCTTTTATTTCAGGAGGAATCCCTTCACCTGTATCACTGATACTCAAAAACACATAAGAACCTGGTTCTAAACTATCGGGTCTTTCTAAGCTATCTTCTGACAATTCTTTATTACATGTCTCAATTTTAATTTTACCTCCATTAGGCATAGCATCTCGGGCATTTACCACCAGATTTAAAAAGATCTGCTCGATCTGCCCTCTATCCCCTTTAAGATATTTCAAATCGTTGGCTAAAGAAAATTCTAATTGAATTTGTTCATTAATGAGCTCTCTTAACATTTGCTTTATTCCATATACCAAAGATGTCACATTCAAATGCTTAGTTTCGACAATTTGCTTGCGGCTAAAGGCTAAAAGTTGACGCGTTAATGCACCGGCTCGCTCACCTGTTTTTTTGATTTCTGTGACATATTTTATGGCGTCTTCATCTTCAAGATTAGAATCAAGTAATATGTCGCTATAACCCAAGATGGCTGTTAATAAATTGTTAAAATCATGCGCAACCCCACCAGCCAGCTGTCCTAGAGAATCCATCTTTTGAGATCGAAGAATCTGTTGCTCCATTTTGTTTCGTTCTGTAACATCACGCATAAGCCCCAAACACCCAACAGTCTCTCCTCTCTCTCCACGAATAGGAGAATAAATCGCTTCAAAAAGCCCTTTCCTTTTTGTTCTTTGTATCTCATAAGGTCTCTCTTTGCTCATCACGATTTTTCCCGCAACCGCCTTTTTCAGATTTTTGTCTTCCCCTATCTCTTTTAAAAAAGGGAGTATTTCCAAAACGTTTTTAGAAAACATCTCCTCTTTAGAAAACCCCGTAATTAATTCCATCCCTGGATTCCAAAGAGTGACATTTAAAAAAAGGTCCAGGGAAAAAATCCCATCCACACTGCTACTGATGATCCTTTCAGAAAAGTCCTTTTCTTTCAGCAAGGACTTTTCTGCTTTTTTTCGGGTTTCAATCTCATCTTCAAGTTGTTTGTTGTTTTTAGAAAGTTGCGCCATCAGCTCTTCTTTCTCTGAATGACGTTTGAGAAATAGCCACAGAAAAACAGCAATTATACATGTAAAAAAAAGACCTATAAAAAAAACAAATAGGCTATCCAAATAAAAGGCTGAAAACCATCCAGGTTTAAACGAAGTACAGACCACCTTCCATCTTTGGCCCCCCATATCTATTTCATTTAGCACCCGCCAAGTTCTCCCACTTCCATCAGATTCAACAACTGGTCCTAAAAAACTTAATCGAGATGGATGAAAATAGAGCAACTGTTCTTCTAAAGGAGCATTGAGGTCATAAAATCCGATGTTAACGCCTTCTTCTTTAAAAAGAGTTAAGGTCATTTCTATCAGACTCTTTATTTCAATACAGCCTAAAACATATCCCTCTAGTTTTTCCCAGCGATCCTTTGAACTCGATAGAGACACTGTTTTTCTATAAATCGGCTGAATAGCAAATAAAAATATTTCTTTTTCCTTGTCTTGATTTATTGGATCTCTCCAAGCAATAAGGCCAACCTCACCTGATTTGCGTACTTTTTTTAAAAAGTCAATCATCGATTTATCTGAAGAAAAATCAAACCCTAAAGGGAAAAGCGCATTTTTGTAGGGTTCTTCGTAATAAACAGGAAGATATTCTTCTTGATCGCCAACTCGAACAAAATCCCCTTCAAAATTTCTTTGGTTGAATTTAAAATCGGAAAGGCCTTTTTGCTTAGCTAATGTTTCATATTCTTCTCGCTCATCAAAAACAACCCGAGGAACCCAAATTAAAGTTTGAAACGTTGGGTTTTTTTTCAGAAAAGAAGCAGCATACGTGCGAAACTCTAAACGATCAACATATACTGAAGCATTGTAAAAGGGTTGAAATGGAGCAAGAACATCTAAATTTTTAAATAATGTTTTTTCAATACTCTCTATTCGAGCTTGAGATAGGTTTTGAAATTTTAATTCAGCAGCTTGACCTTTTTCCCTATGAACCCACAAAGCAAGAGCAAAAGAAAAAATCACACCCACTATCACTGTGACAAAAATTTGGGCCCTCTGTTTTTTTTGTCTGCTCATTACCCCACTCTTATTCTTCTCTTTCTCTCATGAGAGCCTCATCTAATAGCTTCAATATCAATTTACCATAAATTCCAACATCTGTTTTTCTGGCAAATAGAGAAAAAGCTATCTCATTAAGGGTTAAAGCTTTAATGACATCTTTCTTGTTATTGAAAGACTATATATCGTCTATTTTTAATTTCTAAAGTTGTAGAATTGTTTCAACTAGTTTTTCGACCTCTTGGTCAGTAAAAGGTTTATGCAAACAAAAAAAAGCTCCAGCCTCTTTCGATGCTTGCTCTGATTCAGGAGAACCATAAGCTGTCATAACAATCACAGGAGTCTTCGGAGAAATATCTTTTATACACTTAACAAGCTCGGTTCCATTCATCCCTGGCATACGCATGTCTGTTAGGACAATCCAAGAGGTTTTTGCGTCAAAGTTGTCTAACCCTTCTTGAGCGGTGTAAGCATGTTCTATTTCAATGTTTGTACCACGAAAAAAGAGATCAATCGTGTCATGAATAATTTTTTCATCATCTACAACTAATAGCTTCTTAACCATAATGCCCCTTTACAATTCAGTCATCTAACCTTCAATAATAAACATACTTGATTTTTTGCCTTTTGGAGAGTTTTGGCAAAAAATAAGAGGCCCCTCCTTAATTAAGGAATATATGGTAAATTTAATACTAAGAAGGGGTTTCTTTAATTAAGATTACCTCCTAAGACAAAGGAGAAAGGTAATGAAGCAAGGATGGATTGGTTTTCTTAGTTTAGCATTAATGGTTGGGATGAATTCGCTTCTTTATGCGGATCAAACAATAGTGGCTCAGAAAGTGGATCAAGCCCCTATGGTTGACGGAAAAGACAATGAAACAGTATGGCAAAAAGCAAAAGCGATTGTGACACATGACAAAATAGCCAATATTAAAATGACGCTAAAAGCAATTTATACAGATAAAGAGATTTTTTTTCTAGTTACTTTTCCCGATGCAAATGAATCAAGAGAACATAAGACTTTGTTTTGGGACAAAGAATCGAAAACTTATAAAACAGGGCCTAAAAGGGAAGATTGTTTTGTTTTTAAATGGAATATGGAATCGATGCCAACAGACTTAAGTCTTTATAGCGATAAATCGTATGTAGCCGATATTTGGTTTTGGAAGGCAAAGAGAACAGACCCTGTGGGCTATGCAGACGACAAAATACAGACTTTGACCTTTTTTTCGCAACCTTTGTCCAAAAAAACAGTTTCTAAAAACGGAACTGTTTTTTATTTGGTCCGAAGGGGAGATGAGGGAGATCCAGCCTATAAAATCCGCCTTATCAATGAATTTCAAGGAGATAATATCTCTAAATTTGAAATAGTCGCTCCTTCAGGAAGTCGTGCAGATATAAAAGCTAAGGGAGTATGGCTGGATGGTAAATGGACAATTGAATTTGGAAGGGCCCTTAACACAGGTAACCCCGATGATGTGCCATTCACAATTTCTGAAAATTACACTTTTGGGGTCTCGCGTTATGAAATTGCAGGAAGAGAGCCAAATAAAGCCTTGTCTCAACCGCTATATGGTGCTGGAGATGTTTCTGAAGCATTAACATTAAAATTTTCAAAATAGAGGAATAAATGTTTTCATTTAAAACAATTCGGTATCTGGGGCTAGGATTGTTAGTTTTTATTATTTTAAGTCTGTCTTCTATTTATTTTTTTAGCGCAAAAAAAAACTATGCTCTTCTAACGACTCTTTTGACTAAAGACACACCTGTCGACGAAAAACTACACTTACTCAATAACCTTTTTGTAGAATCGAAACGTTCATTTAATGATTATTTAACATCAAAAATTAATAGTATAGACGATATTATAATCCCTCTAAATCGAATGTTATCAGAACTCAAAAGTTTGGAAGAAATAGCAGAAGGAAAAGAACAAGAAGCTATACAAAATTTTACAAACACTCTAAATAATTTTAAAATAACAATAATTGATTTTAACGAAGAAAAAAACTATGATATAGCTGGCTCTGGTGCTTCCCTCCTTCAACAAAAAATCATTATCTTTAAAGAAAACATTTTAAGGGACTTTTCTTTTCTAAATAATACTCTATCAGAAAAAAAAACAGGCTCAACAATGCTTTTAAAAAATATTTATTTTTTTCAGACCCTTCTCAGTGAAGTATTTTCTTCATATGAAAATTTTGTGCAAACAGATTGGAATAGCCTGGAAAATGTACTGATCCCGGTAAATCGTTTGCTGAAGGAAAGCAAGAATCTAAAAAACATACTTCACGGAGAGGAAAAGGAGCTAGCAGAAGAGCTTATTAAAACGGTAAAAGACTTTAAGCTTTCGATATTAAACTACCATGAAGAAGTCCAACTTGATACGGCAGGCTCCACAGCTTTAATCATGAGAGAATCAGCTATTCGCTCTTCAGAATCAACTTATACTTTGATGAAAAATCTGTCCAAAAATCTTGAGCAGAGGATTTCAACATCAAAGATGACGATGCTCGAATTAGGTAAAAGGATTCAAATCCTTTCAGTGATAGGTGGTGTAGTCGGTGTATTTTTTGGAATATTCATTGCTTTCATTATGGGAAGAGTTTTGACTCAAGCACTTCTCAAGTTGATAGAGGGAACAAAAAAAATATCTGAGGGTGATTTGAGTTTTAGAATAAAAATAAAATCTAAGGATGAAATGGGTCTCTTAGCAAAGTCTTTTAATAAAATGGGTGAAGATATTCAAGCTTATAGAGATGAAGCAGAAGCATCTAAAAACTATATAGAGGAAATCATCAAATCTATGACTGATTGTCTTATTGCCATTGAACCTAACGGAAAGATTTTATTTGTAAACAAATTTGTTGAAAAAACATTAGGCTATAAAGAAAACGAGCTTGCTCAAACCCCTTTTTCTTCTCTTTTTTCTAAAGCAGGAGAAAAATATAATTATAAAAAAATAACTGAAATATTTAAAAAAAGGATGTGGATAGAGAGTGAAGAGATATTTAAAACAAAAGAAGGAAAAGAGGTTCCTATGCACTTGTCTGGAACAGTGCTCACCAACCATAATTCTATCATCGTCATTGCTCATGATTTACGAGAAACTAAAAAGTTAATTGAAAAAGAAAAAAACTATGCTGTTGCAATTGCCACATCTAATGAGGCAAAGAAAAAAGCGCATGAAATAGAAAGGGCTTATAAAGAGCTAAAAAAGGTTCAAACTAAACTTATTCAGGCAGGTAAAATGGCGGCTTTAGGAGAACTCGGAACTGGAATTGCTCATGAACTCAACCAACCTTTAACAGGTATACTCAGTTTTTCAAGAGCTATGTCACAAGATTTTGAAAAAGGAAAAAACCAGAACTTTGCTAAAGACTTAAAGGTCATTGAAGAACAAGCTTTAAGAATGTCTCTAATTATAAAAAAAATAGTCGCTTTTGCTCATCCTATTAAAACAGAAACCGGCCCGACAGATGTTAACGTTGTTCTTAATTCGTCTTTGGCCTTGATTGAAGCACAATTAAAGGAACATAATATAGAGGTTTTAAATGAAGTTCCAGCTGATTTTCCAAAGGTAAGCGGGGTAAACAATTTGTTGCAACAAGTTTTTTTAAACCTTTTCACTAATGCCCGAGATTCTTTTGAGGAACTTTCAAACTCTTCAAGCGCTTGTATTCATATTTATGGTAAAAGCGTGGGCACAGATAGAGTTTCTATTTTTGTTTCAGATAACGGACTCAGTTTAAACAAAGAGATAGAAGAACATTTATTTGAGCCCTTTTTTACCACTAAACCTGAAGGGAAAGGAACAGGGCTTGGGCTCTCTCTTTCTTATGGAATTATGCATGATCTAGGAGGAGAACTCTCCTTTGAACGGGGGCCACAGGGAGAAAAAATATTTGTGTTAGAGCTACAAGCCGCCTAATCTAAAAGAGAACTTGCATACGAGCTAAGACTTGATCTTCCTCATCACTTCCATCCTCATCGCCATGCACATAGTTCACCATAAAGCGGGTTGATTTCTCTTTTTCGCTATACTCTGTGAAGTAATAATTCATTCCCAAAGTAAGGGCATCAAAGTCAGATCCCCCTTCTAAGTCCAATTTTTCCCACTTGGTCACAAATTGCAACCTTTTGGGTAAAATAAAATAAGAACCTGTAATATAGTAGCCATCCGAAGTCACATCTACCGCAGGAAGTGCCGCTACAGCTGGAGTAAAGGTAGCAGGAACAGCCAGACTCCCTGGCGCCCCATCAAATTCTAAATCTGCCCGTAAATATTCCCCTTTAACAGAAAAAGGGCCCCAGGAAAACATTCCATCTAGGCCATAGATTTCCCGGTCTCCTTTAAATTCTTCAAATCCAAGATCCTCTAAATCAACCTCATCATCTTCTGAGACTCCAATATTGCCCCCAAACTCTAACTTAGCCTGTTTTCCCGCAATCTCATCCTCAAAGGGTCGCAAAACAATTCGGCCGGCATATAAAAAATCATCATTATCATTTCTTGTGTTGTCCCCATTCCCATTAAAAATACCTGCCTTATACTTCAAAAAACCATTTAGGAATTTGCCACTCAAAGAGACTCCAACTTGTCGGCCAGGCGCAATCGCATTGGTCACATTCGAACGTTCCATGGTCTCGATTTGCGATGAAGAAGTGAGTTCTTCTCGAGAAAAAGGGGCTTTAAATTGACCCACGGTTAGATTCGCCCAATCATATTTAGTAAAATAAATCTTGGCATCCTTTAATGGGGGGTCATCGGTACCATCGAACTCGATTTTATATTTTAAGTCGTCAATAATTTCCCCTTTAACTCCGATTCGAGCCCTTCTAATTTCAAAGGTATCGCTACCCCTTAGCACTTCATCCCCAAACCGTGCATCTAATTGAACCCGTCCAAAAAGAATATGTTTTTTACCATACAGACCGCTAACAAGGGTTGCCCCCTTTTTGGGAATTTTATTTAAAAGAACTTCCCTGCTTGCCTCAACTTCTTCAACTTCACCTAATACCTCAACCGCTTCTTCTTGGGTCAGAACCCCTTTACGCAAAAGTATATTCACCAAAACCTCTGCAGAAGAATCAGCATAAAGTTCAGAAGAAAAGACTCCCTGAACCAAAAAGAAAAAAGAAAACAATCCAACGGACCATTTTG
>JAJCYG010000053.1 GCA_029263055.1 Actinomycetes bacterium
GATAGCGCCCATGCGAGAAGCGGTATCAGCACAATTCCAAACAGACTCTGGAACATAAGCAACATGGCCCGAAGCATTGGCGGGTTTTGCAAACGGATACAAGTGGCCGGCTGAACAAAACATCCTCTCCTGCCCGGCAGGGGTTTGGAACCGAGTTGATATTGCCGCGCAGGACTTTTCTTACTCTTGGGTTGCGGCGGCGAATGCACTATCACATGGGCGCAGTTGAGCGCATGAGAAGACACCTAAAAGGCACGTTTCATGACCAAGCCGCGACGCGGGCATAATTTCCTTCCCGATGACCGTTTTACGCCTGACGGGCACCCCAAACCGGCCATTGGCAAGGTTGGCGTGCTGCTGATTAATCTCGGCACACCCGACGGCACGGATTACTGGTCCATGCGGCGCTATCTGAAGGAGTTCCTCTCCGACCGCCGTGTTATCGAGGTGAACCGGGTTTTGTGGTGGTTCATTCTCAACGGGCCTGTCCTGACAAGGCGCCCCTTTTCCTCTGGCGAGGCTTACCGGTCGATCTGGAACAAGAAGCGTGACGAGTCTCCCTTGCGCACCATCACCCGGTCTCAGAGCGAGAAGCTGGCCAAGGCTCTGAAGGGCAAAAACCAGATCGCCGTCGACTGGGGTATGCGCTATGGAAATCCGTCGACCAGGAGCCGCATCGAGGCGCTCAAGGAGCAGGGGTGCGAGCGCATTCTGCTGTTCGCGCTCTATCCGCAATATGCCGCCGCCACGACGGCGACCGCCTATGACAAGGCGTTCGATGCGTTGAAGGACATGCGATGGCAGCCGGCCATCCGCACCGTGCCGCCCTATCACGACGATCCGGTTTATATCGACGCGCTGGCCAAATCGCTCAAAAAAGAAGTCGCCAGACTGAAATGGAAACCGGAGGTGATCCTCGCCTCGTTCCACGGGCTGCCGGTCGAGTATTTCGAGAAGGGCGACCCCTATCACTGCCATTGCGCCAGGACCACGCGGCTGCTGCGTGAAAAACTCGGGTGGAGTGAAGACTTTCTGCGCATGACGTTCCAGTCGCGTTTCGGCAAGGCGGAATGGCTTCAGCCCTATACGGACAAGACCGTGGAAACGCTGGCGCGGGACGGTGTTAAGAACCTCGCGATTCTCACGCCGGGCTTTGCCGCCGACTGCGTCGAGACGCTGGAGGAAATCGCCGTGGAGAATGGCGATATCTTCAAAGAGGCGGGGGGAAAGAATTTCGCGGCCATCCCCTGTCTGAACGATTCAGCCGAAGGCATGAAGGTTATTCAGAGCGTGGTTGAACGGGAATTGAAGGGCTGGGTTTGAGGAAATACCCCTTTTCCCGTATGCCGCGAAACATTCCCCTGGTGACAGAATGACGCAGGTCTAGTTTCGCCATAACTAATTGATATTATTGATAAGTATTCTTATTGCAATTTGAGGCTGTAAACTGAATCTTTGCAGCCTTAGGAGTTAATTTACCAATTTATCAGTGTAGTTAGCCATGTGGCACGCGCAATGCGAGCATCGGCCAAAGGCATTTTTTCGCCTTCAGCCATGGATATCGAGCATCGCGGGCCAGTAGCGAATACTGCTTGAGGATTAATGACCATGGCACTTTCCGATCGGCTTGGATTTATCAATAATATCCGCGTGGGCGGCCGCGTCCTGATGGCGTTATCAGTGCCCATCCTGGCATTCCTGGTCTTCTCAGGCGTGTTTATGCTGGAGAATTGGCACCGCTCAGAGGAGATGCACAAGGTTGAACGCCTTGCGCACCTCGCGCCGGAGCTGAGCCTTCTGGTTCATGAGCTTCAAAAGGAGCGCGGCGCATCGGCTGTATATATCTCCTCCAAGGGCGCCAAGTTTTCCGACACGCTCAAGGAACAAAAAGTTTTCACCGATGAAAAGCATCAGACTCTCAAAAAGGAACTTGAGAGCTTCGATATTGCCTCATATGACCACGAAATTCAGGAGATGGTGAAACAGGCCAACGCTGCTCTTGAAAATCTGCAGACGACCCGCGAGGGAGTTCATCAGTTTAAACTCTCTGTCGCTCAGATGGCCGGTTATTACACGCCCACGATACACAGACTGCTGGACATCGTCGAGCATATGGCTGTGCTGAGCTCGAACGTTGAAATCACGGACATTATCGCTGGCTATACGAGCTTGCTGGAAGCCAAGGAAAGCGCAGGCGTCGAGCGAGCCATGGGAGCTGCCGGGTATTCTTCAGGTGAGTTCAAGCCGAAAATCTTAAATAAATTTATCGGCCTGATTGCCAAGCAGGAAGCGTATCTCTCCCGCTTCAAAATTTTTGCACTGCCCGGGCAGAAAAAATATTACGCGGAAACGCTCACCGGCCCCGTCGTTGATGAGGTTGAGCGTCTCCGCAACATTGCCATTACCAGTCGCGAGACAGGCTCTACCGAGGGGATAGAGGCGGGGCACTGGTTCAAATCCATCACGGCCAAGATTGAGTTGCTGAAGAAGGTCGAGGACAAGATCAGTTTGGATTTGATTCACCACTCAAAAGAGTTGCTGAACAGCGCCAAGAACCAGCTCATGTTGATACTGGCTGCGGTTGCGGCCGTGATTCTGATTGGCGGAGCCATTGTTTACGTGGCCATCACCAGCATTACCAAACCCATAGCCGGAATGACCGGCGCCATGAAGACGCTCGCCGACGGCAACACGGATATTGAGGTGCCCGCCGTTGGTCAACGTGATGAGATCGGCGAGATGGCCGGCGCGGTGCAGGTCTTCAAGGACAATGCAATCGAGCGTGCGCGTCTGATGTCCGAGAGTGAGAAGGAGCAAGAGGCTCGCGCGGCGCGCCAGAAGAAGGTGGACGATCTCATTTCCAGCTTCCGCGAGACGTCCCAGGGCGTTCTCCAGACCGTTTCGGCCAATACCGACCAGATGGAATCCACCTCCAAATCGCTGTCCTCGATCGCGACGGAGACCACGGCCCAGGCAACCAGCGTTGCAGCCGCTTCGGAGGAAGCCTCGCAGAACGTTCAGGCCGTGGCGGCGGCGTCGGAAGAGCTGAGCGCCTCGATCAGCGAGATTTCACGCCAGATCACCCAGACCAAGGAAGTTGTGGGCAAGGCCAGCGAGGCGACCAGCGAGACCGATGCCAAGATCGCGGGCCTGGCGGAAGCCGCCTCGAAGATCGGCGAGGTGATCTCGCTGATTCAGGACATCGCCGAGCAGACCAACCTGCTGGCGCTGAATGCCACCATCGAGGCCGCGCGTGCGGGCGAGGCCGGCAAGGGCTTCGCTGTGGTCGCATCCGAGGTCAAGGAGCTGGCCACGCAGACGGCGAAAGCCACAGAGGCTATCTCCGAGCAGATCACCAGCGTCCAGCGCGAGACCGACAGTTCGGTTGAGGCCATTCGCGGCATTGCCGAGACCATGACGGAGGTTTCCGCCGCGACCGAAGCGATTGCGGCGGCGGTTGAGGAGCAGGGCGCTTCGACGTCGGAGATTTCGAACAATGTGCAGCAGGCGGCTGCCGGTTCGAACGAGGTCTCCCAGAACATCACCGGCGTCAGCCAGGCTGCGGATGAGAGCCAGAAGGCCGCCGATGAGGTGCTCAAAGCCGCTCAGGATGTATCGAGCAACGCCGACAAGCTGCAAAGCGTCGTCGACGAATTCCTCACCGACGTCGCGGCGGCTTAAAGCTGGCGGGACGGGCTGAGAATATTTCGTCTCGGCAATACATTTTGATGAGAGGGGGCCCTGTGCCCCCTTTTTTTATTGCATACCGGTCTTGCCCATCCCCCGGCAAAGCGGCAACCGGCATCATAGCCTTGGTAAATTGAATCGATATCGCATCGGCATTGGCGGAGCGGAGCGGCGCTGCCTACCTTCACCTTCATTGGACAAACAAAACGGCGCGGAATGCACGGGTTCGGGATTTCCCCTCCCCCGCGGACCCGTGCATACTCGCTGAAGATACAGGAGATTTGAAAATGAAACGCTTACTGTTTGGCACCGCCGTGGGCGCACTTGCCGGAACTCTGTTCGGCTTCGCGCTCGGCATATTCATCTATCCGTTCTGGTTCCTGAACGACGCCGCAACGGAGCAACTGGTCCAGAACAGCGCCCGGGTGGAGCTCGCCAAAGGCGAATTCATCCACGCCAACCCGTCCGACCCGGTCCATTATGGCAAGGGCCACGTGACGCTCTATGGCGAAGGAGACAGCCGCAAGACCGTTCACCTGGCGGACGATTTCCAGGTTGGTCCAGGCCCCGCGTTCCATGTGTATCTGGTCGATCACGCCAAGGTGCGCAGCGCCGCGGATTTCAAGAGTGCGGGAAAAATTGATCTGGGCAAAATCCGGGCCTTCAAGGGCAGCCAGATTTTCCCGGTGCCCGCGTCAGCCGACATGTCGGCCTTCAAGAGCGTCGTTGTCTGGTGTGAGGATTTCGGCGTTCTGATCTCGCCGGCGACCCTGGTGGCTGAAAAACGCTCATAACCTTTGATCGCCCCCCGTGAAGCGGGAGCGTGCTAGCCCTTGAATTGTTCAACCACTCCCGATATCGAGGGTTCAGTCTCACGGCCACAATCAGACGTATCTCTGCGGAGGGGTGCCAGAGTGGTTGAATGGGGCGGTCTCGAAAACCGTTGGGCGCGCAAGCGTCCCGGGGGTTCGAATCCCTCCCCCTCCGCCAGCCAGTCCATTTAATGAGTCTGCCGACACCCCGAACAGTCATCCCGGATTTACCGCAACATCAAATGATCAATCCGGAGCTGGACCCGTGCTGCCGCGGACAATCAGCTTCGCGTCCATGCGAAGGTGCGTGCGAGTTGGTTGCCCGGTGAGCCGCTGTTCCAGAAACCTGGCAGCGGCAACGCCCATTTCCCTCGTCGGCACGTGCATGGTCGTCAGGCCCGGTGGTACATGGGAAGCCATTTCGATATCGTCGAAGCCCGTAACCGAGACATCGCGAGATACTTCCAGCCCCTCCGCCCCGGCCTCGAATATAGCTCCGAATGCCTGCAAGTCGTTGCCGCAAATGATGGCTGTCGGGCGAGGATTGACCCGATCCATCAGTTTCCTGAACCCGCTGCGCCCGCTGCTGACCGAATAGTCGCACTCGATGACATTCATCTCCGGCAAAGACAGATTCCGCTGCAGTAACGCCTCGCGCACACCCTTCACCCGCGCCGCCGCGCGGTCGTTCTCACCGGTCATGCCTGCGATCATGCCAAAGTTCTTGTGGCCAAGTTCCACCAGGTGGTCGACCAGTTGCCTTGCGGCATGTTCGTTGTCGAAGCCAATACTCGGATCCTGACTATGCGGATCGTAAATCCAGGTATTCACAAACGGGATATTTCGCGTCGCCAGCAAGTGGCGCAGTTCCGGCCCGTGCTTCGCTCCCATGAGCATCAGCGCCGATGCACCGCGTTCGATCAGTATCCGCGCCTGCTGTTCTTCCCTCTCGAGATGATAGTCCGTGCTTGAAACGATGACTGAATATCCCAACTCGTTCAACGTTGTCTCGAATCCCTCCACGCTGGCGGCAAAGACCGGATTGGACAATGTCGGTATAACCGCGCCCAGTGTGCGGGTCCGGCACGACGCGAGCGCCCGGCCGGCCGAGTTCGGGAGATAGGCCAGTTCCGAGATAGCCTCCTGAATACGCTGGCGCGACTGTTCACTGACCTTGTTCGGATAGTTCAGTGCGCGGCTGACGGTGGCCGATGAAACACCCGATTTGCGCGCAACATCGCTCAGCTTGATGGCGTTCTGGCCGAACCCGTTCCTTTTGCGCTTGCGCTCACCTTCCATTGCACATCTCGAATTCTCTAGCGTCCCAGGTCATCGATCATCGGCTTCACGAGACCGATTCTATTTGACTCTCTGAATATCATTGTATCTCATGTCTTATGAAAGCGCTTACATAATTGATGTGTAGATTGTTGAGTGGCACGTATCAAGACCTTCCGGCGAGCAATTCTCCCGAGCAGGTCCGGCCAGTCGCGCAGCGCACAAATCGCGCTGGCATGGGTGTCCACTGTGGGAGTCCTTCATGAATCCCTTTTGGCGCAAGCCAGCCACATCGTTGATCGCTGCGAGTGTCGTATTCGCCGTTCTCGTGGCCGATATTCTCATCGCCAAGGCTCAGGTTTTGCTGGGCGCCAGCAACCCGCTCCACCTTGGCGACACCGTGCAGTTCATTCTGCTTCTCCTGGCCGTCGTGCTTTTCGTTATGGGCACACTCTACAAAGAAGCGCTCGCCGAACGCGGCAACAAGGAGGAGAACTAGATTTCCGGGAAAACAACCGGGATACAACAGCAAAAAAACTCAAATAGGGAGGAATTATTGATGCGTAAGCCAGTATTCAATCAGACCATGGACCGGCGCCGGTTCATTCAGCTCTCCAAGGCTTATGGCCTGACCGCCGTAGCGCTGACGGGCGCCGGCATGCCCTTCTTCAGTGAAGAGGCCGTCGCCCAAACAGCCAAGGAAGAGAAGGAACGCCAGTCCGCCGCCAAGAGCACCATGAACCTGGCGACGGAGTATATCGTCGGGGCGACGCGCTACTACCCCATCATGCAGCTCAACCTGAAAGAGAATATCCAGAACCTTACCAACGGCGAGGTTTATGTGAAGCTGTCGCCGGGCGGAGTGCTCGGCAAGGGTGGCAAACTGGCCTCCAAGGTTCAGTCCAACACCATCCAGGCAGCGCAGCATTCGGTGTCCAACTTCGCGCCCTTTGCACCGGCCATCGATCTTATCAATGTCCCTTACTGGGCAAATACCAATCAGAAGTTCACCAATCTGGTCACCAGTTCCGTCTGGCAAAAAGAGGTGCACAAGCGCGTGAACGAGCGCGGCTTTGACGTCCTGGCCTATCTGGTGCTGGACCCGCGCACAGCAGCTGTTCGTAAGGGTTTTGGAAAGGTGCTGAAGACTCCGGAAGACATGAAGGGCATGAAGTTCCGTGTTCCGGGCTCGAAAATCCTGCAGCAGTTCTACCGTATGGCCGGCGCCAACCCAACCCCGGTGGCGTGGGGCGAAACTCCCACGGCGATCAAGGAAGGTGTGGCGGACGGCCTCGACCCGGCCCTTGTGGCACTGTATGCAGCTGGCTTCAGCGGCTTGCTGGAAAATGTCTCATTCATCAAGTCGGTGGAGGACGCTCAGGTCTATTCCTGCAATCTAAAATGGCTCAATGGCCTGTCCGATGCCGCCAGAGGCGGCGTGAAGGCCGGTGCGGAAATCACTTTCCAGCAAAACCTGGCTCAGGTTCCCGCCTCGCGCGCCTTCGCCATGGCGGAGATGGCCAAAGCCGGCACAAGCTACTACGTTCCCAATGCGGATGAACTGAACCAGTGGAAAGAAGCCGCTGGCGCTCAGCGGTCCGAATGGGACG